>JAGXAC010000002.1 GCA_019075925.1 Hyphomicrobiales bacterium | reverse complement strand
ATAACGCTATCGTCCCAAATAAACTTCGACCACGCGCTCGTTTGACGAGACTTGGTCGATCGTGCCTTCGGCAAGCACCGCGCCTTCGTGCAGACAGGTGACCTTGACGCCGAGCTCGCGGACGAAGGCCATATCATGTTCGACCACCACCACCGTGCGGTCGCGGTTGATTTCCTTGAGCAATTCGGCGGTTTGCTGGGTCTCCTTGTCCGTCATGCCGGCAACCGGCTCATCGACCAAGAGGAGTTTGGGATCCTGCGCCAGCAGCATGCCGATTTCGAGCCACTGCCGTTGCCCGTGCGACAGGCTGCCGGCCAGACGATTGCGCTCGGTGGTCAAGCGAATGGTCGCCAGCAATTCATCGGTGCGGCCGCGTTCGGCGGCGCTTTCCTGCCACCATAAGGCCGCGCGCGCGCGGCGGTCGGATTTAAGCGCCAGCTTCAGGTTATCGGCGACGGTTTGGTTTTCAAATACGGTCGGCTTCTGAAATTTGCGGCCAATTCCCAATTCGGCGATCTCGGCTTCGTCCAGCCGGGTGAGATCGTAGGAGCCGTCGAACATGACGTCGCCGAGGTCGGGACGGGTCTTGCCGGTGACCACGTCCATCATGGTGGTTTTGCCGGCGCCATTGGGGCCGATAATGGCGCGCATCTCACCGGGTTCGACGGTGAACGACAAATTGTTGAGCGCCCTGAAGCCGTCGAACGAGACGGTCACGCCGTTGAGATAGAGGAGGGCGGTGGTCAGCGCTTCCATGTCGTCCTCACTCCGCCGGCAACGGTTCACGTACGCCGTCTTCGGCGGCGGCGGATGCCCGATCTCGACGCAACGCGTTCCACTGCCGCAGCGTGCCGACCACGCCGCGCGGCAACAACAGCGTCACCAGGATGAACAGCGCACCCAACACGAATAGCCAATAAGCCGCCAGAAATCCGGAGGTGAAATAGGTTTTGGCGTAGTTGACCAGCACGGCGCCGATCACCGCGCCGGTGAGCGTGCCGCGTCCGCCGACGGCGACCCAAATTACCGCTTCGATGGAATTGGCGGGGGCGAACTCGCTTGGGTTGATAATGCCGACCTGCGGTACGTACAGCGCGCCGGCGACTCCGGCCATGCAGGCCGACAGCGTGAACACGAAAAGCTTGTAAGACTCTACCCGGTAACCGAGGAACCGCGTCCGCGCCTCGGCATCGCGGATGGCGATCAGCACCTTGCCGAACTTCGAGGTAATAATTGCGCGGCAGAGGAGAAAGCTGATCATGATCGCGACGCAGGAAATTGAAAACAACGCGTTGCGCGTCGTTTCCGCCTGAACGCTGAAGCCGAGAATGTCCTTGAAGTCGGTCAGCCCATTGTTGCCGCCGAAACCGAAATTATTGCGGAAAAAGCCGAGCATCAGCGCGAATGTGAGCGCCTGCGTAATGATCGACAGATAGACGCCGGTCACACGGCTGCGAAACGCGAACCAGCCGAAGACGAAAGCAAGCACGCCCGGCACCACGAGCACCATCAGCGCCGCATAGGGGAAGTACTGGAAGCCGTACCAGGAGACCGGCAACTGCTTCCAGTTCAGGAACACCATGAAATCCGGCAGGATCGGATTGGCGTAAACGCCGCGGGTGCCGATCTGCCGCATCAGATACATGCCCATGGCGTAACCGCCGAGCGCGAAGAAGGCGCCGTGCCCGAGCGAGAGAATGCCGCAATAGCCCCAGATCAGGTCGATCGACAATGCAAGCAGCGCATAGCAGGCGTATTTGCCGAACAGCGCGACCAGATAGGTGGGAACATACAACGCCGATGTCGGCGGCATGGCGAGATTGAGCACCGGCACCACAATCGCAATGCAAGCGACGGCCGACAGAAACACAATCGCGCCGCGGTCCAACGATCGGATCAGAATGTGCGGGGTCATGCCTCGATCGCTCTGCCCTTGAGCGCGAACATGCCGCGCGGCCGTTTTTGGATGAACAGGATGATGAGCACGAGGATCGCTATCTTGCCCAGCACCGCGCCGGCGTATGGTTCGAGGAACTTATTGGCGATGCCGAGGACAAAGGAACCGACCAAGGTGCCCCAGAGATTGCCGACGCCGCCAAATACCACGACCATGAAACTGTCGATGATATAGCCTTGGCCGAGGTTGGGGCTGACGTTGTCGATCTGCGACAGCGCCACGCCGGCCATGCCGGCGACGCCGGAGCCGAGCCCGAAAGTGAGGGCGTCGACTCGGCTGGTGCGGATGCCCATCGAGGCGGCCATCGAACGATTCTGCGTTACCGCGCGCATTTCGAGGCCGAAGCGGGTGAAGCGCAGCAACGCCAGCAGCGCAATGAATACTGCGATCGCGAAGCAAATGATCCATAGACGGTTATAGGTGATGGTGATGCCGCCAACGTCGACGGCGCCGCTCATCCACGATGGATTGCCGACCTCGCGGTTGTTCGGACCGAACGCCGTGCGCACCGCCTGTTGCAGGATCAACGACAGGCCCCAGGTCGCCAATAGCGTTTCGAGCGGCCTGCCGTAAAGAAAGCGGATGATACAGCGTTCGATCAGGATGCCGACACCGCCGGCGACCAGAAAAGAAGCCGGAATGGCGATGGCGAGCGAATAGTCGAACAAGGCCGGATCGTTTGCACGAATGATGTCCTGCACGACAAAGGTCACATAGGCGCCGAGCATGACCATTTCGCCGTGCGCCATGTTGATCACGCCCATCACGCCGAAGGTGATGGCAAGGCCGATGGCTGCGAGCAGCAATACCGAACCGAGCGAAATCCCGTACCAGGCATTCTGAACCGCTTCCCATAACGCCAGGCGATTCTTGATGGTATTGATGGCGGCGGTGACGCGCTTCATGACCGTTGCCGACATATTTGTCGGCAGACTGGCAAGCAGGCCAAGCGAATCCTGGTCGCCGCGCTGGCGGATGATCTCAACCGCGGCCAGCTTGTCTTGGTCGCTCGCCGCTCCGCTCAGGATGATCGCCGCGCGCGCCTCCTGCATGGCGTGCTTGACCTTCGGGTCTTGTTCGTTGGCGATAGCGGCAACGAGTGTCGGCAGCGCGCTGGCCTGCCGCGACTTGAAGACAGCCTGCGCGGCGTCGTAACGCGTCGCCGGACTTTTGGCGAGCAGCGTCAGGCCGCCAAGCGCGGCGTCGATCGCCCCGCGCAGCCGATTGTTGATACGAACGTTGTCGGTATCGGCGGGCGCATCGCCGCTGATGGGCTGGCCGGTTGCCGCATCGGTCAGTTTGCCGGAATTGTCTTTGATGTAGACCGCCTTGCGCTCGGCGCTGAACTGAAGCTGGCCGTCCTGCAAGGCGCGAAGGATGGTTTCGGCGCGCGGGTCGCCGCTGCTGGCGATCGCCTTGATGCCGGTCAACGTTTCGCTGAAGTCGTCGGCGGTGAAATGGGCAATCGCATCGGCCACGCTTGCCGCGCGCGCGGTCTCCCAACCGGGCGCGAAGCACAGGGCCACTATCAGAGCGACGAGGCAAGCTCGGCAAAAACGCATCCCGAAGTTCCCGGAACCAAGCCTTATCCGCTCTCGCGAGCCAAGATCAGCTTCTCTTAGTTAGTTGGAGCACAGCGGGAAGGCGTATGCCGCCTCCCCGCTGCGTCGTCGTTACGGTGTTCTGGTTGCGCTTACGCGCCTCCGCATTTCTTTGTGACCGTGTTGTAATTGCCGCATTTGAGCTTGACCCAATCGCCGATGAGATTTTTCGAGGTCGCGATGTAGGGCGACCAGGCGGCGCCGGGGACCAGATCCTTGGTCTTCCAGACCACGTCGAACTGGCCGTCGGGCCGGATCTCGCCGATGAACACCGGTTTGGTGATGTGGTGGTTCGGCAGCAACTCGGAGACGCCGCCGGTCAGGTTGGCTTGCCTGGTGCCGGGCAATGCTTCGATCACCTTGTCCGGATCGGCGGTGCCGGCTTTCTCCACCGCCTTCACCCACATATTGAAACCGATGTAGTGGGCTTCCATCGGATCGTTGGTGGTGCGCTTCGGGTTCTTGATGAACTCGTGCCACGCTTTGATGAAGGCCTCGTTCGCCGGCGTCTTGATCGATTCGAAATAGTTCCAGGCGGCCAGATGGCCGACTAGCGGTTTGGTATCAAGGCCGGCAAGCTCTTCCTCACCGACCGAGAAGGCAACCACCGGAATGTCGGTCGCCTTGATCCCCTGGTTGCCGAGCTCCTTGTAGAACGGAACGTTGGCGTCGCCGTTGATTGTCGATACGACTGCGGTCTTCTTGCCGGCCGAGCCAAACGCCTTGATCTTCGACACTTCGGTCTGCCAGTCGGAGAAGCCGAATGGCGTGTAGTTGATCATGATGTCCTCGGGAGCGACTTTGAGGACATCCCTCAAGTAGGCTTCAAGGATCTTGTTAGTGGTGCGCGGATAAACATAATCGGTGCCTTCCAGCACCCAGCGCTTGACGCTGCCGCCATCCGGGCTGGCCAAATAATCGACGGCAGGGATTGCCTGCTGATTGGGCGCGGCGCCGGTATAAATGACGTTGCGCTCGCTTTCCTCGCCTTCGTACTGAACCGGATAAAACAAGAGATTGTTGAGCTCTTTGAACACCGGCAGCACCGATTTGCGCGACACCGACGTCCAGCAGCCGAATACGACCGACACATGGTCTTTGCTGATCAATTCGCGGGCTTTTTCCGCGAACAGCGGCCAGTTGGAAGCCGGATCGACGACGACGGCTTCGAGCTTCTTGCCGAGCAAGCCGCCCTTCTTGTTCTGCTGATCGATGAGCATCAGCACCACATCCTTCAGCGTCGTTTCGCTGATGGCCATCGTGCCGGAGAGCGAATGGAGAATACCGACCTTGATCGTATCCTCGGCCCGCGCGGCGGACGCCGTCATAACGCCAAGGGCAAGACCAGCCACGGCGGTGAGCCAGCGGCGGCTCCACGGTCGCTGAGCGGCGACCACGCCAGTAGAGTTGAGCATCGCGATGTCCTCTGTTGACGCGCGCGAACAGCAAGGGGCCGTCACGCCATCGCATAGATCGCAAAGAGCGTGCCAATCGCCGATTGGCGCTAAACCTTTGGGTTGGCGGCAAAATTGTCATGTGAGGAATTTTGCGCCGCGCCGCGAGGCTCATTTTGAATTCGATTCGTGCAACATCATCGCCTAATTTTTAAGCCGCCATGCCGAAAACCATTGAAAATAACTGTTCACTTTTTAGGCAGACGTCTTGGACAACCGTTTGACCGAAGCCATGCGCTTCGATACGCCCGTTCGGTCCTCGGAAATGCGCATGCCAAACCTCGTCAGCCGCCGCCAATTCACCGTCGAATGGGCTCATTGCGACCCGGCCGGCATCGTGTTCAACAGCCGGTTCTTCGAATACTTCGATTGGGGTACGTGGATCCTTTTTGAAACGGCGCTGGGTGTGAAGCCGGAAAACATGTCCGGCGCGCTCGGCATCATTCTTCCGCTGGTTGACGTCAGTGCCCGCTTCGTGACGCCGGCCCGCTTCGGTGACGTCGTCGAACTCTATTCGCAGATCGGCGAGTTTCGCCGGTCGAGTTTCGACGTGGCGCATCGGCTGATGATCGCTGGCGCGCTCGCCGTCGAAGGCCGTGAGAGTCGCGTCTGGGCCACACGTGACGCCGCCAGTCCATCCGGCATCAAGGCGTTGCCGATCCCCGATGACATCGTCTCGCGCTTTCAAATGTAGCGATTTGAATGCAATGACGGATACTGATAAGAGGACGACACAATTTAGAACAAGCCGCGGAAAGCCCGTATGGCGCGCATTCTTCAGCTCACGCTCAACGGCCGCGCCCGCACCGATGCGATAACTGAAAACGTTTTGTTGCTGGACTATTTGCGGGAAGTCGTCGGCCTGACCGGCACGAAAACGGGCTGCGACGGCGGCGAATGCGGCGCCTGCACCGTACTCGTGGACGATCAACCGCGGCTTTCATGTTTGATGCTTGCGGCGCTCGCCGATGGTCGCCGGGTCGACACCGTCGAATCGCTGGTCAGCGACGGTCGGCTGTCGGCGGTGCAGCGTGGCTTCCATGAAAAACTTGGGTCGCAATGCGGCTACTGCACGCCCGGATTCGTCATGGCGTCGGCCGGGCTCCTGCGGCGCAATCCGCGACCGAGCGAAGACGAAATCCGCGAAGCGCTCGGCAGCAATATCTGCCGCTGCACCGGCTACGTGAAAATCATCGAGGCGGTGCAATACGCCGCGCAGTTGCACGCAGCGGGTGCCTCGCCGTGAACGAAGTCCTGCCGGCGCATAACATCGGCGACTATGTACCGCTGGTCGACGGACCCGAGAAAGTTTCCGGCCGCGCCAAATACACCGCCGATTTCATCGCGCCGGGGATGCTGGCCGGCCGTATTTTCCGCAGCCCGTATTCACACGCGGAAATCCTGGAGGTCGATGTTTCGGAGGCGCTCAAGTTGCCGGGCGTCAAGGCGATCGTCACCGGCGCCGATTGCGACAAGGGGTTCGGCGTGCTGCCGATCGCGCGCAGCGAACATCCGCTGGCGCGAGATCGCGTGCGCTATTGTGGCGAACCGGTCGCCGCCGTTGCCGCGCTGGACGATGTGACCGCGCGCGAAGCGGTCCGGCGGATCAAGCTGAAGGCGCGTGAATTGCCAGCCTATCATACGGCAAAAGCGGCGTTGGCGCCGGATGCCGTCGAACTTCACGAGAGGCGCCCGAAAAATATCGAACGCGACGTCTTCTTCGAGATCGGCGACGTGCAGGCGGCGTTCGCCGCCTCCGATCTGGTGCGCGAAGCGAACTATAACTGCGCCGAAGTCTGTCAGAACCAGATGGAGATGCACGCCGCGGTCGCCGATTACGACGCCGAGCGGGATCGCATTACCGTGCATGCTTCGACGCAGGTGCCTTATTACGTACACCTGATGCTGGCGCAAATCCTCGACATGGATATGTCGCGCATTCGCGTGATCAAGCCGCATGTCGGCGGCGGCTTCGGTTGCCGCACCGAGACGCTCAATGTCGAACTGATCGCCGCGTTGCTTGCGCGCAAGGCGAGCGGCTGCGTGCGTATCGTGGTCAACCGCGAAGAAACCTTCATTACCCATCGCGGCCGGCCGGAAACCGACATCCGCCTGAAAATCGGCATGCGCAAGGATGGCCGGATCACCGGCGTCGAGTGCGAAGCCATCATGCGCGGCGGCGCGCATTCGGGCTATGGCATTGTCACTATCCTCTATGCCGGCTCGATGCTGTACGCGATCTACGACCTGCATAACGTGAAATACGTCGGCAAGCGGGTATTGACGAATACGCCGCCTTGCGGCGCTTTCCGCGGCCACGGCACCGTCGATGTCCGGTTTGCGTTTGAGAGCCTGCTCGACGCCATGGCGCGAGAGCTCGATCTCGATCCATTCGCAGTCCGCCGCGTGAATCTTCTGCCGCCGCCGCCGACGTTTACCGACAACGATCTGATGGTGAACAGTTACGGCCTGCCGGAATGTCTGGACTGGGTCGAGCGGGAAAGTGGCTGGAAAAACCGCAAGGGCAGGCAGCGCGGCAACGGCCATGTCCGCAAGGGTTTCGGCATGGCCTGCTCGCATTATATCAGCGGCGCATCGAAGCCGGTGAACTGGACCGGCGAGCCGCATGCGACAGTCAAGCTCAAACTCGATTTCGACGGCTCGATCGTGCTCCTGACCGGAGCCGCCGAAATCGGCCAGGGGTCTTCGACCGTCCTGGTGCAGAGCGTCGCCGAGGTGCTCGGCCTCGATCTTTCTCGTGTCCGCATTGTCACCGGCGACAGCGACGTCGTGCCGAAGGACAATGGCTCCTATTCCTCGCGCGTGACTTTCCTGGTCGGCAACGCCGCGATCGACGCCGCCAATAATCTGAAAGCGGTGTTGATCGCCGCAGCCGCCCGCAAGCTCGACGCGAAGCCCGGCGAAATCGAGTGTCTCGGCGAACTCTATCGCGCCGGCGCGCAGGACAAGGGATTGACCTTCAACGAGGTCGTCGTCGAAGCATTGAAGGACACCGGCACCATCACCGTCACCGGCAATTATTCAACCATTCCCGAATCGCACGGCGGCAAGAAGTATCGCGGCGCGGCCATTGGCGGCACTATGGGCTACAGCTATTCGGCACAGGTGGTCGAGGTCAGCGTCGACGATGAGACCGGCGTTGTCACTGTCGACAAGGTATGGGTGGCGCACGATTGCGGCAAGGCGCTCAACCGACTGTCGGTCGAGGGCCAAGTGCAGGGCTCGGTCTGGATGGGCATGGGCCAGGCGATGAGCGAGGAAGTCGCGTATTACGACGGTCTCATGCTGACCGCCAATATGCTCGATTACCGGGTGCCGACCATTCAGGACTCGCCGCCGATCGAGGTCGGCATAGTCGAAAGCAACGATCCGCACGGGCCTTTTGGCGCCAAGGAGGCGGGCGAGGGCTCGCTGGCGGCCTTTCTGCCGGCGCTCACCAACGCCATTGCCGACGCGACGGGACTGCGCTTCAACGATTTGCCGGTGACGTCCGACCGCGTTTTCGCCGCGCTCGAAAAGCGGGCGCGTGGCACTGCGCGCAACAATAATGGCGGCTGATGGAAGCGCTCCCGCCGTTCGACCTCATCCGTCCGCGTACGCTTGCGCAACTGATCGACGCGCGCGCGGCGCATCCGGCAAGCCGGCTTCTCGGTGGCGGCACCGATCTGATGGTGAATATCCGGCGCGGTATCGTCGCACCGCCGGTCTTGATCGACGTCAATGGTGTCGATGAGTTGCGTACCATCGAGGCCGACGCGCATGCGCTCGAGATCGGCGCTGCCGCCACGCTATCCGAGGTTGCCGCTCATTCCGGCGTCATGCAGAATTATCCGGTTGTGGCGCAGGCCGCCGGTCACATTGCCGGCCCGACTCATCGCAACATGGGAACGGTCGGCGGCAACATCGCCCTCGATACGCGCTGCATTTTCTACAATCAAAGCGAATGGTGGCGGCAGGCCAATCATCACTGCCTGAAAACCACAGGCGAAATTTGTCACGTCGCGCCGAAAAGCCGCGGCGTGTGCTTCGCAACCTTCAGCGGCGATCTCGCGCCGGCGCTGCTGACGCTCGATGCCGAGATTGACATCGCAGGAGTATCCGGCAAACGCACCGTTCCGCTCGCCGAGCTTTATATCGGCTATGCGCGGCAGAATGAACCTGTGACGGTAACACGCGGCGACGGCAAATTCTTTTTATCGCTGCAGCCGAGCGAGATCGTCACCGCCGTACGGGCGCGTAACAGCCCCGGCCTGCGTTCAGCCTATGACAAGATCCGCATCCGACGCTCGATCGAATATCCGGTCACCGGGGTCGCGGTGGCGTTGCGGCGGGACGGCGACATACTTGCCGATCTGCGGGTCGCCTTCACCGGCACCAATCCGCGGCCGGTGCGTCTTGCCGGAACCGACAAGCTCTGCGGTGGTCCTCTCGACGCGCCGGTATTTGCCGGCCTAGACGCGCTGGTGCGCGATCAGATCATGGCGATGAAGACCACATTCACGCCCGGCCACTATCGGCGCCGGGTCGCTGGCGTGCTGGCACGCCGTCTGGTGCAGCGGTTGTTTGAAGGCGGCTAGCGTCGTGCGGGAAGCCGGGCCCGCGTCTGACTAGTGATCCAATTCCCGCAATTTGAAGCGCTGGATTTTGCCGGTCGCGGTGCGCGGCAGACCGGGCCGGATGTCGATCCAGCGCGGATATTTCCATAGTCCGGCGTTTTCCTTGACGTGCACCCGCAAAGTCTCGAGCAAACCGTCGCTCAGCGTATAGCCGTCGCGCAACACGACGAACGCTTTCGGCTTGATCAGGCCGTCCGCATCCTGTTTGCCGATGACGGCGGCCTCCAGCACGGCTTCATGCGAGGTGAGTACGGCTTCGACTTCGAACGGCGATACCCACATGCCCGAGACCTTGAACATATCGTCGGTGCGGCCGCAATAATGATAATAGCCGTCGGCGTCACGGTAGAATTTGTCGCCCGTATTGGTCCATTCGCCGGCGAACGTGCGCCGGCTCTTGCCGCGCTGATTCCAATAACCCTCGCCGGCTGTGTGTCCGCGGACCACGAGTTCGCCGATTTCGCCGTCAGCCGCGTCGTTCCCGTGCTCATCGACGATCTTGAGTTCGTAACCGGGCACCGCCCTGCCGGTGGTGCCGAGGCGAATGTCGCCGGGCTGGTTGCTCAAAAAAGTCTGAAACATTTCGGTTGAGCCGATGCCGTCGAGCACATCGACGCCGGCGCGCTCGCGCCAACGCTCGCCGAGATGGGCGGGCAGCGCCTCGCCGGCGGAGATCGTCAGCCGCAGGCGATCCGACCCGGCGCCCCGCTGCATATCGCGGTGCGCCAGCAGCGAGGCATAGAGCGTCGGCACGCCGTAGAAAATGGTCGGCCGGTGCCGCCGCATGACCTCAAAGATCGCATCCGGGGTTGGGCGCTGGGCGAGCAGGACGGAGGTGGCGCCGACCGACAGCGGAAACGCCATCGCGTTGCCCATGCCGTAGGAGAAAAACAGTTTCGCCGCCGAGAACACGACGTCGTCTTCGCGAATACCGATCACGCGTTGACCCATCAGCCGTGCCGCCGCCATCATCGTGGTGTGGACGTGCTTGACGCCCTTGGGCTCGCCGGTCGAGCCGGACGTATACATCCAGAACGCCACTTCGTCGGACAAAGTCGGCGCCGCGAACACGGCGGGAGATCCTCGCGCCACCAGCTCGTTGAAATCGTGCACGTCGCGGCTGGAGAAGGCCGCGCGGATTTCCGCATCGGCACCGACCAGGATGACGGTGCGTAGCCGCGGCAGCCGGTCGAGAATTGGAATGATCGATTTGGCGAGCGATGCGGCTATCACAATGGCGGACGTACGGCTGTCGCCAAGAATGTAGGCGTACTGATCGGCGGCGAGCAGGGTGTTGAGCGGCAGCACGACCACGCCTGCGCGCACGCCGCCCCAAAACGCGATGGGAAAATCGACCGTGTCGTCGAGCAGGAGCGCCAGCCGCTCTTCAGGGCGTAACCCTACCTGCTTCAACGCGTCTGCCAACTGGCAGGTTTTCGCCTGCAGTTCGCTATAGCTCAGCGAGCGGTCGCTATCGATGAAGGCGGCTTTGTCCTTGATCCCGCGCGCCACCGGGGCGTCGACGAAATCTGAAACGGAGTTATACGGCCTGCGTTCCAATAAATCGTCAAGCATCGGCGCCGCGTCCCCCGCGTCCGACTGAGCCAGCGCCTGCGTTCGGGCGGGGACTCGATCTTTGTCGAGTCCGTTCAGGCAGTCGGTTCACCGTCCATGATAGGAGCTTGCGGCGCGCTCACAAACTGAGATTCAATTGCGCACGAAAATTCGCCGGATTTGTCCCAGCAACCGCCTGCATTATTCCAGAGGCAAACGACTTGCAACGGCGCTTCCGGCAACAGTGCATCGCGCTGATGCGATCTGTAAAGCAACAGCGTCCGTGCGTCGCCGGTCAAGTATGAAGCGAAAGCAAAAGGAAAGGCCCGCTCGGGCCTTTCCTTTCTTGCTCTTGAAGTCCGGTTTAGCGGTGATAGTGGCCGTGATGCCACCGGTGATGGCCGTCATACCAGCCCGGGCCGACGTAGCCGGGACCGGCGTAGTCGTAATAACCATTGTAGTAGGGGCCGCCATAATAATAAGGCCCCGGGCCGACGCCGGCGCCAAAGGGACCAATCCCGACGCCGATGCCGCCCGGTCCGGCGTACACGCCGACCTGTGCGGCGGCAGGTAATGCCGTTGCGGCTACGAGCGCGCCTGCGGCGACGAGCCCAAGTGCGAGCTTTCTCATAGATCCTCCTTCGGGAGTCAGTTCATCCAAATTGACAAACGCGAAGGGTGACTAATCAGTTCCTGATTTTTGCGTCGCTGAAAGTTGATGGAACCGGGCTATGCTCGGAAACGGCCAAAAAATATTTGGAACAGCGAAAACCTTAACAAAGAGCGTCGATGATTCGACGCCCTTCGGATTCGAAATGTTTTTTCCGATCGGATCGAAGGAAATCGCGTGGTCGGGCTTTGCCGCGACCGCTCGGAGGATTAGCTCCGAGTTAGTTCCAAGGATCGTGCCGCAGTCAGATCAACGACTTCGACCACGTCGTCCTCGGCGATCGGAACGGTGAGCGGCCGGGCGAAGGTACCGGTGGTATCGCTTGATGGGCGATATTCGAAGCCGAGCTGCTCGAGCATCTTGACCACGGCCTGGTTGCGCTCCGTACGCCGATGGCTGATTTCGATGGTGCTGCCGGGGTTAATGGCGCGCAATTCCTTTGCCAGCCACGCAAAGAACGATTGCTCCACCCGCTTGCGTTGCACGCGGCAACTCATCATGAACGACTGCACGCGCGCCGTTTGGCGATCGATCACGCACATCCCGACGATACCGTAATCGCCGAAGCGGTCTTCGCAGCGAAGGAGAAACGCTTGATGCCCGGCGGAGGGGTTCATCAGCTTTTCGATGTCCTCGCGCGAATATCTGGTGCCCGAGACGTTAAGCTGATTGGTGCGCTGTGAAAGCTCGTATGCCCGCTCGCGGTGCGCCGGCGACAAATCCGAGATCTCCAAGCGGATGCGGCAACCGCGCAGAAAGGTGACATAATCGGTATCGGAGTTGGCGAAGGTCGCCTGACGGCGCTCCTCGATCTGATACAGAGCACGGCGCTTGGCGCTTTCCGGGGTCGCCGGTACGTCGAATAGCGGGCCGGTGAGCAAATTTGGAATGTCGGTGTGCGGCAGTACCGTCACTTCCGGAAGGGTCTCGCCGACTTCGCCGCGCTCGAATGCCTGGTCGTCGATGAACACGAACGTATCGAGGCCGATGTCGAGCTTCTCCGCAATCTGCCGGATGCCGGCGCTCTTCGGTCCCCAGCCGATTTGCGGGAACAGGAAATAGTCGCGAATGCCGAAGGCCTGCAGCGCCGCAAGCGCCGCGTCGGGGTCATTTTTGCTGGCGATCGATTGAAGAATGCCGCGCCGGTCAAGCTCGACCACCGCCGCGAGCGTGGCTGGACTGAGCATCAATCCTTCGCGTCCGTCTTCCGCCAATGTGCCGCGCCAGATCGTTTCGTCGAGATCCCACACGACACACTTGGCGGTGCGGGGGCGCAAGGCCACGGTACGCATGCCCGGCGCTGCGGCTTCGGGTCGCCCACGATCCGCGATCGTCGCATCGGTCCCGGCAGTGAAGCGGACGAAATCGATCAGGCCGAAAACGACCTCGCGCCCGACGGCGTCTCCGATCGGTTCGATCTGAACGAGAAATCGCTCGCTCAAATCGACGTGCGCCGAGATTTCCGCGTAGGGCAGCACGAAGCGGTTGTAACCGGCACGCAAATCAAAGCGCGACTGAAACAAGCCTCGCTGTTTGTCGTCTATCGGCAAGAAGGTGACGGTCAGCGGGATCGGTGGACCGGACGCAAGCCAAGCTTCGGCGACGAATGCATCTATTCGACCCGACGTCGACGCGGCGGTGGCTGCTTTAAACTGATTCCAGTAGCGGTTCAGGCGCGAATAAAGCGTCTGCGATGGCGAGAACCTGATGATCGATGAGGAAACCAGTCGGTCGAGCCATTCGCGTGCAAGGGCATTTCTGCGAGAGAAGAGACGCACGGGACCCGCGCCCTCCAGTTTGGCCCAGCGGCGAAAGCGGATCCGGCCCAGTGCGACGTGGCCGATCTTTCCCTGCTCGACCCCGTCGGCAAACCTCCGACAATGACCATCGCGCCGCGGCGTATAGAACGCGCAGGAGGCGTAGCAGGTCGGAAAGGTGCATTCTGAACAATGCTCCCCCCAAACCATCAGGCTGCGCGCTTCAACGGTAGCCGCGAGTTCGCGGAATTTTTGCCGAGTTTCCGCGGACAATGTGATGCGAGTGTTAGCTCGATTGTCGACAGTCTCGTACATTCTTTGCGACTTTGCCGATCGTTGGTTTCGCTTTTGGCCGCCTCACCAATCCAATATAGAAGCGGCCCGAAGGTCCGGCCGGAATAGCCGGCGTTAACGCTACCGATGGTCCGCACGCAAACCGATGACGATATTGGGCGATTGCTTTCAATTAACGGTTAAACGGCGTGGAATTGACCGCCGAAATCCCCGCGCCCAGCGTGTCTCTCTTAGGTCGGTTGTCGCTCCTGTCCCGCTAGATATCGGGCCAGCACCGCCCACATCGGCTTGCGCTTGAGATCGGCGTCGAGCGGCAACGGCCGCAATGGCGAACCGTCGGCGCGCTTCCAATATTGCCTCAGCCAGGTCGAGCGGTCGCTCAAACCCCACGTCGCGATCGAGAGCGGCTTTGCCACGGCGAACACGATGTCGAGATACTCGGCGAGATGACGGGCGGTGGCCCGGTCGCGCTGATCCGGGCTGCCGCCGATTCGACAGTCGTTGACGTCAAGTTCGGTGATCATCAAGTGGTAGCCGAGCTTGACGACCTCGCGCAAAAAACCGGTGAGCTCTGCTCGATCGAACGTTTGATGCGCTTCAAGGTGAGACTGCAGGGACAGGCAATCAACCGGCGTATTTTGCTCGCGCAGTTTGCGTAACAGGGCGAGCAGCGCGGCGCGGCGCCGCCGCGGTTTCGGTCCCACATATTCGATGCCGTATTCGCTCAAGCACAATGGCACCTGCGGATCGACCGCGCGGGTGAGACGGAACGCAAGATCGATATAGCCGGCGCCAAGGCAGCGAAGCCAGACCGAATCGCGATAGTCCTCGGCGAGACGGTCGTCTGGCTCAATCGCCTCGTTGACGACGTCCCAAGCCCAGATTTTTCGCCGATAATGCGAAACCTCGACGTTGATGTGGCGCTCTAGCGCCGCTTGTGCCGCTTGGCCGGTTCTCAGGTTGGCCACCCAGTCCGGATTAGCCGTGTACCAGACCAGCGTGTGCCCATGCATGAGCATGTCGTTGCGCGCGGCGAACGCTGCGATACTGTCGCCTTCGGCAAAGTCGAACTTGCCCGGCAGCGGTTCGGTTTGAATCCATTTCAGCGCGCCTTCCGGCGAAAAAATGTTTGCTTCGATCGCGAATTTTTCGAGCAAAATGCGATCCGGTTGAACAATCGGAGCGGCGCCGGCGCACCCATACCTGATCCCGGAAGCTCGCGTGCGGCTCCGCAGCGGCGGTTCGAGTTCGAGGTTGAAATCGGCCCGTGCGCCGGGTGGAGAGCGAAGCGTGGCGCCAGCCAGCGCCGTGCCGGCGAGCCCGAGAATGGCCGATCGCCGGGTCAAACGCGCTGCGGTCGCCTGCTTGTTCTGCGGCATGATCCTCGCCGTACCGCGCTTACCGGGCGCCGCACATCAGAACGCCGCCCGTACCGCATTCATTGCGGCGCTCCACCAGGCGTCGTCGTCGATGACCGGGGTGACGCGTTTGTCCTGCCGCGCCACCGCCAAAAGCCGATCGGCGATGGTGCGCAGGTCGGCGTCGGCGGGAATAAACGACAGCGCCCCGTTCTGGATCAGCTTGGCGAACCCTTCGTGATGCGCAAATTCAGTCGTTGAGTGGGGCGCGGTGACCACAACCGGCCGATCGGAATGCAGACAGGCGATCACGCTCGACCGGCGTGCGGTCAGGCCTTCCGGGAACAGAAACAGGAAAACGTCGATTTCCTCGAACAGCGTATAGAGTTCGATTTCGCTCGGGATGTAGCCGGTGACGATAACCTGATCGTCGATCCCGAGAGCGGATACCTTCGAACGGAATTCCTGTTCATAGCCATCGAGCGACTTGGTGAAGCTGCCGATAAATACGATTGCGGCGCGGATACCTCGTCCTTGCAGGTACTTGCAGATGTCGAGCAGCGCCGTCGCCGCCTTGCCACGGTAGATCGAACCGAAGCAGCCGATGACGACATCGCAATTTTTGGTGGCCTCGTGCAACCGTCGAACCCGCTCGGTGACGCGGCGCTCATGTGGCATGCGGATAGTCGGCGGATGCGGCACAAGGCGACACTTCGCTCCGGCACCGATGAGCCAGCGGCTGTTGGCAATCTGTTCGGAAATGAACGGCGACACCACGATGATGGTGCGGCTGAGCATCACGATCGGAGCGAGCGCAAGCCGGCGCAGCCAGTGGAGCCCCGACCATTCATGCATAAAGACGCTGACCGGCCGCCGCGCCAGCGCCGCGGCCAGCAGTATCAACAATGGCGTCAGCAATAGCCGTTTCCACGCCACCAGGGGCAGATTGAAGATCACCTGATCGGCGTTGAGAATCTTGCCGAGAACCACCGGAAGGTCGCGCCAGTGGCTGGAGATCGGCAAGAGCTCGTATCTTTCGTCGGGATAACGCGCGCGCAATGTATCGACCAGCGACCGGGTAAATATCTCGACCGCGCAGGATTCCTCGCTCGGCGTCAGTAGGAACAACCGTTTGCCACGCGCGGCGGGCACGTCCGGCAGGGCGGTGCTGGCCTGGAAGGCTTCTTCGGGCAGCGGCAGGTTCATGGCTGTTCGCCACCCAGATTGTGCCGCACCGGTAAAACCGATTCGATCGAGCCGCTCCCGCGCAGCAACAGCTCGAGCGTCGCGCGGATACCGGCAACGTTGAAAAGAATGGCGGCGCCGGCGTAGCTGACGCCGCCGAGCAGAGCCACGCTCGCCAGCGTCGCCGGGCCGTGACCGGCCAACGCCGTCTTGGCGGCATAGGTGACAACCGCCATGAATACGGTCGCGGCGAATACGCGCGTTACCGCTCCCCCGATGAACGGCAGCCGGAAGGCTCGCCGCGACAGCAGGACGCCGACGAGGATACCGAACGCTTCGGCGATCAATACCGCAGCGGCCGTGCCGGCTAATCCATAAACCAGCGTCAGTGGAAACAGCAGCGCGAGGTTGACGACAAGCAGCAGCGTATCATGCACAACTTGAAGCAGCGGCTTTTCGGCGAGCTGGAAGCTGACCTGGAGATACAATTGATTGACTGCGCCGCACATGCGCCCAAGCGCGAGCAGCGGCAAAACCATCGCGACGGCGGACTGAAATTGCGCGCCGAGCAGCGTTCCAGCAACAACATTGCCGGCAATCGCCAGCCAAATGGCGACCGGCACAATCAGCGCAAGAATGAGTTCGGCACCTTCCGCCAGCCGAACCCGGGTCGCTGCGGGACCGGACTCGGCAAGGGTGCGAAAGGCGATCGGAACCATCGCCGACGCCGCGCTGGCGCCAAGAATGCCGATAAGCTGCCGCGACATTTCCGCGGCCAGACCGTATTGGCCGGCTGCCGCCTCACCCAGGAGGTATGCGATGCCCAAGCGGTCCAGCGAATTATGCAGAGCGAATGTGATCGCGCCGAGCGAGAAGGGCAGCCCGTAACGGGCGAATTGCATGAGGTATTCGCTGGAATAAAGGCGTTGCGCCCGCGCCAGAGTGCGCAGATACGTCGCCAGGTTGGCGATCAAAAAGCTCGCCGCGACGCCGAGAAGCAAACCGACGCCGCCGCCGCCGAGCGAGATTGCGGCAAGCCCCAATCCCAAACCGAGCGTGCTGCGAACAATGGCCAGCGTCGCAAAGCGCGCCGGATTGAGCTTGGCGCGCCTGAATTCCTGGGTGATCTCGAACGCGCTCAAGGTCAGCGACAGGAAAAGGCTCCCGGCCAGAATCTCGAGACTGACGTTCGGGCGAATGATCAGGATCGCGATCGGCGACGCCACGGAGATGACCAGCGCGGTGGCCGCATAGGCGATCGCCGCCACGTGGCGCAGGTCGACGTCCGGCGTCCGCGCCTGATAACGCGACACCGACAGGCGAACCCAGGTGAAGAAAATGGCCGAGACCACCCCGGCGCCGCTGAGCCCGATCACGTACACGCCGTATTCGGCCGGCGACAACAGATGGCTGTAGAGAATCATCGCCAGGAAGCCGATCAATGCCGGCGTCATATGCGCCAGCAGATAGACCAGCGCGAAAGGGTTCATCACGGCTCGACACCCTGGTTATGGGCGCCGTGTCCGATGGTGCCGGCGAAAGACGATTTATCCCGGGAATGCGCCGTGCGATTGACGTGCTGCTTCAGCCCGCGAAAAAACAGATAAACGAGGCGCGGGCGCAATATGCTGTCGGGATAGCGCAATGCGCCGATCGCCAAATAAGCCAGGAAGCCGAGCATCTGGCCTTGAACGTACTGGTTGCGGGCCCCGGCCCAGAACGAATCGATCTCGGCGAGCCGCCGCCGCCGCGTCAATTCGGCGGGGGAAAAACATTGCCGGATGGTCGGGTTTGCGTAAATCGCATCGATGGCTTCGCAATTCGGACGAACCGGAGATTCGCGCAGCTTGTAGCTCGCACTGCTGAAGCGCTGACGATAAAAAAGGATGACCTCGTCGGGCATCGCCACGAAGTCGCCGAGCGTGGCGAGGCGGCACCAGAACTCCCAATCCTCGCCCAGTGACAGCGCCGCATTAAAGCCTCCGATCGCGCGCGCGGCTTCCGTGCGCACGCAAATGGCGCCGGAAATGAAGTTTTTCGCAATCAGATTGCGCAGCGTGTCGCCGGCCGGAAACATTTTCCAGCGGAGATAAGAGCGAGTCGACAGTTCTGCGCCATCCTCCGAGATTTTAATGTGATGGCCGAAGCAAGCGATGCGCTCGGGCATGTGCTCAAGCGTTGCGACCATGCAGGCAAGCGCGTCCGGCGTCAGGATGTCGTCGCCATCGAGAAAGAAGACGTATGGCGAGCGCGCCAATGCAAGCCCAACGTTGCGCGCGGCGCTGACGCCGCTATTTTCCTGACGAAGCAGGACGAGTCGATGGTCGGAGAGCGTCTGCAGGATCGACTGGGTATTGTCGGTGGAACCGTCGTCGATCACGATGACTTCGATGTTGTTCAACGACTGGGCAAGCGCGCTTTCGACACTCTGCCGAATGAACCGCGCGACGTTGTAGGCGGCGATGACGACGGTGACTTTGGGAATCGTCAGCTTGTCCCAGGTGGCGCGGCGGCTGTTGCCGGCGTTGACGATCGGTGCGCGCGGCTGGCCCCGCCGTCGCTGAAGCTGGCCGTCGGTCTGTGGGTCGCGTGGAGGAAAAAACAAGTCCTGCATGGCGTCACGATCGTGTGGCCGGCAACCGCCGGTCGGCGGTTGCACGGATGAGGTCGAGTGCGCCGGCAATTGTCGCGATGGTGCAGCCGGCCGTTTTGGCCGCGATCAGCGCCTTGTCGAGAAGCTTTGGAGTAACTCCGTATTTGCTCGGCTTTTCCGCCACATCGTGGCTGTAAAGGATCAGCCAACCGCCCGCACGGACGGTTTCGGCGATCAGCGTGCCGATCCCGTCGTGGTCGACCGCCGCACCCTCAAGCGGGCACGCTTTCAGCGAGCCGAGATCGATGCTGCCGCTATTGATACCGGGATGGACCGACCGGCACGAATCGAAGCGGCTTTCGAGATGTCGCTTGGCGCGAGCCGACATCTCGCCGTACGGATAAGCGAAATTCCGCAACGCAATCACCCGGTCGATATTATGCACGAAGCTTCGATTGCGATTGATCTCGTCATCGAGCGCAGCGATCCCGATGCGCGAGACTTCGGGATGGGAGTAAGTGTGGCAGCCGATCTCGTGGCCGTGCGCGGCGATCGCCTTGAGGTGGTCGATTGATGCGAGCCGCCCGACCGGGCTCGCAGCACCACAGCCGCCTCCGGCCACGTAAAAAGTACCGCGGATGTCGTGATTTGCCAGGATGGCGGCGCCGGTCTCGCACGCCGACACCGGCACGTCGTCGAATGTAAAGGTCACGATCGGCGGCGTGTCTTGCACCGCCAGCGTCTTGCGGCGGACCGAGCGCGCGATGAAACGCTCCGCCATGCCCCGGACTTTCACCGGCAGCGAGACTCCATCGACTTCCTGCGGTCGCTCGCCGAACATCACGGCTGGGTCGCTTTCCGCCGGGCGGTCAATCGTCGCGGCAAATCGTTCGGTTTCGGCGCGCGCGCACCGCGCGGCTCCGCGGTTTGCGCATCGAGCGTGGTCGACGGCGTCAGCGAGCGTCGCGCGCGGCGCATTTGCAGGTACAACAGGCCGGCCGCGTTCAGTGCATGTTCGTGATCGCGGAGCGGCAGTTCGTGGGTGGCCAATTTGGCCTTGTACGGCGCGTCGCCTTCGCCAAGATCGAACGTCGCGTATCCATCGGCGCGGCATTGGTCGATCAGATGTTGCAGCAGGATATGACCCACCGAGTATTGCCGATAGGCCGGGTCGTAGGCCGGGAAGGTGTAATAGAAGCAGCCGTGACCGGTGAAACCTAGATGCGCGGAAACGACCTTACCGCCGCAGGTCAACGCTGAGATATGGCTGAGGCCGCCGATGTGCCGAGGCGCCGCCATCTCGCGGTAAAAGCGGCGGATTCCCGGCATTGCCAGAAAATCACGGCCGGTGGTGGCCATGTATTTCTGACGCTTGAACTTAATCAGCGTGGTGAAAATCTCGTCGGCCTCGGCCGGCGATGGATTGATCAGGAAAACCGTCTCACCGAGCTGACCGAGCCGGCGAAAATCCCGGCGCAATTTCTTGCGCAGCCGGGCAACCGAGGTGGGCGCGTTCAAGTTGGAGGAGATCACGCCCAGGTTGATCGCATGGCCGCTTGTCCCGTGCGGGACACAATCGAGATAGGTCAGCGGATTGGTTGAGCCCATCACGTTGGTGGAAATTTTCTGCAAGTCGATGGCGTCCACCTTCGGCAGCCGCGCCAGGATCATCGGCCAGATCGCGGTAAATTCCTGTCGTGTCAGTTCGACGCCGGGCACGACGATCGGCGCATTGAAGTCGGAGACGCCGGCATCCATGAAGCGGAGGAGACGTATGTTGAATTTTTTTTCAACGACCAGCGGCAGATAAAAGACTGGCCCATGCTGGCGATGCTTGACGACGACGAGAAACGATTGGGCACAATGCGCGTCGCCAACGGTATTCATCCAAACATCGAGAAACTCGCGCGACTGATAGACATGCATCAGCACGCTTGAAGCATCGGCTATCGAGGGCCAGCCGGCCCGGTCCAAGTCGCCGCCGTCAATGACGTCAATGGAGAATTGGAATGGCGGCGCGGCAGCAGCCGGCATCGACCGCGATACGTCGGTTGTCATTTGCACAGTCATTCCAACACTCACAACCGACCCCGCTCGATGTTTAGGCGTTTCTGGTGCGACAAAGAAATCAACGCTGGAATTAGTGTTAACCCCGGCGGGCTACGAGGAACCGCGGCGGCCGAGCGTTCGCCGTGCGGCCGGCGCGATGCCGCCGGTGTGCGCCGCCCCGGCGGCCGTTAACGCGGATTGCGGTACTCCTCGTAAAAGATGCCAAATTCCGCCGCGATGTAGCCGACGCCGCGGGCGGCCCAGATCAGGCTGTTCATGACGGCGCGACGGCCGCCCCACGCCGCCGCCGGCAGCGACAAAATGCCGAGGCCGAGGAGGCCGAGCCCCTTGCACCAATGGCGCAGGACCGCGCGAACTCCGCCGGACAATTGATGGTCGATACGCGTTGCTTCGGTGCCGGTGCGGAACTTCCGCCGCAGCAGATAACCGACGGTCGTGCGCGATGGCGGCGTGGTTTCGAACACATGCGCATCGTCGGCCCAGGCGAAACGACGGCCGTCCGCCTGACAGCGCCGGAAGAATTCGCTGTCGCTGCCGCCGGTGAACGCGAAGGCATGGTCGAAAGGCTCGTCGAGGTATTGTTCGAGCACCGTGCGCCGGATCAACATGTTGCCGGCGCCGTAAATCATTGGCACCCGCCCGGTCGGGTGACGCTCCGGCGCATAAAGGCCGCTTTCGGCAAGCCAGTGGTCCGGCGTATCGAAAACCGGGAACACCGGACCGCCGACGATGTCGGCCTCGTAAGCGCGCGCCGCCGCCATCAGTTCGACAAGCCAATTCGGCTCCGGGTATTCGTCGTCGTCGAGTACCGCAATGTAATCGGGCGGGGGAACGGCGCGGCACGCGCTCGCGAAGGCGGTATTGTACGCGTAGGTGTGGCCACGGCGCGGTTCGACCGAGCAGACGATCGGGAAGCGAAAGGTCGGCGCGACCGATTCCACGACGGCAGTTCCGGCGCGGTTCTCGGCGTCGTTGTCGACGACGATGACGGTCGTCGCCCCGGCGTAGTTCGATCGCTCGATATGCGCCAATAGCTTGCGCAGTCCGGCTGGCCGCCGGAATGTCGGGACGCAAAGGCATACCGAGGGCGTTATTGAATTACTCACCGGTACGGTCCCACGCCGGTTGGCCGGCTTGCTTTGTCCGGGTGAGAAGCAAAAACAGCGCGTGCGGGTTGGTGACGAAATAGCGGCCGGCGAGACGCCGCGGCTCAAGGAAAGTCCGATAGGCCCATTCGAGCCCGGCCTTCTGCATCCAGGCCGGAGCGCGCGAATTTTTCCCGGCGATGTAGTCGAACAAGCCGCCGGAGGTCTTGATCAGTCCCACGCCTTGCAACCGGTCCCGATTGCGCATGGCGAAGGTCTGTTCAAGCGGCACCCCTAGACCCAACCAGAGGATATCGGGCTGCGCGGCATTGATGGTATCGATGATTTCGTCTTCGTCGTTGTCTCGGCGCAGATAGCCGCCTCGGTAGCCGACGATCTGGAGATCTGGATAAAGCTCCCGCGTGCGCTGCGCTGCTTGTGTCGCGACCGACTGCGTCGCGCCAAGCATGAAAAACCGCGCGCCGCGCTGCTGCGCCACCGCGGCGACGTCGTGAAAAAGGTCGGTCGTGCAGACCCGCTCTGGCAACGGTGTTTTGTGAAACAGGCGTGACACCAACACCAGCGGCATGCCGTCCGCATGGATGAGGTCGGCGTCGAGAAAAAGCTTGCGGATGTCCGGTTGGCGCGCGCACAGCGACAGCACCTGGCCGTTCGCCGAGGTCATGACGACGGGCGGCCGCGCAACGTCGCGCCGGCTGAGAGCTAGCTCAACCATCAATTCCGCCGACGTGGCGCGATCGATCACCGCAATCGGCAGGCCGCCGATGGCGGCGACGGGTATCGTCCGCGGTCGGTCGGCAGCCACGTCAAAACAAACGTGGTCCGATACAGGCGTCATGGCTTGGGCTCCTGCATATACTTAATCGCTAAGCTACAGAAAACAAAGGTAAATTAGACATTAGGATTAAGCGGAAGCGACCGCGGGGACGGAAAATTCGTTACCCGCCAATAACCCTTCGCGGCGCTCTGCGCGGTGGCGACAACCCGCTTCGATCGAGCTATCGGTCCGCTGGCGCGGGATGTTCGTCGGCGGTCTCGATAGCGGGGGCGAGCGAGGCCGACCGTCCGGCAGTGTCGTTCTGCAGCCGGCGAAGCACCGCGCGAATGCGCGACACCGGTGTGCCGGAAATCGATTGCGCCGAGAACGCCGCGCGATCGGCGCCGGCGCCGCGCAGCATGCCTTCGATAGCCGCTTCGTCGAGCGGCACGTCGTCCCAATAACTGACGCAAGGCGTCGCTGCGGTCAGTCGGTGGCGTTGCATGGCGACCGAATTGTTGCAGACGAAATAGCCGTACAGCATGTATTCGGAAACCGATCGCTCCCGGCACAGGGCCTCGACCCATTCTGCTCCGGTTACGGTCTCGATCCGCGCCGTCATCGCTCGCACCGTTTGACGATCCCAATAGATGACGTGACCGATAAAGTCGTCGGCCGGAAAAACCGGCGGGGGCAGTCCAAGCAGCCGGTGGCTCGAAGCGACCCAGCGCGCATGCAACGGTGCGTCAGCGGCGACTTCGCGCGGTCTGAAGTAAAGCGGCGGCCGCGTGCCGGTCCGCAACGGATTCGATGCGTCGAAGCTGCGAAAAAATACGACGTCGGAGTCGATCATGCAGGCTCGATGCTCGGGTATCGAACTGGCAGCGGCGATTTTCGCGAATTGCTGGACGAGCCAGCCGTTAACCGGAGCGGACCGCAACGACCACCAATATCGCCGGTGGTTTCGTTCGATAAAGGCCGGCATGGGCTTGAGCCAGCGCGGCAAAAATCTTGACACCGGCACGACCTGGCGCCGCCGGCTCGTGAATTGGGCGAACAGGGGTACCTCGTCGTCAGCGACGATGAGATAGTGTCGCGCGAAGGAGGTAACGTGCCGATCGACGCTTTCGCACAATAGCGCGCAGCGTTCGAGATCGGGGCGGTAAGTCGGCGTGATCAAGCCGACCGTGCACGCGCTGCCGGAACCATCCATGCCGGCAACGTAGTCGCCGAGACGGTGCAAGCACAAAGCCAATAGTCCGGTAACGTTAAGCCGCCGGCCGTTTCAGGAGATGCTTTCGCCCGCCTCAGATCGCTGCGCGCGACACAGAAAGCAGGCGCAGGCCGAATGCCGCGGTAAACAGGAAGAATCCGCCGGTTCCCTCCTGCAACAGCCTGCTCTCGAAACAAGAGGCATAGGCCGCGAAAAGACAGACCCGCAAAAACAACGTCTCCAGCGGCGCCACAGCGGTTTCGTGCGGGGAGCGGTAAAAGTCCAGGATCGGCAGCACGACCAGCCAGACGACGACGAGAATGGCGCCCGGAATGCCGATTGTGATGGCGAGGTCGAGGTAGCCGTTGTGCGCGTGGCTTGCCGTATTGGCCCAGTTTTCCTTCATTCCATAAATGACTTCAGGCGTATTCCAGAATGCGGCAAAGCCGTAGCCGACAAAGGGATGTTGCGCGAGGCGGCTGATAGCGAATTCCCAAATATCGGTCCGGCCGGTGAAGGAAGGATCGGCCATCGTTGCGTCGAGGAGATTACGGATCGGCTCGATATAGATCGAGCCAACGGAAAATAAGTTGAACCCGACCGCGATCGAGAGCGCAAACGCGACGCCGACAAACGGCCGGCGAATGCGCGGTAGCAGCGCCGCCACGGCAAGCGTCAGCGGCAGCATGAGGATCGACGTCTTGGAGTGCGTGAAGACGAGGAATACGAACGACAGCGCAACGATGAACAGGCCGATTGCCATGCTCCGCACGCGCGCGACAAACAGCCCGATGAATACGAACAGGACCATGGCGGCGCTTGCCTCGTTTTTATGGCCGAATATGCCGCGCCAGTCGCCGGCCAGCTCGATGTCGGTGAAGTCAGTCGGCTGATGAATCGCAAGCGACGGGGCGACAAAGATACCGATGTAGCAGGCGGCCAAGACGATCAGGGACACCGCCGCCAGCACATCGCCGAAATGGCGAACGTTCTTCGGCAACAACACGACGATGGCGGCAATGCCGATCGTCAGCAATGTGAACATGAGACGTCGGGCGGAGAGCGACGGATCCCAGGATGCCGCGACGGATATCGCGAGCCATAACAACACGGCGACAAGCGTCGGCCGCACCAGCGGCAGCAAACGGGACGGCTCGTGGACGACGCACCAGGCGGCGAGGACGACAAAAAGCAGCGAATAGCCGATCTGGTTGACGATGCTGCCTTGCTCGGCAACCTCGGGCGGCAACGACCGGTCCGGGAACGGCAGGAACGATATCCACAACAGCAGAAAGGTCGCGCCGAGAAGGAGACTGCGGATCAACCAGTCGGGCGAAATCGCCGCGCCGGCAGGGCGAAGATCCGTCGAAATAACGCCGCGCTGTGCCAAGACGAAGATTCCTGAACGTGTCGTTGACGGCGTACCGAACGCAGCATTCACGCGGATTTGGCGCCGGTGAGCACGGCGCCGCGTACCTTGCGCGCATCGACGCCGAGGCGCGAAACGAATCGCTTGACGGGGCCTTCATAGGGCTCATCGGTACGGGCCACGACCACGATATGGTCGACAAGGCCGGCAAAGAAGCTCGTGCTGGGATCACGCGTCAGGTCGACCGCAGCGACGATCACCATGTCGAAGCGTTTGACCTGATCGAATGCGCGTCTGACGTCGGTTTCGCTGATCCGGCGGTCACGGCGGCTGCTCGGCGACACAAACGACACCAGATTGATATTGGTTTGCTGATCGCGAACGATGACGTCCGCAAGCTGGCGCCGGCCGGTCGCGACATCGACCAATCCGGCATCGTTCTGGTCGGCGTCGATTGCCGACAGCGTCCGGCGTTCCAAATCGGCGTCGATCAGCAGCACGCGTTGCGTGGACGCGGCGACGGCGGCAAGTGTGAGCGCGACCGACACCGTGTCGTCCTGGTCATCGCAGGCGACGACGAGAATGCTGGGATGTTCGCGGCCGGCATGGTCGGCGTGCACGGCCTTCAGCACCTTGCGAAGCTCGATCGCGAAGCGCGATTTCGAGTCCTCGGCGGCATCGAGGCCGAACGAAACGTCGACATTCGGCAAAACCGCGAGCACCGGTATCGGGGGAGATGACAGCTTGATCGAGGGCCAGGCCTGCGTGATGGTGCGGAAGAGCTTGCCGCCCAGCATGCCGGCCGCCGCACCCCCGCGCGCTGCATTGCCGGTCCCGTAGGCGTGCGGCGATGGTACCTCGTATAATTCCTGCATGACGACCATGCCGCTGCCGGCCAGCACCCCGAACAGCATTCCGGCAATCGCGAGCAGCAGGCTCGACGGCGGGAAGCTGCGGCGCAACGGTATTTCGGCCCGGGAGATGATCCGGATGTTCTTGGTGTCGAGCCGCTCCTGCTCGCCGGTTTCGCGCGCGCGGACCAAAAATGCCTCATATACTGCGCGGCTTGCCAGCACGTCGCGTTCGAGTTCGCGCAACGTCACCATCGCTTCGTTGGTGGTGATCGCGGTGCCTTTGAGTTTCTCCAGGTTGGCGGCAACCGCCGCTTCGTTGGCGCGGGCGCTCTCATAGTCGCTGCGCGCCGAAAGCGCGACCCGCCGGACCTCGTCATCGATCATGCGCCGCAATCGGTCGGCTTGTGCCTGAATTTCGATCACCGCGGGATGGCGGGCGCCGAGCGACGTGGTTTGCTCGGCCTCGCGGCGCATAACTTCGGCGTATTGGCTGCGCAACGCGGTGATTGTTTGCGACTGAATCGCTTCCGGGAACGCGCCGATTTCGCCCTTGGCCGATTGTACTTGCTGAATTTGATCGTAGCGCGCCTTCGCTGCGGCAGTACGCGCGCGTGCCTGCGCAAGCTGGTTGTTGACCTCGGACAGCTGTTGCTCGTCGACCAGTTGTCCGTTCACACCGACGATATTGTGGCTTGCCTTGTAGGCTTCGGCGCGGTCCTCCGCCTGGCGGACGCGCTCCTTGAGTTCGTTGAGACGCGCGGACAGCGATTGTGAAATCTGGCGGGCGGCGTTCGAGCGGACGTTGGTTTGTTCGGTCAGGTAGGCCTGAGCGATGGCGTTGGCGATGCGTGTCGCCTTGGCGGGCTCGCGCGCGGTAACGCTTACGTCGACCACGTAGGTGCGCTCGGCACGCTTGACCGAGATGCTGTGCTTGAGCGCGTTGATGGCGGCGGTGGTACTGTCGGCGCCGGTACCGAACCAGCGGCCGACGAATTCCGGATCGCGGTCAAGCATTTCAGCCTTGACGACGCGCCCGAGCACGCTATCCGACATCAAGACCCGAACCTGGCTTTCCACTTGCAGGACCGCCACTTCGTTATTGGTCTGATTGGCGTTGATGTCGGTGTTGACGGCGCGCAAGTCGGTCGGTTCGATAAGAATCTGGGTGACCGCGGTATAGCGGTGCGGCACTACGACCACGAATAGTATCGCGGCAACGAGCGAAGCGATGGTGGTCCACGCGATGGTCGCGCGGCCCTCCCAAAGTATCGACACGAGTTTCCGAAAATCGATCTCTCCGGCCGGCGCAAGGCCGACCGGGACGGTGGCGGTCCCGGCGTTTGCCGATTGAATCTGGCGCGGCGATTCGAACATTCTTCGAACTGACTCGGTTGCCGGCAGCGCAGCGTCACAGCGAAGGCGGCGTGCAGCACCGCCAATCCCGTTTCGTCACACTCAAGACCAAATCAAAGCCCGGCGATCGCACATGTCCAGGGCAGCCGGGATGGTTAATCAATTCATAAGATGACACGGTTAATGGGTGGTATACGCGGCGACGGTTCCCGTCACGGGCAAACGACTTCGCATGATCGATCGGGCGCAAAGTTCCGCCTCATCGCACCTGCGTTCACGGGGCCGTGGCCGGCTCGGAGGAAGAGGTCTGAACCGAAAAGCGGGAACTCGTCCGGCGCAAAGTCCGTTCGAGGATCGCGGCGCTATTTCATTCCTTCATGTTCGGGAACATGAGAATCAATCTTGGTCGCCGCTTCACCGGCGCTCAGCGAGATCAGGACCGATCCGGTGAGCAACGCGAACGACGCAAGTCGTTGCCGGGTTTTGGCGGAAATGCGCAAGGCGCCCCTCGTGTTTGCGTGGGGCGAACTCAGTCCGTATTGCGCCTTGCGTGTCCAGGCAATTACGCGGCTTAACCCAAACTGGGATGAATTAATGTTACCGGCCGAGAGGCCGTTCCCGGCGCAGCAGCCGATAGACGACGCCTGCAGCAAGCAGCAGGGCGAGGATCGGAATCCAGACCAGAATCGCGCCCACCACGGCGAGCAGTATCAACGCCACTACGATGCCGATTATCGCCATCAGCAGCGCGAAACCGAATGGGCCAAGCCGTGCGACATAAATGCGTTGGCGCGTATGGGCCGACGCGTAAGGCGGCCAGGCATGCGGCGGCCATTCGTTATCGCCCCGCGATCGCGCCGGCGGGATGATTTCGGGCTCAAGACGGGGCCGCTCGGGCTGATCGTGGTGTTCTGCCATGCCTCACGCTGCCTGCTGGCTTACGCCCATCAATGTAAGGAACCGGGCAACAATCACAAGCGCCGGCCGGCGGTATCGTGTGCATGACGGAACTGTTGACCGCGTGTTAGCATTCAGCATGAACGCGCAAAATAAGGGCAGGGCATGGTGCGAAGCGTCGTCGCCAGCGTAGGAATCGCCATGAGTCTTTGCTGCGGCGCGCTGGCGCAGGATACATCCGGTCTCAGCGACGCCGCCAAATCGGTGATCGGCGCCTGGGAGCTTTCCAATGCCGATCGCGACAGGGTCTGCCGCATCACATTTCAGACTGATGCCGTGCCCGGAGGCTACCGGGCCGACCTCGATCGCAATTGCGCCAATCTGTTTCCTTCGACCAAGGATGTCGCCGGCTGGACCATGGACAAATTCGGAACGCTGCGGCTTCTCGATGCGCAGGGCAATGCCTTGCTCGAACTCACCGAGGTCGAAAGCGGTATCTTCGACGGTTTTCAGCCCGGCGAAGGCCGCTACGTTTTGCAAAGCGCCGCCGCGGCGCCGATACGGTCGGCCGGCGACATGATTGGAGATTGGGCGGTGGCGCGCGGCGCCGGCAAGCCGATCTGCCGCTTGACGCTCGCCGGGATTCCCGCCGCGGCAGGCACGTTGGCGCTGAATATCAAGCCCGGCTGTGACGCGTTGATCGCCCGCTTCGGCCCCACGGCGTGGCGGATGGAGCGGGGCGAACTGGTCCTGCTGTCGGCACGCGGACAAAGTTGGCGGTTCGAAGAGAATGACGCCAACACTTGGCTTCGTGTGCCGCAGAGCGCGGACCCGGTGCTGCTGGTGCGGCAGTAGCGAAAAGGCGCACGAGGATTTCATCATGAACAGCGCGATCGAGCTATACCGCGCCAAGCAAGCCGGGTATTTGCCCGATCTTCTGTCAATCGATTGGGAAGAACTTCGCAGCGGCTTTGCGCGTGGCTTCATCGACATCGGCAAGCGGCATCTGGCGCCGAACGGCTATCTGCATGCCGCGACGGTCGTGGCCTTGGCCGACACCGCGTGCGGGTACGGTTGCATGATGTCGCTGCCGAACGACGTTGCCGGTTTCACGACGCTGGAGCTTAAGACGAACTTCATCGGCACGACGCTCGAAGGGCGCATTGTCTGTGAGGCGAACCTCGTTCACGGCGGACGCACGACCCAAGTCTGGGATGCCGAGGTTAAAAGCGAAACGACCGGCAAGACCATTGCGCTGTTTCGCTGCACGCAGATGCTGCTCGCCAACCCGCGCGGCGATCAAAAGACGCCGTAAGCCGGCCCGGCCACGTAACCGGCGAACCCTATTCCCCGAGTGGAATTTTCGGCCGCTGCCGGGTGTCATCGTCGTTCTCGGGTTGCTTCGTTCTGGGGCTGCTGAGTCCTTGGGCTGCCTGTTGCCGTATCCGGCTGACGCGGTGGCGCGGCATATGCTGCAGCGGTGGTCACGGCGAATTCAGTGAAAAGCTGGTGGGCTGGCTTGACGTGGCATACCATCACAAGTTGTAAACAAAGCGACCGCCGAGCTTGCCGCGGCGAGGCGGTTGGTGTTCAGGAAAGGCGGGCGCCATGAGCGACGACCTGTTTTCGGTCCAGGTGATGGTGGCCTCGGCTTTGCCGGGCGATCGGGACCTGTTGCGTAAAGCGGTTGCGACGGCACGCACGCCGGCTGAGTTAGTCGAAGCGGAGAACGCCGAGATCGGCATCCGTTTGCTCGCAGCCAATGTCGATCTCCTTTTGATCGATGCGGCGCTCGGCGATCGGGCCATTGCGCAGATGGTTGCGGCTGCGCGTGAAGCGACAAAGCCGCCGTTCACGGTCCTGCTGACGGAACCGAACAAGACCACTGGCGCATTTCCGACCGATGCCATCGCGACGAAACCCGTGCAGTTCCTGGACGCAAAGCGGTTTTTGGAGAACGTCAGCCGCGTGCGGCGGACCTGCCGCGCGCTGGTACTGGACGATTCGTCCACGATGCGGAGCATCGTGCGCAAGACGCTCGCGGCGACGCGCTTTCCGTTCGATGTGAGCGAGGCGGCGCAGGGCGGTGAGGCGATCGAGCTCGCATGCAATGTCGATTTCGACATCGTTTTTGTCGACTACAACTTACCAGGCTTCAGCGGCTTGGAAACCATGGCGGAGATTCGGCGCCTTAAGCGCGACCCGGCTTTTGTCCTCATCACCTCGACACAGGACCCGGCTGTGGAAATGCGCGCCCGCTCAAACGGCGCAGCTTTCCTCAAAAAGCCGTTCTTTCCCGCCGATATCGAAGCGATATTGTGTAACTATTACGGCCTGCGCGCCCTTAATCCGCAGCGGACGTAGGCGCGTCGGCCAGGCAGGGGCTAAGGCAGGGATCAAGGCACGGGTAATGTGCCCGCGACGCGGCTGACGGAACTTATGCCTTTCGAGCGCGTTATTCCGTGCCTTTCAGGGCTGGTTTTTGGAGGGCTTGAGCCATGCCGACGTTCAGCGCGCGTCTTGGCGTTATTGCACTTGCGTTCATTACGCTTTTTCCGACATCGCACGCAGCCCGCGCGTTCGGCCTGAATTTTGGGCCGTTCCACTTATATGTGCCTATCCCTGGCGGGCATCGCCATCGGCATGTAGCGCGGACTGAGCCGGCCGCCACCGAGACGCCGCAAGCCGCCCCGGCCGGGCCGCCAAGCTTGCTCTATCCGGTGCTCGCCTGGCCGTCGATCTATGACGAGATTTTTACCCCGAGCACGTCGTCGTCTTGGTCGTTCGGCTACCGGGATATTTTCGACCAAGCCTTTGCCAAATACGCTCCGCAGCGCAATGCGGACTTGTGTCCCTATCGCGATCGGACGGCGGAGATCGTCGGCCGCATCACCAAGGTCACATCGCCCGACGCCAAGCAGCAGCCGCTGCTACAGAAGCTCGGCACCGCGCTTGGTCAGGCCAACGGCTATCTGATCAAATCCTGTCCGACTGAAATCCCGGCTCAACCGGTCGCGCGCTTGCAGCTGATGGTCAACCAGCTCGACGCCATGATTATGGCGCTGGAGATCGTGCGGCCGCCGCTGCAGGCTTTCGAACAATCTTTGAACGATGAGCAGCGCGCCCATTTTGACGGCGCGGGCGCAGCCCTCAACGGTATCGCACCGGCCTGCAAGACACCGGGCGGATCGCCGCGGCGATCGCTGGCCGAACTTGAGCGCGCCGTGCAGCCGACGGTTGCCCAGCGCCCGGCCCTGGCCAAAGTCGAGGATGCGTTCAATCGAGCGCAAGCCAATCTTGATGCCGACTGCCCCGGCGCGGTGTCGCGCACGGCTTTGGGCCGGCTGGAAGCGACCGAAGAGCGCCTCGACGCCGCTTGGCGTGCAGCGCAGACCATTCAGGTCGCGCTTGCCGATTTTCAAAAGACGCTGAGCGACGAGCAGAACGCCCGGTTCAACGCCTTGCAGCTTGCCAGCGCCCGCTAGCGCCGCTCCGGCCGGCTAAAGACCCGCTCGGCCGAAAGTGGGCATTGCAGCGTGTTGATTCACAAAGCGAACGTTTCCTTTGCCGACCAATGTGCTTTGATAAACGGATAATACGTGGCGAATTGCCGTTTAAATCATTTATCCGGCGACCAGTCGAAGTCTTCGAACTAGATCAGCTTGAGCCCCTTGAGGCTTGAGTGGCCGTCCTTGCCGACGATGATGTGGTCATGCACGGAAACGCCGAGTGGCTGCGCCACGGCGATGATCTGCTGCGTCATCTGGATGTCGGCGCGCGACGGGGTCGGATCGCCGGACGGATGATTATGCACCAAACCACTCTCATCCACATGTTGCTGATTTTATTGTTATTTCTTGAATCGTTGATTTCAGTGGGGCCGGAGATTGGAGGCGGTGGATATTGACGGTTCATGATCATCCCGCTGCCTCGCGTTCCTTCGCGCTCAAGACCTTTGCAGCACGACAGATCACGAGGTTCTTTCGATCCCATGCCTCTAACTCCGAGAGAGGATATAAAACCGCGCGTCCGAGCTTCAGAAAGGATGGCCCGATTTTCATCATCCGCCAATTGCGCAACGTGCCCAAGCTGATCATTCCTCGATAACGCTCGTAGACCTCCTCGGGTGTGAGAAATAGAGATGACATAGTGCAGCGCGAGTGGACAGGAGGACGACTTCAAAGATCGGCGAATTGCTCAATGCTCGACCATCTGGCTTGCTGCTCCGAGAGCACCACGCCGCGCCCGGGTTCACGGAAAGCTCCTTGGTTCGAGTTCGTTCGAGTCGGCGGGTGGATGGATAATGGGTGGACCTGCGGTTTGTACAGAGGCCCGATGCGGAGTCGCAGCTCCTTGAAGAGGAGGGCCTCAATCAAGCCATTTGTGCAACGGCCTGTTGCACAATCATGATCAAGCATCTCGTCCGCAGTTTTGTTGCCAAGCCAATCCTCTCCGACCATAGACCGCCGGTTCGCTAGTATTTTGTTCTCACAAATGTTCCGAACGTGCCGTAACATTCGTAGCCAGTCCGATTGTTTTTGTGCTTGTTCAACGTCGCGTCATAGCTCTTCTTGTTGAAGGTCTTTCCACAGACGGTGCATTTGAAAACGTAGGTTGGACCGCTTGCCGCCCCGAAACTCGTGCTTCGGACCGATCGGCGGACAGGTGGGCGCCGAATGGGCGAACGGCCCAGTCCGAAAACACCTCCCGAACCCGAACTCGCGGTGTGCGGAATGGTATGGGGGCCAGACGGCGTGAGTTCGATGGGATATCGCGGCGAGAATGACGTCTGAGTGGCGTTCACCCCAAGAATGCTATTGACCAGATAGCTGCGCGGTTGGCCGTTGTCCGCACGCACGGCCATGAGCAACACGTCTCCCGCCTGCGAGCGGCGAAGCGAGTAAGCCTCGATTGCTCTGGTTGAGCGGTTGCCCTGCTTATCGCGATAGTCGATTTCAACGAGGAGACGGTTGGCCGCTGCGAAGCGGATCATCTCGATATAGTTTTGCCCTCGACCGCCGGCAGGCAGGCCGACTATGCGCTCGCGGATGAGTGTATCACCAGCGCCGATGGGCATCGCCGCGAGGGGTTGCGGAATAGCGCCTTGGAGCCAAGCGAAGATCTCCGGGAGCGCGTCCCAGAAAGTTGCCACGGGTAGCAGCGCAGGAAGCTGGTGTTCCAGCATGTGGGTCCAACCGGCCTCAAGATCCGCACGGTGAGGCTCAAGGTCAGCTATGCTCGGAATGCCGATGCCCTTGAATTCGCATTTGGCGCGCAGGACCTCCATGAAGCGCCGCGGCTCCGGGCGCGCTTCGCCGTTTCGGTACAGATTCACCACGTCGTAAAGATCGCGAGGACGCGTTCGCTCGGCGAGAGCCCGGAATTTTTCGGCGAACGCCTCTATGTAGTCGTAGGCCAGGACGTGGATGCCCTCGTCTGGAGCGTCGGTGTACGGGTGAAAAATCTGCGCTTGGACGGGCGGCAGAACGACACGCTCGTCCGCTGTCAGGTCGAGTTTGATCCGCGGAAGACCGTGGGTCGATGAGACGGGCCCTTTGTAGCTGATCTTTCCCTGGCACGAGATCTGTCCGCGCGGGTTCTGATAGATCTCGAACTCCTGCTTGTCGGCTGGAATCTCGATGCCGGTCTGTTCGTAAATCCACTCGCCGATCTCAGAAAATGCGTTCTTCAGAAAGCCGGCGTCGAGGTGCTCCGGCTTCGTGAGCGTGAAGTCGAGGTCCTCGGAGAAGCGGTAGGTCTCGAAGAAACACTTCTTCAGGCAGGTGCCGCCTTTGAACACCCAACTCTCCGCGAGGTCTTCGTGGCTGTAGATGCCGGCGAGCATCCATCCGAGGACATAATCCTTCTCGACGACGTGTGGCGTGAGGGACGTCTGCTGGGAGATCGCGAGGATTTCACGCTTATCGATCATGTCGTTTCCTCGCGAGCCCAGCGTTGGGGCACGCGCAGCCGCCACTTTGTCACCACATGCGATCCATCCTGGGCAGGGTCGAGCTTCGCATGGCCGCCGCTTAGATGGTGTTCGCAAAGGCGGGCGAGCTCAGCACCGTCGGGCAAGCGCTCGGCCAGAAAACCGAGGCGCTTAAAGATGGCGCCGTTGCCGAGACGCACCGCGTACTCGATGACCTTTTCGTTGTCGCGGTCGCCGCGTCGCAGATAAGCAGCAAGGCAATCCGCTACATGCTGGATGCCGCCGCCTACTGCAGGGTCGTCCAGCATATCGATGACAGTGCGGTGCACGTCGGAGACGGGCACGCGGGTCTGATGACGCCAGACACTCTTCGTACCAAAGAGCTTCCGCTCATCGATGTGCTTCAGCGAGAACAGCGCGCCGTGCCGCTCCTGTCGCTTCTGACGCACGGCCTGAGCCGTCATCACGACGATGTCCTTGAAGATTTGCTCGGTGAGATCCCAATGCTCGGCCGCTGTGCGCCCGCCGATATATGCCGGCGCGAAGAGCGCGGGGACGAGCACCCAGGGATCGTCGAGGACGCGATCGGATCCCATCGTGTCGATCGAAGCGGCGACATAGGCCCCCCGACCGACGCGTCTCAGCCAACCTTGCTCGGTCCAGCGCGAAAGACGCTGGGCGGCCGCGATGCGGTCGAGTTGCAGAGTGCTGGCCACGTCGTCCACATGGATCACGTCCCCTGCCGCAGACAGGACGCGGACTAGCTGTGCACGACCTTGAGGGAGGCGGGGAGCATCTTGTTCCATATGCGACACTTAGCATAAAGTGCGAATTTCAGCATATCTTGTAACAGATCGGAGGCGCGGAGTCTATTGCTCTATCGTCGCCAATTCGCAGGAAACGCTAATTGCCGCTGATCTGTGAACATTCCTCTCAGCCTCAGAAAATGGCGAGCTCTTCGCCCCATGCTGCGCACAGCGAGGTGCCCTAGAAATACACGATGCCCTGGGTCGAGGAGATCGGCCAGAACATCCGCCCTTGGCCGCGGTGACTTTCCGGCCAGGGCGACCAAGGCACATGCGACACACCGCGCCAGGTTGCGCACTAGAACGCGCTGCGGTGTCGAGATCTTCTGCAATCCGGCACGGCCGTGGACGAACGCGCTTCGTAAAAAGCCGGACGCATTCCAGAGAGCTCTTGACGCTTGGCGACTCATTCACTATATTCACGTTATCAACGTGAGGATTGTGAATTGCGCCATAGACTGCTCGATCTGATGGACGGCCAAAAGGTTCTCTCAGGCGCCATCCCGGGACGTCGGCTGTTGAGCGCCTTGATCGCAGCAACGCCCTCGGCCGACACCCCGACCTTGGCATTTTTGGATTTCGAAGGCGTTGAGGTCGCCACGGCGTCGTTCCTGCGCGAGTCGGTGATCGGCTTCCGCGACTACGCCCGACAGGCGCTGCCGAACATCTACCCTGTCGCTGCCAACCTGCCCGCCGCCGTCGCGGAGGAGTTGGACTTTTTCGTCCGTGCGCGCGGTGATGTCGTCCTGACCTGCGATCTCGATGCGCTGGGTAAGGTCGTCGCTGCTCGCTTGTTCGGCGATCTCGATCCAGCGCAGCGCGCCACTTTCGATGCCGTTCGCGAGGTCGGCATGATCTCCGCGCCCGAGCTCGCCGCGCGCTTCGCCGACCAGCCAATCGGCCCGACGGCGTGGAACAACCGGCTCTCCGCGCTTGCGAACAAGGGCCTGCTGATCGAGCGGCGGCAGGGCAAGTCCAAATCCTTCAGCCCGCTTCTGGAGATTGCTTGATGGGCCTCGACTATATCCGGGCCCAGACGGGCAAGCCGTGGCGCAAGCGATGGGACGGCGGTCTCGATCGCCTGAAGACGCCGACTCTTCTCGATCTGACGATGTCGGAGGCGTCGCGGGTGGTAACGGCGAAGCTCAACCCCGCCGCGCGCGTGAAGGCTGGCGACAAGCTGATCGTCCAAAGCGCCGCCGACGGGCTCGTGGTCAGCGACGGCTTGCGGTCCGTGGGACGCATTGAAAATCCGACAGCGGAGATGACCGCGGCCGTCCACGACAGCGGCGGCTATGCCGAGGGCGAGCTTCAACGCGTCGGGTTGTTCGGCGACACCGCGGAGATCGCCGTCAAATGAACCGCCGGCCCGTCCACGAACCCTCGCGTCAGTTCCGGCAGCCGCAGCGGCTGTGGGACGACGCGGCGCATCATGCGCCATCGCTGGGCTGTCCGACCTGCCTCGAGCGCGATCGCTGCGGCGGCGTCCATACCGATGCCGGTATCCTCGACTGCCACGATCTTTGCACCTGCGCCGACAAGGCGAAGTGCGACATGGTGTGTCGGTTCAATCCCAGCCTTTTCGTCGCGCGCATGCGCGAGGTCAAAGGGCTCGGCTTCGACAATGCGCCGCGGACGCACGCCAACGGCGTGCCGAAGATCCCGCTCATCGTGCCGTTTGTCGATCACCGTTATGGCCGTGCCGCGATCCTCGACGAGCCTGTCGTCGCGATCTCGCTCTATGAGTTGGTCAACATGGCCACCGGCAAGGTCCATGTCGGCTCTCGCGCGGAGCTCGCCGCGCGGTTTCTCATTCCCGACGGCGCGCAGATCGTGGTCAGCGGCGTCGGCAAGGACGGGCCGATCGAGCGCTGGTGGGAATTGACGGACCGCAGATCGATCTTGGCGGCGTTGAAGCACCTCGGCGTCACTCTCGTCACCACGCCGAACTACAGCGTGCTGACCGACGTGCCGCGAACCGACAACCTCCATGCGATGAAGCGGATTTTGTTGGCGTGGACCGAGATGGCGACGGCCGGGCTGCCGGCGGCGTTGCATCTGAACGCGCGGACCGAGCACGATTATTCGCGCTGGGGCGATTTGATCGCCGGGCGGCCGGAGATCGAGGTCGCGGCGTTCGAGTTCGCGACCGGCTGTGGCCGGGGCGACCGGATCGACTGGCATGTAGCGCAGCTCTGCGCGCTCGCCCGGCGCGTCGGGCGACCCCTGTCAATCATTGTTCGTGGCGGCGGTCGCAAGCTCGACGTTCTGCGGCAGCACTTCGTACAGGTGAACCTGATCGAGACCGAGGCGTTCGCCCGTACCATTCGACGGCGAAGGGCCTATTTGACGGAAGCGGGGCGGCTGAAGTGGGCAAAGTTCGCGACGCCGGTCGGCGCACCGATCGACGACTTGTTCGCGCACAATGTGAGCCTGGTGCGCGCCGCTTACGAGGCGCCACGCCATCCGGCGCTCGCATCACGATCCCTGCCGGGGCGGCCCCGGCGCGCAGCGCACGCTAACGACGAGTCCATCGAGCCACGCCTTCTGCGCGAGCTCGACCTGCCCGGTGAGGCTGGGGGCGTCGCCGCACAGCCGCAGCGCGTGGTCGCCGCTGCGAAATCGTAGCTCGGCAGCATGGTGAGCGAGCGCGCGAAACAACTGTCCGATGCCGTAGCCATGGCCCGTGCTGCGCGCGTAACGCGACGCGCCGTCGGAGGCGGCCACGCGCAGCGCCGCTCCGGAATCGGAGAGATGCGCGAACTCAGGGTTTTCGCGCAGGCTGGCGAGCACGCCGCGCCCAGCGTCGGCGACGACGAGCTCGAACGCGCCATTACCGGCGCCGTAAGCGAGCAGTCCGCTGGCCGGGCGGCCGCTGTGCTCGAACACATTGTCCTGCAGCTCACCGATCGCGCCCATGAGGCCGGTCACCAAACTCCTTGGCAGGCCTGCGGTGACGCCAGCGTTCTCGGCATGTTTGACCCATTGGTCCCAGAGGGCGTTGTCAGCGCCGGCAGACAGATCGAAACGGCTGAGCGGAAAGACACCAGCCCGATCATGCGCGCCGGCGCCGCTGACCGCGCCGTCGCACAGCGCGTGTTCGACCTGATGGAAGATCGGCGGCTCTATCGTCACGCCGCGATAAGCGTCGGGCGTCGCCAAGCGAGCGATGGCAAGCTCGATCAGAGGGCCAATAAGGCCGGATCGAGCGAGGGTCAGCGGCGGCAACTGCGGCAGGCGGCCGGCCACGGCTTGCCACAGCAGGTCGTCGGCCGCCTCAAAAGTCGCATCGATGCGGCGTTGCTCCCCCTCGCTCAAGGATGCTCTCGTCTTCCCCGATCCAACCGACCTGTAGATTCGAGCCTTTATTCTATCAACGAATCTCGAGGTTTTCGTCGGGCTTTCGGACGCGCAACTCCGAAAGCCTATGGCATCTCAACTGTTTCCCCCGTGCTCGAAGGTAATTCCCTTGCGTCTTGAAAGCGTTACCCTATCCGGCTTCCGCTGCTTCGGCCCAGATCCGATCACCGTGTCCCTCGGCGCCGAGATCACCGCGGTGGTCGGCCCGAACGCGGCCGGCAAGACCGCACTTCTCCAGGCGCTCCTCAAGCTGTTCGGAGTCAGTCGCGCGCAGCGCACAATCGATCGATCCGATTTTCATCTCGCCGCCGACGCCGATCCCGACGATCTGGAGCCCAAGAATCTTGTGATCGATGTCCTGGTCGTGCTGCCGGAATTGGCGGACGGCACCGCGACACCGGAAACCGTCGCGCCATCGTTCCGGCACATGCTGATCACACGCAAGGACAAGGCGCCTGTTTGCCGGCTGCGGCTCGAAGCGCGATGGGAAGACGATGGGACGGTCGAAGGCGAGGTGTCGCAGGAACTGTACTGGGTCGACACCCTCGACGACGATCCGAAGGATGATAAGAAGCATGCCGTCGCGGCCGCCGATCGCGCGCTGATCCAGCTCTATTACACCCCAGCCAATCGCGATGCTGGCGCGCAGGTCCGCGCGACGGCCGGCGCTCTGGCCGCGCGGCTGCTTCGCGCAATCGAATGGTCAGACGTTGCGCGCGAAAGCGTCGGGGAGGCGAGTGAGAGTCTGGCGGATGCCTTCGAAGGTGAAGCCGCGATCACGGCGATCGGCAAGGCGCTACAAAAACGCTGGGCGACGCTGCACGACGAGAAGGTCGACACGAAACCGCGCCTGAGCCTGGTGAGCCGCCGTTTCGAAGAGGTGGTCAGCAAGATCGCGGTCATCTTCGAGCAAGGCCCGGACGGTTATGAGCGGGGGCTCGACGTGCTCAGCGACGGTCAGCAGTCGCTGTTCTACTTCGCTCTTGTCGCCGCTGTATTCGACATGGAGCGGCAGGTTGCAACAGGCAAAGTCGCCGGGTTTCACAAGGATCAACTGCGCATTCCGGCACTGTCGATCTTCGCGCTCGAGGAGCCGGAAAACCACCTGTCGCCCTACTTCCTCGCGCGCATCGTGCGCCAGGTCCGTTCGCTCACCGAAGAAGGCAGTGCGCAGGCGCTCGTCACCAGCCATTCGCCGGCGGTGCTCAGCCGCGTCAAGCCAATTGAGGTTCGCTATTGCCGGTGCGATCCAAAGACCCGCGTTTCCTCGGTCAGGAAGATTAAGCTGCCGACCAGCACCAGCGAGGAAGGCAAGTTTGTTCGCGGGGCGATGCTGGCCTTTCCCGAACTCTATTTTGCGCGCTTCGTGCTGTTGGTCGAAGGCGATTCCGAGCGTGTCGTCCTTCCCCGACTCGCGGAGGCGCTTGATCTGCTGATCGATCCGGCCTTTGTAGCCATCGTCCCGCTCGGCGGTCGCCATGTTCAGCATTTCTGGCGGCTGCTGTCGCAGCTCGATATCCCTTATGCGACCTTGCTCGATCTCGACCTCGGCCGGGCGGGGGGCGGTTTTGGGCGCATCAAGACCGCGATCGCAAACCTGATCGAAGCGGGCGCCTCCAAGGCCGAGTTGCTCAAGACCGACGAAGGAGTGCTGACGGACGCCAAGTTTGCCGCCATGCACACCTGGCAAGATGCAGAGGATCGGAAGATCCTGCGCGGCTGGATCGATTGTCTCAAGAAGTACGGCGTCTTCTTCTCGGAGCCGCTCGATCTTGACTTGGTAATGTTGGCGGCATTCCCAGAGGCATATGAGGCCGTTATTCCGAGAGGCGGTGGGCCGAAAATGACCGCCGAGAAGGCGGCCGAGGCCGTGCTCGGGACCTCAGGCCCCGGCACGACTATCTACACGGGACCATACAAGGATTACCCGCCGCTCTTCTCGGCCTATCGCTATCACTTCCTGACCCAGAGCAAGCCGGCGACCCACTTGGCCGCGCTCACGCATATCAAGGGGAGCGAGCTTAAGGCGGACATGCCGCCGGTGCTTGCCGAAGTCCTCGCGCATATCGCCAAGAGTCTGAGGCGGGACTGACCATGAGCGTCCTGGCACGGTGGGTGCGACCCGGGGATTGGACTCCGATCGGCATCGACGAACTCGAGGCGAACGCGATGACCGTGGTGCGTTCGACTGGGAATAGATCGGTGATCGCCGGCCCGGGGACCGGCAAGACCGAGTTGTTGGCGCAACGCGCCGCCTACCTTCTGCAAACGGGAACCTCGCCGGCGCCGCAGCGGATTCTCGCCATCAGCTTCAAACGCGATGCCGCGTCGAATCTGGGCGCGCGGGTGCGCAAGCGTTGCCATCGTCAGCACGCGGGTCGTTTCGATTCGATGACCTTCGACGCGTTCGCAAAGGGGCTGCTCGATCGCTTTGGGCAGGCGCTGCCGGAGCGGTGGCGGCCATCGCCAGATTACGAGATCATGTTTCCGACCGACCGCAGCTACCGCGATTTCCTCCAGCAGACGCTTGGCGCGCCGCCCAAATCTGTCGGCACCTATGCCGACATTATGGCGCTGACCGTGAAGCGGTTCGAGCGACGCCACCTGTTCGGGTCGCCCTTGCCGGTCGACGGCTGGTCCGAGCCCTCGCCGGGAGAATGGGCGGCCGATCAATATTGGCAGTCGTCGCTGCACGGTGGCAAGAAAAGCCATCTGTCATTTCCGATGATCGGCCGCCTCGCCGAACTGCTGCTCCGGCTCAATCCGATGGCGCGAGATGCGTTGCGGCTGACGTATTCGCACTTGTTCATGGATGAGTTCCAAGACACGACGCAGGTTCAGTACGATCTGGTTCGCGTGATATTTCTTGGAGGCAGCACGATCGTCACGGCGGTTGGCGACAACAAGCAGCAGATCATGCGCTGGGCTATGGCGATGGACGATCCGTTCGCAGCGTTCGATACAGACTTCAAGTCGAAGCGCATCCCCCTCTACAACAATTACCGATCCTCTCCCGAGCTTGTCCGGATCCAGCGCGTGCTCGCGCAGGCGCTCGACGCAAAGTCGGTGAAGCCTGTTTCGAAGACCAGCACAGCGATTTCGGGCGACAGCAGTGCGGTCTGGGACTTTTCGTCGCCGGAGCGAGAAGCGGAAAAGCTTGCTGCGTTCGTCGCTTCCGAGATGAAAGCGCACGATCTTGGGCCACGTGATTTCGTGCTGCTCGTGCGCCAGAAGGCCGCCGACTATGCGGCCGTGCTGCAACCTGCCTTCGCTGCGGCTGGCATCCCGCTACGCAACGAAGCCGGGCAAGTCGGCGCGATGATGTTGCAAGAATTGCTCGCGGAGGAGGCTTCCGAGCTTATCATCTCCGTGCTGCGGCTGGCGATGACGAAGCGTGCCGGCCGGCATTGGACTGAATGTCAGGAGACCCTTGGCTCGTTGCGCGGTATCGGACCGGACGACGAGATCGAACAGGATCGCTTCGTGAAGGAGTTGGACGCTTACGCGATGCGTCTGGGTCGCGACTACCCAACACCGCCGGCGGCCGGGCCCGCGGCGCGCAAGCTGATAGACGATGTGCTTGGCTTTATCGGTCGCAGCAGGCTGGTTGCAGCGCATCCGGCTTATGGTCAGGGCGACTGGCTGGAAAAGGTGCTCACGTCGGCCGCAACGCACCTTGCTCAGTCCGCGTCAGGCACGAGTGATTGGACGGCGGCGCTTGATTCTTACCAGGGACTTCATGCGATTCCGCTGATGACGATCCACAAGAGCAAGGGGCTTGAATATCACACGGTGATCTTCGTTGGGCTCGACGACGGCGCCTGGTGGAGCTTTTCAGATGATCAGGTGGAGGCGACAGCGGGCTTCTTCGTTGCGTTCACGCGCGCCAAGCAACGGGTCGTGTTCACCTATTGCGCACGGCGCGGAACGCGTACCAAGATCGCCACGCTCTACAAGTTGCTCGCGCAGGCAGGCGTACAGACTTTCAAGATGGGCTGAACCGCAGCGTCTCCTAGAGATACGCGACACCCTCATCGAGGAGTTCGCCAAAACATCCAACCTTAGGCGCGACGAATTCCCGGCCAGTGCGGTCAAGACAGATGCGAATCACTTCGCCAGCTGCGGATAGCACCCGCACAAGCTGCGCGTCTTCGCCGACGCTGACCGGTCCGGCAGCCGGGTCAGGCTCAGTGTCTCGACCGTCTAAAGATCGTGGACCCCGGTGTAGGGCATGTCGACATAGATTCCGTCGCCATGCGCACGCGTGTACATTCCGTTCTGGTTAAGAAGCCGTTCCAACACCTCGATCAATGGATCATAGATTTCCTGATCGATCCATTCCTTGAGATCGAAGAATGGCTGGACTGCGTCTCGGCAAGCGTCAAGTATCCATCCGGAGGGATAACCGGCGAGCTCCTCGAGCTTGGCGCGGTAGCGAGCTGCAAGTTCGGGATGATCGTCTGCATTCGCCTCAACCCAATCGGCGTGACCGAGGCCATATCCGATTGCTTGGAATAGAAACGTCAACCGCTCAACCACGACAGGCCAGTACTTCTCCATTTCTCCATGCAGGCGGTAGCTCAGACGTGCTGACCGAATTTGGTCATCTACGTCTTTCATCGCCTCACCTAGCATGTCGAGGAGATCGAGGCCGTGTTCGGGTGCCGCCCAAGCAGCGCGACGTTGTGCAGAGTATTCGGATTGGCAGGGGTTTACGATCGGCTGAAGGTTGGCATCTCTCCCATTCCTGGGTTTCGCCGCTCGCCAGCCATCGGGATAGGTTCGAGTAAACAACCGCAAATCGTCAACGTGAACCAACTCATGGACGAAGGTTTGGAGAGCCAGCTTATGCTCCGGGTGATCCGTCTCGTTTAGCTGGCGCACCAACCCGGTCCAGATCACGACGACACTCCAGATCTCGTCGTTGTGGACCACATGGACAGCCATGGCGCCACCCTGCCCATACTCGTTTGCCGTCGGCGCTGCCGGCGGGATGCCGTCTCCGCGATCGGCACTCGCAAGCGCCTCAGCATAGTCCCAACCGATGATGATCGATTTCAAGCGGCTTAGATCGAGATAGCGCGATAGCTCCTTCGCGAGCGACATCACGCCCTCGCCAAACTCTCGTGCCTGAGCTTAGTTGTCGTCCTCCCAGCCGCGAATGTTGACGGAGCAGTTTGGAGGGAGAGTTTCGACAGGTGGCTCGTCGGCTTCGGCGTTAGGCAAACCAATGTCAGGCTGATTTTGCTCTTTGTTCTGCACTAAGCTTCTTCTTTGCTCGGGGCGAACGCACTGCCACCTAGCCTTGCCTGAGGGTTATTTTGTCAGCCATTGGCCGTAGGCCTCTACGTCGATCATCGGGACGGTCCCACTGAACTGAAGCTGTGAAATTAGTTTGAACAAGAACGCCGTCGCCGGCTTGTTCTCGTTCACGAACATGTAGCGGGCAGCGGATTGATCGAAGAAAAAATGCCCGTGGGATGCGACGCAGCCAAGATCGAGCCGTCCATCACCAACCTCAGCGATCAGCGCCTTTTCAAATGACGGCCCGAGCGCCGGGCTCCATTCACTCTCAAACGTCAAGAGGCCTCCCAGGATCGGAATCAGCGGCTTGGCCGGATAAACGCCTTTCGCGTAAGGAATGGGAAGACTCGTGCGGTGCAAGCGCCGGACGCTGGCGACCTTCTCCTGTGCGTAAGCGACGAGAGCGGCGTCCGCGGTCTGCTTGGCCTCGAAGACAGCGTAGACGCTTTCAGCAGGAATGATCGTTTCATTCTCATAGGTGAAGATAAAGGGCGAATACTGTCGATCGAAGACGACCACGTCGATTTGCTGGCTGAAGTTTCCGAGACTGTCCACGACATGCGCCTTCGCCGCCTGATAGCGCTTGGGCAGGTAAGTCTCCAGCAAGCTGATCCAGACGTTCTCGCTGGCGTCACCCTTCGTACCGGGATGGCTGAACGTCTTTCGCACGGTCGCCAGGCGCTGCTGAATATCTTCGTGCAGCGACGAGAGAAGCTGAGACAGGGACCATTCTGACATCGAAGACCTCTACAGGAGTTGGCCGGCGCTCATCAGGACAACGGAAATTTGGGGCCGAACAGCTCGCGCCAGGCTCGGAGCGCCTCGCCATTTCGGCCACGGCGAACATGATCGATCGCGAGCGTCGCTTCCCGCTCCGCCGCGCGCAGAAGATCGCGTGCCCGAGTCTTGCGTGCCGAATCCATCCCATTGCTGACAGCCGGGCCGAGGCCGGCGGGATCGGGCCATTCATCGAAAATCCGGTCGGCAAGCGTCGCGAAGAACGCTTGCATCTCGCGATCGAAGCTGCCGCCCCAACCGCCATGGAGGCACTGCAGCGCCATGACCTCGAGGAGGAAGGAGGGCTTTACCGGCTTTTCGCCATGCTTGGGGTTGTTGTTCCAGTATTTGACCATCCGCACCAATCCCTTCCACTCGCTGGAATAGGCTTGATGCGCGGCCGTGGCCTTTTCAGCGTGGACCTTCGGATTGGTCTCGATCCACTTTCCCACCTCATTGTCGGGAATCTCGAAGTCATCATCTTTGTCGAAAGCCGGGACGACGTCGACGCTGATGAGGCGATAGTCGGTATTGTCCTCGGCGTCGGCTTTCACCCCGAAGTCCACATTGATCGAGCGGTTCTGCTTCTTGGCCTTGTCACCATATTTTTCGGCCAGCGCGTTGTGAAAATCGGTCAGAACAATCGATGGCGCTTTCGAGCGATAGTGATCCTCAGATGTTTTCAGGACGAAGAAGATATCGACATCCTTCAACGGCTTCGTCTTGGTCCAGCGTGCGTATGAGCCAGTCAAAAAGCTCCGGTCGATTTTGAACTTGGTATCGAGATAGTCTCGCACCTCGGTCTGACGCGCCGAAGCGTTCGCCTGCTCTCTGTCGTTCAGCTCGAGGCGGCTTTTGAATTTGCGAAAGGCTTCATCGATCGTCAGCATCAGGCTCTCCTCAGATAGGATGTTCTCGCGCCGAGGCCGCTATGCTCGATCGTTGTGCCCAGGCTCTGGCGGATCATCCCGCCCGTTGAGCGCCCGCTCGTCTTACTCCATCCGATCACATCGGGCCGCCCGGGCTTCGTTTGCAAAAGAAACCGGTAGCGCGCTTCGCTTGGAGCCAGGCCGGCCTTTCGGATCGCGTATCGGAGCTGGTCGGTGTCCGTCCAAAAGCTGCCGTCTCCGCCCGACCATCCATAGGAGATCTCGATGTCCCAGCGAAAAATGAGCGCGTCGGTTTTGGGGTCATAAATCTCAAGCTCTACAGTCTCTAGATCGCCGGTGTTCAGCCACGTCTGGACGCCGCGCATATGCGTGGCCCAGTCACCGACAAATTCCGATGGATCGAGGCCGCTGAGGCGAATGATGTCCTTCAGGCTTTTCAAGATGTTGTCGGCCACATAGGTGACGGAATGCGTGTAGGTGTTGACGGCGACGTTGGTCATGAGCCGAGAAACCCCTTCGGATCGAAGACAAGCGCCTGGGATTTCGTTGTTGCGGCTTCATCCGCGGCGGACACAGCGGCGCCAAGATCGCGCGCCGTGATGCGGGTGCTATGTTTCTTCAAGGCGCCCTGGACCCAGGCAAGGTCGTCCGCAAGACACGGAAGCGAGACGCACCAATCTCCCTTCAACGGATCGAAGCCAAGGGCGTCCTCGTTCGCGTCGGAGCCTTCGACCGCGTCATCGTCATAGAGACAATAGATGCGTGTCCGAGGACCGTCGCAGGTCACCGTGATGGCTGCCTCCTTGGGTGCTTGATCAGCTATGATGCTTGCCGCGACGCCGGCGACGGCCAGAAGCTCGGTCCGCGCCTCACTGGCTTTCCCCTGAGTCAGCAGATCGACGATCGCCGTCCAGGTTCGACAGGCGTCACGTTCGGGCGTACTCTTGAAGGTGCGGCTGGCGACTGTGCTCACGGGACTTTGCCTCCCGACAAGCGTCCCGCCTTGGCGGCGCGCGCCGCCGCCAGCAGATCTTCGGCGGTTACCCGGTCTGGGTTCATCGCGGTCTGAGGCGTGCTGGCGAGAGCGTTGGCGACCATCTTGCGGATGGCGCGCCCGTCGAGCCCCACGCACTCCGCGGCGCAGCGGTCAAAATTCGCGCTGGTCGCCAACCTCGCGATGGCCGGATAGGTCTTGCCCAACCCCGTGAGGCAGTCCTTTAGGATGCGCGCGCAGGCTTCGCGGTCTGGCAGGGGCACATGCACGACAAGGTCGCACCGCGACGTGAAGGCCGCATCCACCGCTTGAGGAAAATTGCTGGTGGCGAGAAACAGCAGGTTCGGATGCTGCTCGGCGAGAGCGTCGAGCTGAACCAGCACGGCATCAGTTGCGCGATGGATGTCGATCGGGTTGGCCTCAAGGCTCATCTTCGATCTGTCAGCCGCGAGCGTCTCAACCTCGTCGAGGAGAACGATGGTCGGACCGGCCGCGGCTGACTCTGCGATCGACTGCGAAAACAATTCCGAGACCGCGCGCTGGGTTTTGCCCATCGCCGAACTGGTCAGCGCGTGCGGCTCGACCTCGAGGAGACGGAACCCGCCGCCCTGGAAGGATTCGGCGGTGCGATGTGCCAGTCCACGGGCAAGAGAGGTCTTTCCTGTACCCGGGGGTCCGACGAGAAGGATCACGCCGTGCAGCGGTATGACGCTACGATCGACCTTGCCGCGCATCGTGAAGTTCAGCATCGCTTGGGAGAGGAGCTGAGCTTTCAGACGTTCTTCCAGGATAATTGAGTCCCACAGGGCGCCGAGCGCCGGATCGGGAAGCCGGCGTGATCGCTGAATCCCCTTTGGTCGATTGAAATCCTCACTTTGCACCGCAGCCAGCTTCTGCATCGTCGACGATCCTTTGTTTGTCGCCGACTGAACCCGCTCGCCGACCCAGCATGGATTCCAGAAGAAGCCGATGCTGTCAACAAGCACAGTGTGATGTGTGCATTAAGCACAAGTGTTTGTGATATTGACATTCAGATTCGCGCGTAGCAATCATCCTGCATGTCGGACGAAGCGATCTATAAGGCTTTCGGGCAGGCGGTAGCCACGCGGCGGAAGGGGCTGAACCTTACCCAGGCTACGCTAGCTGCCCGAGTGGGCATCTCGCGCGCCTCGATCGCCAACATCGAGAGCGGTCGTCAGAACGTACTGCTGCACCACGTCTATCGACTGGCGTCGGCGCTCGAGTTCTCCAAGGTCTCAGACCTGCTGCCGGCGCAACCAAAACCATCGACCCAGGAGGACTTGGATATGATCCTGTCAGACGAAACTGTAACCGCACGCGGTAAAGCCCAAATCACCGATCTGATTGCTAGCGCGCTCGCGCAACGCGGCGGCGCAAAGGCTGGGTCATGACGGCGAATCCCGAACGAGCTCGGGAGGCGGCTCGCGCGATCTTGCGGGCCTTTGGCGTAAAGGGGGTGCCAGTTCCGGTCGAGCGCATCATCAAAGCCCGAAACATCGTCCTCCAATACGCTCCGCTAGAGGAAGACCTCTCCGGGATGGCCTACATCAAGGACGGAGTCGGCATCATCGGCGTGAACGCGCTGCACCATCCCAATCGTCAACGATTCTCGGCGGCGCACGAGCTCGGACACCATGAGTTGCACGCCCAGGAGATTGGGAAGGCGGTTCACGTCGATAAGGGATTTCGTGTGCTTCTGCGTGATGACGTCTCTTCGCAGGGCATCGATCCGCTGGAGATTGAGGCCAACGCATTCGCGTCGGAACTGCTGATGCCGAGCGAATTCCTCCTGAGCGCGCTAGATGCGGGCGGATTGGATATCGAAGATGACGCTGGGATCGAAGCGCTTGCCCGCAAATTCCGCGTAAGCGCCGCGGCGATGCGATATCGATTGGCAGGACGCTCCTAGGAATAGGCGGGCCCGTTGAGCTTCGTCTTCTTCGACACCGAGACAACTGGCCTGAAGCACGGCTTCGACCAGATCGTGCACTTCGCGGCCATACGCACCGACGCGAATTTGAATGAGATTGACCGCTTCGAGGTACGCTCGCGTCTTCTGCCACATGTGCTGCCCCATCCGGCAGCACTGCGCACCAATGGCCTGCCGATCGGAAGGCTCTTGGACTCGAGTCTTCCGTCCCACTACGACATGGTCAGAGCGATCCGGCAGAAGCTGCTCTCGTGGTCCCCTTCGATCTTTCTAGGCTACAACTCGATCCGTTTCGACGAGGAGATGTTGCGGCACGCGTTGTTTCAAACGCTTCATCCCGCCTATCTCACGAGCAACCACAACAACAGCCGTGCGGACGTGTGGGGGCTGGTTATGGCCGCAGCCGCCGTGTCGCCAGCATGTCTCAACGTTCCAATTGGTCCAGAGGGGCGACCGATCTTTCGCCTTGAACAATTGGCGCTCGCTAACGGCGTCGTTCAGGAACAGGCCCACGATGCTCTCTCCGACGTCATCACCACGCTCGAACTTTGTCGCCTCGTGCATCAGCGGTCGTCAGAGCTCTGGCAGCGCTTCGTACGCTTTTCAAAGAAAGCTACCGTCGCCGACTTCGTCGAAGCGGAATATGGATTCATGCTCACCGAGTTCTTTGCCAATCAGGCATATCACGCGCCTGTGGTGTGCATTGGGCGAGATCCAGATCAAGCCAATGGCCGCTTTTGTTTGAGTCTAAACAGTGATGTGGATCGCTTTGCAGCGATGACAGAGGATGAGCTTCGAACTGAGCTGGCTCAGAAGCCCTGTCCGGTTCGCCGGCTTCGGATCAACGCAGCGCCAACATTGACGGCTCTCTATGACGCGCCGGGGGTGATGCTGGATGGCCTCGATATTGACGCTATTGAAACGCGAGCACGCCGAGTGAAGGATGATCCGACGCTCTGCATTCGGCTGGTCTCAGCCTACACTTCAACGCGCGACCCCCGGCTTCCTTCGCGGCATGCCGAAGAACGCCTCTACGACGGATTTCCTGGTCCGCAAGACGAGGCCCGCCTGGTCGAATTTCATGATACGGATTGGACGGACAGACTTGCGATTGTTCAAAGTCTCGATGATGAACGCCTGCGGTTTTTTGGGCTTCGTTTGCTGTACTTCGAGGCGCGATCGGTTCTACCGGAAGCACTGAGACGCGAACTTGAGCGAGCCCTAAGTGGTCGCTTGGTTGATGCCGAGGCCGGCGGCCTAACTCTCGAACAGGCGCTAAGCGCGATCGACGAAACGCCAAGTGATGACGCATCGGATGCGGGAGCGCTGCTGGCGGACTACCGCTCATATCTTGTTGGTCGGATGGAGCGGGTCGCAGATTTTCGGGCGAAGCAGTTTGCGATTTAGCCAGCTTGGCCGGGTGAGCCTTTCTGGCCTGCTGGGGAGGAGATGGCATTCGACCGGTGTGGGGAGGGGCAGATAACAATGGGTGGCGTCGAGATTGAGAAGTTCATCGACGAATGGCGTGACACCGGAGGATCCGAGCTCGCAAACACGCAGAGCTTCATCAACGGTCTATGCTCGATTCTGAACGTTCCTCCCCCTCGCGGTAGCCGGGCAAATGACGCTCAAAACGACTATGTGTTCGAGCGCCGAGTGTTTCAGGACAACGGGGATGGGACTACCAGCTTCGGGCGAGTCGACTGCTACAAGCGTGATTGCTTTGTTCTAGAAGCAAAGCAGGGTTCCGAGTCTGATCG
>JAGXAC010000269.1 GCA_019075925.1 Hyphomicrobiales bacterium | reverse complement strand
AAGGACGGCGAGATCAGCGCGCCGGTGAAGGGGCGCTTCGGCACGGTGATCGTGACGGTGAGCAAGATCGAGCCGGAAGTCGATAAACCGCTGGCCGAGGTCGCCGCCCAGATCCGCGGCGACATTGCTGCCGGTCGCGCCAAGGGCGACGTGCAAAGTCTGCACGACAAGATCGAGGACGATCGCGCCGGTGGGGCTACGCTGGAACAGGCGGCGCAGAAATTGAACCTGCCGTCGGGAAGCTTCGAGATCGACCGGTCCGGACGCGACCCGAGCGGCAAGGTCGTCAACCTGCCGCATTCAGCGCAGGTGGTGAACGCGGCATTCAATTCCGAAGTCGGCGTCGACAACGATCCGATCGAGACCGACGGCGGCTACGTCTGGTACTCCGTGACCGGAATTACGCCGGCGCACGCTCGCGCATTCGACGACGTGAAGAGCGAAGTCGAGGCGCACTGGCGCGAGGACGAGATAACGTCGCGATTGAGAGCCAAAGCTTCCGAAATTGTCGACAAGCTCAAAGCCGGAACGCCGTTCGACGCCGTTGCGAAAGCCGACGGACTGACCGTGCAAACCGCCGACAAACTCAAGCGTCAGACGCGCGGCACCGTTTCGTCGAAGGTTGTCGTCGCAGCTTTCCATACCGCCAAGGACGGCTTCGCCAGCGTCGAGGGCGATCAGCCGGAACAGTGGTTCGTGTTCCGCGTCACCGGAATTGCCGACCCGAAGCCGGACACCAACCTGGTCGAGATCAAAAGCCTCGAAGACGCCGTGAAGAGACAGATCAGCGACGATATCCAGGGGCAGTATGTCGTTTCGGTCGAGGACAAGCTCGGCTTCAGCGTCAATCGTGCGGCACTGGATCAGGCCCTTGGCAACGGCAGGCCGGATGTCAACTAGGGGAGCGGATTTGACATTCGAACCCGCGGTAGCGGCGAACTTGTGAAGCGAATGTCAAATCCAAAGCTCCACCAAGACCCATATTTGCCGGCGGTCCTTTTGCTTCCAACATTCGCATGAGAAGCTGCCGAATACGGATGCTAATGTTAGAATTGGATTACTAGACATGCAGATCGAGCCGCCGGCGGCAGCGTTTGACGCCCGTTACGCCTCCGGCGAACCCCAAGTGGTGTGGACCACGCTGGTCGCGGACCTTGAAACGCCGGTATCGGCGTTCCTCAAGGTGACGAAAAACGCTTCGCCGATGAGCTTTCTGCTCGAATCGGTCGAAGGCGGCGAAACGCGCGGCCGCTATTCCATCATCGGGCTCGAACCGGATGTCATTTTCCGCGCCAGCGGCGGCCGCGCCGAGCTCAATCGCAAGCCGCGCAGCGATGCGGAGGCTTTCACGCAGGCAAACGCGGCGCCACTGCAGGCGTTGCGCGCGTTGATCGCCGAAAGCCGCATCGTTCTGCCGGAGAAATTGCCGCCGATGGCTGCCGGCGTGTTCGGCTACCTTGGCTACGACATGGTGCGGTTGATGGAGGACACGCTCGTCGAGCCCGGTCCCGATCCGATCGGCATTCCCGATGCCATCGTGGTGCGCCCCACCCTGGTCATCGCTTTCGACGCGGTTGAGGATACCATCACCGTCGTTACGCCGGTGCGTCCACAGCCCGGCGTGACGGCGACGGCGGCGTTTACGCAAGCCGGCGACCGGCTCGCAGCGATCGTCGACGCGCTCGATCGCCCGCTCGACAAATCCGCGGCCGAGACCGATGCCGGGCCGCTCGACGTCGTACCGCGTTCAAACACCACCGCCGACGAATTCAAGCGCATGGTGCTGCGCGCCAAGGAATACATCTTCGCCGGCGATATTTTTCAGGTGGTGCTGTCGCAGCGGTTCGAGGCGCCGTTCAAGCTGTCGCCATTCTCACTCTATCGCGCATTGCGCCGGGTCAATCCGTCGCCGTATCTGTACTTCCTCGATTTCGGCTCGTTCGCAGTCGCCGGCTCAAGTCCGGAGACGCTGGTCAAGGTCAGCGGCGGCACCGTTACCATCCGCCCGATCGCCGGCACGCGGCGGCGCGGCGCCACGCCGCACGAAGACAAGGCGCTTGAGGAAGAGCTGCTGGCCGACCCGAAGGAGCGCGCCGAACATCTGATGCTGCTCGATCTGGGCCGCAACGACGTCGGCCGCGTCGCCGAGATCGGTTCAGTTGAAGTCACCGACCGGTTTTTCATCGAACGCTACAGCCAGGTGATGCATATCGTTTCAAACGTCGAGGGTAAGCTGCGCAACAACCGCGACCCGCTCGACGCTTTAGCGGCCGGCTTCCCCGCCGGCACGGTTTCCGGCGCGCCGAAAGTGCGCGCCATGCAGATTATCGACGAGCTGGAAAAGGAAAAGCGGGCGCTCTACGCCGGCTGCGTCGGATATTTCGCCGCCGGCGTCGACATGGACACCTGTATCGTGCTGCGCACCGCGCTGATCAAGGACGGCGTCATGTATGTGCAGGCGGGCGCCGGCATTGTCGCCGACTCCGATCCCGAACTGGAGC
>JAGXAC010000099.1 GCA_019075925.1 Hyphomicrobiales bacterium | reverse complement strand
TGGGCACCGGTGATGCGACGGTTGTTGTCGTGGCGTTTCCTGCAAATTTTAGCGCCGTGCAAGCGGGCGAGGCGGCCGCCGTGGTGGCGGCAAATTGGACATTAGCCGCGTCACAACTGTCGCACGGCACGGCCGCTGGCGAGATCGTCGCCGAACGCCGCCATCCGTTGCGTTTCGTCTGGCAGATGGACGCGGACGGGCATTTTATGGTCGGTTCGGACGAATTCGTCGAACTGGTGGGACCGCGAACCATGGCGGCATTCGGCCGCTTGTGGAGTGAGGTTGTCGAGGCGCTGGAGATCGATCCGCAAAACGAGGTTGCACGTGCCGTCGCCACGCACGAAACCTGGAGCGGCATCACGGTGTCGTGGCCGGTGGAGGATGGCGAGCGCCTGCCGGTCGAACTATCCGGCCTGCCGGTGTTCGATCGCGACCGCAATTTTTGCGGCTATCGCGGCTTCGGCGTCTGCCGCGACATCGCGCGCATCAATCAGCTCGCGCGGGCAAGACAAGCGCGGCCGATCGGATTTATGCCGGTGCCGGAGCAGCCGGCCGGCGCGGCCGCCGAGGTTGCTGCACCGCCGACCATCGAGCCGGTCGCGCAAGCACCGTCGCGCGGCGGCGAACCCGAACCGTCCGCTTCCGCCGTTGCGGCACGCGCCGCGGTCGCCGCACCGCCGGCCACCGAACGCGTTACGAAAGCGCCGGGCCGCAGCGACGAAATCGAACCATCCGGCGCTTCCGCGCCGGCCGCCAATGTCGTGCCATTCCGCGCCACCGCGCCCGAGCCGAAGGCACCGAGTTTGAGTCCGGTCGAGCGCAACGCGTTTCGCGAACTGGCCCAGGAACTGACGGCCCGGTTGCAAGGCGGCCGCCGCGCTGACGCGCCCGACAACGCTGCGCCCGCGAATGTGGCCGCTGAAACGCCGCCGTCGGAGCCGCCGGCAGCGCCCGCGTTCGAATCGATTCTGCTCGAGCGTATTCCGCTCGGTGTGCTGATTTATCGACAGGACACGCTGCTTTACGCCAATCGCTATTTTCTTGAACTGAGCGGTTATCCGAATCTCGACGCACTCACCGCCGCCGGCGGGCTGCACGCGCTGTTTGCCGAGCCCGAGCCCGGCACGCTCGCCCAAAGCGGCGGGACCGAGTCGTTATCGGTGATGACCCGGGACGGCGAGCGCCGTCCGGTGGAGGGCCGATTGTTCTCCATCCCGTTTGGCGAGGCTTCCGCACTCGCGCTCATTCTCTCGAATGGCGCGGCTGAAGAACGCCGACGCGCCGACGCGCTTTCGCTGGCGACTGCCGAAAACGAAATCCGCGAACTCAGGAACCGCCTTGAATCGCAGCAACGCGGCGAAGACGAGTTGCGCAACGCCACTCGCGAGGCGCAGAAGGCTGCGGCGGCCAAGGCCGAGTTTGTCGGCAAGGTCAGCCACGAAATTCGCACGCCGCTCAACGCAATCACCGGCTTTGCCGAGGTGATCGCGGCGGAACGCTTCGGCCCGCTCGGTAATGAGCGTTATCGGGATTACGTCAAGGACATCCATGCCGCCGGCATGCATCTGGTGTCGCTGCTCAATGACCTGCTCGATTTATCGAAGATCGAGACCGGTCAGCTCGACCTGAAATTCGCCAACGTGAGTCTCAACGACCTGACGCAGCAATGCGTGGGCATCATGCAGCCGCAGGCGAGCCGTGCCCGCATTATCATCCGGACCTCGCTCACGCCCGGCCTGCCGCAGATCGTCGCCGACGAGCGCTCGCTCCGTCAGATCGTCCTCAATCTTCTGTCCAATTCGATTCGTTTCACCGGACCCGGCGGCCAGGTCATCATTTCGACCGCTTACGCCGACAACGGCGAGGCGGTGCTGCGCGTGCGCGATACCGGCGTCGGCATGAGCGACAAGGACGTCGAGGCGGCGCTTGAGCCGTTCCGGCAGACGGCGGTGTCGGGGAGCTGGGGATCCGGCGGCACCGGTCTTGGTCTGCCGTTGACCAAGGCGTTGGCTGAAGCCAATCGCGCGCACTTCTCCATCAAAAGTGCGCCGAACGCCGGCACGCTGGTCGAGGTCGCGTTCCCGCCGGCGCGGGTGGTCGGGGGCTAAGCAAAATTGCGAGACGAATTATACGGAATGATCTAAGAAGACGGAGAACCGCTCTCATTTTAAAGCGGTTTGAATAGCGGGCGTTTTTAACGGGGGCGCATATGTATCGAGTAGCGCTGATAATTTTGGGTGCCACTTGTGTTGCCGCCATCGGCAAACCGGCATTGGCGGCTGATTTCGGACCGCCTCCGGTTTATCAAGCAGCGCCGCCCGTCGCGCCCGCGCCCATGCCCGCTCCTGCACCTGCTCCCGCGCCCGCCTACAATTGGACTGGAATTTATCTGGGGCTTAACGGCGGCTACGGCATTGGTACTCATACGCCGATGAGCCTCTACGGCAGCGACTTTTCCGCATTCAATTATGCCGCGAATGGATACCTGCTCGGCATGACAGCGGGCGCTCAAATCCAGAGCGGCCGCACCGTCATGGGAATTGACGCGGACATCGATTGGGCCAATCTCAACGGCACCGGCAGAGGCACCATCGACTTCAATGGCGCCCCGATCGGCACCGCGACGCTTTCGTCCAGCCTGTCTTCGATCAGCACGCTGCGGAGCCGAATCGGCTACGCGCCTGACAATTGGCTGTTCTATCTCACTGGCGGTGTGGCGATGACGAACGAGGCATCGACCTTGACCGGTGCGGTCGGCTTTGTGTGCGGCACTGGCGCCGCCAACAGTCCGCCGTGCAGCTCGCCGACGAACTTTCACGTCGGTCTGGCGGCGGGCGCGGGCCTGGAATACGGCATCACGTCAAATCTCAGCGTAAAGGGCGAATATATCTGGATCGGCGCCGGCGCCCTCAACACGCTGAAAGAAAATATGCTTCGTGCCGGGGTGAATTGGCGCTTCGGTATGTAGGCGTCCGGTCGCACGCTGGTAGCATCGAACGATCCGAGCCGTCTGCCGTTGTCGGCCGCGCTGTGCTGGCTGGGCTGCGTCGCAGGCCATCCATGCTGGCGGGCATCAGGGCAATTGTACGACGATTTTGCCGAAGTGGGCGCCTGCGCCCATGTGCTGGAATGCGGCTTTCACCTCATTGAAGCCGAATACCCGATCGATCACCGGCTTGATGGCATTGGCGGCGATGGCGGCGTTCATCTGCTCGAAGGTTTCCATCGAGCCTACGGAAATGCCCTGGACGTTGGCGCGCTTGGAAAAGATCAGTCCGGGGTTGAGTTCGTGCGCGCCGCCGCTCAGGCCGCCGATGATGCTGACCTTGCCGTTAAGGCGGATCGCACCGAACGAGCGGGTCAGCGTGTCCTTGCCGCCGACTTCAAGGACGTGATCGACGCCGCGCCCGCCGTTGGCCTCGATCGCGGCTTTGTCCCATTCCGGGGTGGTCTTGTAATTGATGCCGGCGGTGGCGCCGAGCGCCTTGGCGCGCCTGAGCTTCTCGTCGTTCGAGGAAGTGATGATCGCGTTGATCCCCGTTGCGCGCGCGAATTGCAGCCCGAAGATCGATACGCCGCCGGTGCCCTGCAGGAGTACCGTCTGCCCGGCGATCAGCTTGGCATGGTGAAACATGGCGTACCACGCGGTGACCGCGGCGCAGGGCAGTGTCGCGCCTTCTTCCGCCGACAGATGCGCCGGCAATTTCACGACGCCGTCCTCTTCCAGCACGGCATATTCGGCAAGCATGCCGTCAATGCTGCCGCCAAGCGAGGAGGCGTGCATATGCGGTCCGGGTTCGCCGGCCGGCCAACGCTGAAAGAAACAGCCGGCAACTTTGTCGCCGGGTTTGACCCGCAGCACGCCGGGGCCGACCTCGATCACCTCGCCGGCGCCGTCTGACAGCGGAATCAGATTTTCGCGTACCGGCATGCGGTAGCCGCCGCGCACGATACCGTAGTCGCGGAAGTTCAGCGAGCAGGCGGCAACTTTGATCAGCACCTGCCGGTAAAGCGGCTTCGGCGGCGGCCGCTCGACAATCGTCAGCGCGTCGATGCCGGCGCCGCCTTTGGGCAGTTGATAGGCACGCATTGATGACCCTCCCGGACTGGCGCCATGTTCGGCGATCAGCTGCACGCTTATATCGCACGACAATCGCGGCGCTGTAACCGTACCCGCAACGCTTGCGCGCCTTGAAGCTGCACTTTCGTTGTTTGCGAAAGCGGCTTTGATTTCGATCAGGCGATGACCGGCTGACCCGGGCGCTTGCCGCCGAGACGCAGTAGGGGCACCAGCACAACCGCAAAGGCCGTGAACGCCGCCGACACCAAAATGAGCGGCGTCAGGTTGCCGTAAAACACATCGTCGTAAAGATACGATCCGACATTATTCGCCAACGACGTCGCAAGGTTGATGACCGACATCATCACGGCGAAGCTAAAGCCTTCCGATCGCGGCGGACAAAAATCGGCGGCTAGCGTCACTGTCGCTACCGTAGCGATCATGGCGGCGAACCCCGAACAGAAGCTCAAGATCACGGCCGAAGCCTCGTTATGAAGCAAGACGTAAGCGGCCGTGGTCAGCGTGCCGAGCACGATGCTCAAATAAAGCAGATTTTTGGTGGCCCGGCCGTCAAACAGCCGGCGATACAGGAGTGCGCCGACAACCCAGCCGGCCGCGCCGATCGATCCGAGGATGCCGATGAAGCCTTGCGAGAATTTCAGCCCGTCCGTCATGGTGTAGTACAGCGGAGTCCCGAGGCCCGGGCTGAAATAATAAAGGAAAAGAAAAATCGCGATCAGCCAAAGTTCGCGCCGGCGGAACGTATCGGCCACCCCGCCGAAGGCCGCTTTCAATCCGGCCAGATCGGTGCGCGTCTTCTGCTCCGGGATCAGCACGAGGGTGCCGAGGAGCACGGTGACCGGTGCGGCGGCAACGATCAGTGCGGCGCTATGCAACGCCGTCGCCGGCGGCAACCATTGCACGAGCGCGCCGCCAAGAATCGAGGCGACGATGGCGGCGGCGTTGAACCAGAGCCACTGTTGGTTGACGAAATGTCCGCTCCTGCGGAGCCGCTGGCCGTTTTCGACCAGCACGGCGCCGCAGACCGTGCTCGAAATCGCCATGCCATAGGCGGTGAGCTGCAAGGCCCACACCAGCCAGTTCGGTGCATTGAGTTGCGCCGCCCACACGAAGCCGGCAATGGCGGCGATATTGGCCGCCAGCAGGTACGATTTCCGGCGATAACCGAAAATCGGCACGAAATCGGAAATCGCGCCGTAGACCGGCTTGATGATCCAGGGAAAGTTGAAGACGGTGATGTAGGCGGTGACCTGCAGCGCAGTCCAGCCGTGCACTTGCTTGAGGAAATAGCCGAGCGGCTGGGCGAGCAAGCCGCCGATCTGGCCGGCGCCTTCGACAATGTAGACGAGCGCGAAAAAGATCATGAGGCGGCGGATCGCCGCTTCATCGCGTGTCGAAGTCTCGGTCAGTGGCGACGAAAGCTGGTCATCCATCCGATTGCCGCACGTGATCGCGCAATCGTTGAATGCCCGAGGGCCGGCGTCGGTTCAAGGACGAACGCGACGAGCGCTTGCCGGAACGTCGCCGCTTACTGCAGGATGATGGTCGCCGGCGTTGCCGGCCGTGCCGCGAGGTCGGCACGCGCCAGAGATTTATTGCCGATCGAAACTGCGGTTGCCGCGACGACAAGCGAAACGGTCAGCACCAGCGTTGTAATGAGTTGCATCGCCGCGGCGTGCCGCCGGGTCAGCGTTTGCTTCGGCTTCGGGCGCGCGAAACCGGTATTGCCGGCCAGCTCTGCCATGGATGTCATCCTTTGCGAATCGTCTGATCGCAGGATCGTGGCCGATGCCGGCGGCCGTCCGGCCGGATTTGGGCGGCGCTATTGAGGAATAAGGGCGATTTGGTGGGATATGGTTAACAGAACGTTAACGCGCCGCCGTTCGTTCAATGGCGCCAACCGTTTCGCCCCGATCAAATTCCATGGTCACGTGACCGGATTCGTTCGCCACGCGATCGAGCCAGGCGCGGACGGCGGGAAACGCGCTTAAGTCGAAATCGCACCGATGCGCGACATGGGTGTAGGCATAAAGCGCGATGTCGGCGATGGTGTAACGCTCGGCTGCGAAAAAATCGTGCAAGGCGATGTGCTTCTCCATCACGCCAAGCGCTCGGTGACCTTCTTCCATCCAGTCCTCGAAGGCGTGCTGCTGCAAATCGCGGCCGCCCTTGACCAGGGTCAGCCAAAAATAGGCGGCGCCCAGATTTGGTTCGAGGCTATGCTGCTCGAAAAACATCCATTGCAGCGCCTGCGCGCGTTCGATGCGATCTTCCGGCGCGAGCGCGGTGCCGCCGGCAATGTACCAGAGGATGGCGTTCGATTCGGCGAGGAATCGCCCGGGCGCGACTTCCAGCAGCGGAACCTGGCCGTTCGGATTCTTGGTCAGGAATTCCGGTGTATGGCTTTCGCCCTTGAGGATATCGACCTCGATCAGCCGATACGGAATGCCAAGCTGTGCCAAAGCCAGCCGCGCTTTGTAGCTGTTGCCTGAGCGTTGCATCGAGTAGAGCGTGAACATGGCCATCCCAGCTCAATCTTGTCACCGGGTATATGGGCCGAACGCGGCGATGTCGTGACCGCGAAACGTGCCGGGCATGCTGCGGACTATTTTAGAAGAATCGCGCTGGAAGCCGGCGTCGGCAGAGCAGAATAAATCGTGCTGCACCGCAACAGCAGAACGAATGTGGCGAGCATGATCGGCACGCCCAGTGGAATAAAAGTCACGTAAGCGAAACTGCGTGCCACCAGCGGAACGAGCCAGAGTGCCGCGAGCGCGGTCTTTTCCCATGGCGCGAAGCCTCGGGAGGAACCATCACGCGCAATAAATGCAATAGCCGGCGCCAGCACCATCATGTCGTAATCGAAGGTATATGGCGTGGCGAGGATGGCGGCGATGCATAGCCCGGCGGCCTTGAGCGCAAATGGCGCCGCGGAGCGCCACAACCGGATCAATCCGGCGCCGAGCGCGACGACCAGCACGCATTGCAGCGCGTAAGCCGCCGGAATCGGCGCACCCCACATGCGCACCCAAGCGAACAGGCTTTGGATCTTGTACCAGCCGGTGTCGCCCCGCTCGAGCGCGACTTCGCGGGTAAAACGAGTCGAAGTGAGGAAGGCTTGCCACACATGCGGTCCAAACGTGACCGTGCTCGCCAGCGCCAGCATCGCCACTGTCGCTGCCGCGGCAGCGAAGACGCGCCAGCGGCCGGTGACGGCGAGCACCAGCGGAATCATCAGGCCGAATTGCGGCTTGTAGGCGAGGCAGCCGATCAGGATGCCGCTGACGATCGGTCGGCGATCGAGTTGAAGAAGGGCGCCGCCGAGAAGCGCCGTGGTGAGAAATCCGTTCTGGCCGTGACCGGCATTGATCAGCACGGCCGGAAACCCGACGGCGAGAAGAAGCCAGAAGTAACCACCTCTCCCCGCGTGCGGGGAAAGGTCTGACTGCCAACGGGCCCGGCCCGAAGTGGCCGACCCGATGATAAACTCGGCAATCCGGGCGAGAGGGCCTGGCGGCGATGCCGAGCCAAGTGAAAACGCCCCCTCATCCCGACTTTCTCCCCGCCAGCGGGGAGTAGGAGAGACGATCGTCCGGATGGTCAGCAGGTAAAGGCCGAAGGTGACCGCCTGCCAGACGATCAGTGCGGTACCGTATGGCAACAGCGCCAGTACGGCGGCGATGAACAGGAAGAATGGCGGGTAATGCCAGCCGTAAAACGGCGTCGCTTCGCCGAATATTTGCTGTTCGCGGGCGTGCTGGCGGACCGGATCGAACGGCGCGTCCGGGTTGCCGTCGAGCACGTAGCTGCCGGCGGCGTAGACATCGGAAAAATCGGTGCCCAGCGGGCGCCCCCGCATGTCAACCAGCCCGTGCGCAGTGACGACCAGATAAAGCAGTCCGGCGACGGAGGCGACCAGAACGGCGGTCGCCACCAGCCCGACGCGTTCGCGCGTCAGCCAGCTTCCGCTCCGTAGTGCCGCCAACGCCGGCTCCATGCAGTCCTCCGATCGGCGGTCCGCATTAGGCCAGCGGAGCCTTAACGGAGAATTGAGCCTACGGCAGCGAGCCGCTCTTGCGCGGATGGGCAGGGCGCTTTACGAAGCTCGCGCCTTGCGGCGTTTTCCGCCGGCATTGGAGACATGCAATGGCTTTCCTCGCTGACCGTCTCGCGCGCATCAAGCCTTCGGCCACCATCGCGGTGACCGATAAAGCGCGGGCGCTCAAAGCGGCCGGGCGCGACGTCATCGGGCTCGGTGCAGGAGAGCCCGACTTCGATACGCCGGACAATATCAAAGAGGCGGCGATCAAGGCCATTCGCGACGGCAAGGCATCGAAATACACCGCCGTCGACGGCATGCCGGAACTCAAGGCGGCGATTGCACGCAAGTTCAAGCGCGAGAACGAGCTTGTGTACAAGCCGTCGCAAATCATCGTCTGCACCGGCGGCAAGCAGGTGCTCTACAACGCGCTGGTCGCCACCATCAATCCGGGCGACGAGGTGATCATTCCGGCGCCCTACTGGGTCAGCTATCCGGATATGGTGCTGCTTGCCGGCGGTGAGCCGGTCGAGGTCGCGACCACGATGGAATCGGGCTTCAAGATGAAGCCCGAGGCGCTGGAAAAGGCGATCACGCCGAAGACCAAATGGATTATTTTCAACTCACCGTCGAACCCGACCGGCGCCGCCTATACGCGTGCCGAGCTCAAGGCGGTGACCGACGTGCTCAAGCGCCATCCGCACGTGCACGTCATGTCCGACGACATGTACGAGCACCTGGTCTACGACGACCTGAAATTCTTTTCTCCGGCCCAGCTTGAGCCGGCGCTGTATGAGCGCACGTTGACCGTCAACGGCGTGTCGAAGGCCTACTGCATGACCGGCTGGCGCATCGGCTATGCAGGCGGCCCGGAGCCGTTGATCAAGGCGATGGCCGCAATCCAGTCGCAATCGACGTCCAACCCGACGGCGGTGTCGCAATGGGCCGCGGTCGAGGCGCTGGACGGTCCGCAGGATTTCATTCCAGAGCACAATCGGATCTTCAAGGAACGGCGCGACCTGTGCGTCTCCATGCTCAACCAGGCCAAGGGTATCCGCTGTCCGAAGCCGGAGGGCGCCTTCTACGTTTATCCCTCATGTCGCGGCGCGATCGGAAAAATCGCGCCGACCGGCAAAAAGCTCGTCACCGACGAAGATTTCGTCAGCGAGCTTCTCGAGGCGGAAGGCGTGGCGGTCGTGCAGGGCACACCGTTCGGAGTGGGACCGGCATTTCGTATCTCCTATGCGACCGCGACAACCGTGCTCGAAGAAGCCTGTGCACGCATCCAGCGCTTTTGTGGCAATTTGAAATAGTTGGCCGCGCCCGATCCGGATTGCCCGCAATCTTGCGAACACGAGTTTGCGAATGACGGCAGACGCCCGCCCGGTAATGGCCTAGAATGCCGTCCGGCCTGAGGGAGGCCGTGAGGGGGAGAGTGCATATGTTTCGCAGTTCGCTCATAGCAGCCGCAGTTGCTCTTGCTGCAGTCGCGACCGCCACCGTATCCGCCGATGCGCAGGACCGGCGGCTCCAGGCCGGCCAACTGACCTGCTCGGTTTCAGCCGGTATTGGCTTGATCATTGCGTCGCAGCGCAATGTGAATTGTATTTTCAGGGGCCAGCCCGGCGAGCCGGAAGAAGCCTACACCGGAACGATGACGATCATCGGCATCGACATCGGCTTCACCACCGGATCGGCGATTGTGTGGGGGGTGGCTTCCGATACCAGCCGCTACGCCGGTATGCTGGCGGGAACCTATGTGGGCGCGACCGGCCAGGCGACGATTGGCGCCGGTGCCGGGGCCAATGTGCTCATCGGCGGATCGAACCATTCGATTTCGTTGCAGCCGCTGTCGGTTCAAGGCCAGGTCGGTCTCAACGCGGCCGGCGGCATCGGGGCGCTGGAGCTGCACGCGGTGCGATAGGCGGTGCGCGGAATGTCGCGCCTCTTGACCAGCCCTGCCGCCCTTTGAAACGATGGAGTGAGGTGACCAGCGCCGGAGCGACGCTCACATCGGGAGGGCAGTGATGGCAGCCAATGGAAACACCGCCACGCGTGCAACCGGCTCCCGCTGTGTGGCGCTGGTGGGGCCGTTCCAGAGCGGAAAGACCACGCTCCTCGAAGCCATCCTCGCGCGCACCGGCGCCATTCAGCGCCAGGGTAGCATCGAGGCCGGCAACACCGTCGGTGACAGCAGCAAGGAAGCCCGTCACCATCGCATGAGCGTCGAGCTGACCGTCGCCACCACGAATTTCATGGGCGACGCCTACACGTTTCTCGACTGTCCGGGCTCGGTCGAGTTCGCCCACGACATGCGCGCGGTGCTGCCGGCTGTCGATGCCGCCGTCGTTGTTTGCGAGATGGACGAGAAGAAAATTCCACAGTTGCAGCTTATTTTGCGCGAACTGGAAGACCGCAAAATTCCGCGCCTGTTGTTTCTCAACAAGATCGACAAGGGAGATGCCGGCGTCCACGACGTGCTTCGGCTGTTGCAGCCCGCATCGCGTACCAAGTTGATCTTGCGGCAAATCCCGACATTCTCCGGTGATATCATCACCGGCTTTGTCGACCTCGCGCTTGAGCGCGCCTTTGTCTATAAAGAACATGCTCCTTCCGAAGTCATCGCGCTCGCAGGCGACGCCGCCGATCGCAAGAAAACTGCGCGTTTCTCCATGTTGGAGACGCTTGCCGACCACGACGACGAACTGATGGAACAGTTGCTCGAGGACATCGAACCGCCGCGCGACAAGGTGTTCGACGATCTCACCCGCGAATTGCGCGAGGCGCTGGTCTGCCCGGTGCTGATGGGAACGGCGACCCGGACCAATGGCGTGCTGCGGCTGTTGAAGGCGATGCGCCATGAATCGCCCGGAATAGCCGAGACCGCGAAACGGTTGGGCGTGAAGGGCGGTGGCGAAGCCGTCGCCTACGTACTCAAGACGCAGAACACCACCCACGGCGGCAAAATGTCGATTGTCCGGATGCTCGCGGGCCAGGCCGGCGATGGTACGACGCTGTCGTCGCCGGACGCCGAAGCCGGCCGGGTCGCCGGAACTTTCAAGCTGCTTGGCCAATCCACCGAGAAGCGCGGTCCCGCCAGCGTCGGTGAAACCGTGGCGTTCGCCAAGCTCGAAAAGGCCAAAACCGGCGACACGCTGACGGCGGGTAAGCAGGCCCACCCCGCGGTCGCCAAAGTCGAACCTTATCCGCCGGTGCTCGCCATCGCCATATCGGCGAAGGAGCGCAAGGACGACGTCAAGCTCGGTCAGGCGCTCCACCGGCTGGCCGAGGAAGATCCTTCGATCACCGTCGTGCACAACCCCGAGACCCACGAAGTGGTCCTGTGGGGGCAAGGCGAGATGCACTTGCGCGTCACGACCGAGCGCCTCGGCGATCGGTACGGCGTCGCCATCGAGCGGCGTCAGCCGAGCGTCGGCTATCGCGAGACCATCCGCACCGGCGTCGTACAACGCGGCCGCCACAAGAAGCAGTCGGGCGGCCACGGGCAGTATGGCGACGTCGTGCTCGACATCAAGCCGATGCCGCGCAGTTCGGGCTTTTCATTCGAGGACAAGATCACCGGCGGCGTCGTTCCGCGCAATTATATTCCCTCGGTCGAGGAAGGCATCATCGACGCCCTCAAGCACGGGCCGCTGGGCTTCCCGGTCGTCGACTTGCACGTGGCGCTGGTCGACGGCTCGTACCACACCGTGGATTCCTCCGACATGGCGTTTCGCACCGCCGGCCGTATCGGCATCGTCGAAGGCTTGCCGCAATGCCAGCCGGTGCTGCTCGAGCCGATCCATCTGGTCGAGATCGTCTGCCCCAACGAGGCGACGGCGAAAATCAACGCGCTGATGTCGGGCCGACGCGGTCAAATCCTCGGCTTCGATACCCGCGAAGGCTGGGAAGGCTGGGACGTGGTGCGCGCGAAAATGCCGGAGGCGGAAATTGGCGATCTCATTGTCGAAATTCGCTCGGCGACCGCCGGCGCCGGCACATTTACGTTCAAGTTCGATCACATGGCCGAGCTGACCGGCCGAACCGCCGACCAGATCGTGGCGGCCCGCCGCGCAGCCGAGTGAATATCCCCCCGCTAATCCGGTTCGCGCTTCGCGCACGTCCCGGGACGATGCGCTAATCGACAAAAAAAGGAGAGAACAATGCCCGCCTACTGGCTCGCGCGCGCCAAGGTGTACAATCCCGAGGAATACAAGAAATACGCCGACCAGGTGCCGGCCATCCTTGCCAAATACGGCGGCAAGCCGTTGGCCCGCGGCGGCCGCTTCCAGATCATGGAAGGGCCCAAGAAGTTCGAGCGCTTCGTGGTGATCGAGTTTCCGAGCTTCGAGCAGGCCGTCGCCTGCTTTACCTGCGAAGAATACGACAAGGCGGCGGCCTTTCGCAGGAGCGGTGCCGGCGAGGTCGAGACCGTGATCGTCGAGGCGAACGCGCCGCCGAAATAGCGGTCACCGCCGCTCGTCCCCGCGCAAGCGGGGACCCAGCGCTTCGTGTCACGCGATTTTCGATCTGGATTCCCGCCTGCGCGGGAATGAGCGGGTATCGCGCTTAAGCCGCGGCGCGCGGTTCGCCGCCGCCGGGCGGCGGCACCGGCACGCCCTCGGCTGCGTATTCGTTGAGCTTGTTGCGTAGCGTGCGGATCGAGATGCCGAGCACGTTCGCTGCGTGGGTCCGATTACCCAGGCAGTGCTTGAGCGTCTCCAGGATCAGGTCGCGCTCGACTTCGGCCACGGTGCGGCCGACGAGCGCGCGCGAGACCTGCTCGGCGGCAAGCGTGGCATGCGCGACCGAAGGCGCGCCGCGCTGCTGATCGAGCCGCGCGCCGTCGGGAGCA
>JAGXAC010000098.1 GCA_019075925.1 Hyphomicrobiales bacterium | reverse complement strand
GCGCTCGTTACTTTCGCTGGCTTTGTCGAGATCGGCGCTGATGAAAGCCCCCTCTTTGTATACAACGCGTTCGACGCGTCCGGCCGATGGGCTGCGATTGACGTGGCAATCGAATACGCTCATGAAAATCGATATGCGCATCAGCGGGCGCTCGCCGAGTTCGAGCTCCTTCGGCGGCAGTGCGTCTGCAATACGGCTGATGCGACCGTCGGCAGGTGCGACCAGAATGCCGGGACGCGTCGGCGACACCCGCTCCGGATCGCGGAAGAAATAGACGCACCAGAGCGTCGCCAGCGTGCCCAGCCAGCCAAGCGGCGACCAGACCCAGAACAGGATCAGGCTTGCCAGCGCGAAGCCGCCGATGAACGGATATCCGAGCGGATGGATCGGCGCGAGTTGCGAACGGATCGAATTGATGACGGACATTGTATTGTTTTATTCCGCGGCGTCCACGACGGGAACCAAATCCGTTTCGGGTAGCGCCGGCGGGTTGCGGTTGGGCGCGGCACCATCGTCGCCGACTTCGGCGAGGATTTGCCGCGCCATTTGCGCTTCGCGCTGGCGGTTCCACATGCTGGCGTAAAGCCCGCCGCGGGCCAACAGCTCCTGGTGCGTTCCGCGTTCGACGATCGAGCCCTGATCGAGCACCAGGATCTCATCGGCGCCGACGATGGTCGAAAGCCGGTGCGCGATAACCAGGGTCGTGCGGTCCCGTGCTACGCGGTCCAGCGCATCCTGGATGTCGCGTTCGGTATGGCTGTCAAGCGCCGACGTTGCCTCGTCGAGCAGTAAAATCGGCGGCGCTTTGAGGATGGTGCGTGCAATCGCCACGCGCTGCTTCTCGCCGCCCGACAGTTTCAGGCCACGCTCGCCGACCTCGGTTTCATACCCCTTTGGTGCCAGCCGGATGAATCCGTCGATCTGCGCGAGTCGCGCCGCCTCCTCGACCTCGGCGTCGGTCGCATCCCATCGTCCATATCGGATATTATAGCGGATCGTATCGTTGAATAGCACGGTGTCCTGCGGGACCATGCCGATGGCCGCGCGCAACGACCTCTGCGTGACGTCGCGAATGTCCTCGCCGTCGATCAGGATACGACCGCCGGTCACGTCATAGAAACGAAACAACAGCCGCGAAATGGTCGATTTGCCCGCGCCGGTTGGACCGACGATCGCGACCGTGTGCCCAGCCGCCACCTCAAAGCTTACATTTTTCAGGATCGCGCGCTCGGGCTCGTAGGCGAACGAAACGTTGTCGAAGCGGATAGTGCCGGTGCGGACCTTCAGCGGCAATGCACCTTCCCGGTCCTTGATCTCCGGCTTACGGTTTAGCATCGAGAACATGATCTCGATGTCGATCACCGCTTGTTTGATCTCGCGATAGACCAGTCCCATGAAGTTCAGCGGCTGATAGAGCTGGATCATCATGGCGTTGATCATGACGAAATCGCCGACCGTATTGGCGCCGCGCTCGATACCGATTGCGCACAGCACCATCGCCGCCGCAAGGCCGATAGTGAAGACGATGGCCTGGCCGGCATTGAGTATCGCGAGCGAGGTATAAGCCTTGACGCTCGAATCTTCGTAGCGCGCCATCGAACGGTCGTAACGCTTGGCCTCGCGCTCCTCGGCGGAGAAGTATTTCACCGTCTCGTAGTTGAGGAGAGAATCGATCGCCTTGGCGTTGGCGTCGGTGTCGCTCTCGTTCATTTGGCGACGGATACCGATGCGCCATTCAGTAGCATAGAAAGTGAAGCCGACATAAAGCGCGACGGTCAACAGGATAATGACCAAATAGCGCCAGTCGAAATGAAACAGCAGCACCCAGGCGACCAGCACCACCTCGACGATCGTCGGCAACAGCTGCAGCAGCAGCATGCGCACGATCGTTTCGATGGCATTGCGGCCGCGCTCGAGGATGCGTGTGAGCCCGCCGGTCTTGCGCTCGAGGTGAAAGCGTAGCGAGAGCAGATGCATATGCTCGAACGTCAGCATCGCCAACCGCCGCACCGCATGCATCGCGACCTTGGCGAAAAGGCCGTCGCGCCATTGCGTGAGCACGCCCATGAGAATGCGCATTCCGCCATAAGCGAGCGTCATCATCACCGGCGTAGCTACCACCCACGCGAGCCAATCTTTGGCAAAAATTGGCGCGGTGCCATGACCGGCGAGCGCGTCGGTGGCCCATTTGAAGGTGAAGGGCACCGCGATGGTCGCAAGCTTGGCGGCAAAGATCAGGACGGCGGCAACACCGACGCGGACTTTGAGATCGGCGCGCTCGGCCGGCCAGATATAGGGCCACAGATGAAATAGCGTCGAAAACAGCGCGCCGCCGTCGACGCGCACCTGACGCGTCGAGCGGTCGGGAGCTGTTGCGTATTCTCTCATTTTAAGCGTTGGTCCGAGCGGCCGGCGGCAGCCCGCCATTGCATTGTCATATAGGGCTTTTTTGCCGTTTGCGCACCGGCGCCAGGTTATTCGTGTTGCCTAGCCTTTACGCTTGCGCCGAAGGCGAATCGCCGCCACATCTACTCCTTCATGAGCGAGACTCCATGAGCAAAATCAAGTCGATCTGCGTTTATTGCGGATCGAGCCCGGGCACCGATCCGGCCTTCGTCGAGACGGCGCGCGCCTTCGGCAAAGTTCTGGCCGAAAGCGGCGTGCGGCTCGTCTACGGCGGGGGTTCCATTGGACTGATGGGTGCGTTGGCGAGCGCCGTCATCGAGAGTGACGGTGAAGCAACCGGCATAATCCCGGAATTTCTCACCGCCAAGGAGCGGCCACTGCGGCTGGCGCAGGAACAAATCGTCACCCGCGACATGCACGAGCGCAAGCGCACGATGTTCGACCGTGCCGACGCTTTCGTTGCTTTACCGGGCGGCTTGGGGACGCTTGAGGAACTGGTTGAGCAGATGACCTGGGCGCAGCTCGGCCGCCACAAAAAGCCGATCCTAATCGCCAATATCAACGGCTTCTGGAACCCGCTGATCGTGCTGATCGATCATATGCGCAAGCTCGGGCTTGTGCCTGTGGCCGCGAACGGCGTCGATCTGCTCGTCGCCGATCGGATCGAGGATATCCTGCCGAAATTGCGGACGGCTGCGCGCACAGCCAGCGATGCCGAGAAAAAAATGGCGGTCCCGGTAGAGCGGATGTAGTTGGGTCGCCGCTCTTTCCCACGCGCGGGAAATGCGATCCCCTAGTCAGGCACGCTTTTGTGCCGCAGAAACGTCACCGCCTCGATCTTGTTGCCGTCCGGATCGATCACGAAGGCGGCGTAGTAGCCTGGATAATAGTGCGGCCGCAGCCCCGGCGCGCCATCGGAAGCGCCGCCGGATTTCAGCGCCGCGGCATGGAAGGCATCGACCGAGACGGCGTCGGGCGCGCGCAGACAGATATGTACGCCGGAATCGTCGGCAACCCGGTCCATCGTGCCGCGTACGTTAATCCAGAACTCGGGATATTTCTTGCCGAAACCAACCGCCGCATCGGGCCATTCGCGCAATTTCTTCTGCCCAAGCGTCGCCAGCACGGCCGCGTAGAACACTTCCGCCCTTTTTAGATCGCGCACCGCGAGCGAAATGTGATCGATCATGACGATCCCGTTCAGGCCGGCGCGCCGGATTTGATAAGCTTGTAGATAATGGAATCCATCAGCGCCTGAAACGATGCGTCGATAATGTTCGGCGAGACGCCGATGGTGGTCCAGTGGTCGCCGCTTTCGTCGATGCTTTCGATCAGGACCCGCGTGACGGCTTCGGTGCCGGCATTGAGGATACGCACGCGATAATCGGTAAGTTCGAGACCGGTGATGAACTTCTGATATTTGCCGAGGTCCTTGCGCAACGCGAGATCGAGCGCGTTGACCGGGCCATTGCCTTCGGCGGCTGAGATCAACAGTTCGTCGCCGACCCTCACCTTCACGACCGCCTGGCTCACAGTGACGCGCTCGCCCTTGGCGTTGAGGCGCTGCTCCACATTGACGTCGAATTTTTCGACGTCGAAAAAGCGCGGCACTTTGCCGAGCAGCCGCCGAGCCAGAAGCTCGAACGATGCATCAGCCGCCTCATACGCGTAGCCGATCGCCTCACGGTCCTTCACCTGGTCAAGCAGCCGTGTGAGCCGCGGATCGTCCTTGTCCACGGCGAGGCCGATACGATCCAGTTCGGCAAGCAGGTTCGAACGACCCGATTGGTCGGAGACGAGCAGTTTGCGCTTGTTGCCCACACTCTCCGGGGCGACGTGCTCGTAGGTCGCCGGATCCTTCATGATCGCGGAAGCGTGGATGCCGGCCTTGGTGGCAAAGGCGCTTTCGCCGACATAAGGCGCGTGACGGTCGGCCGAGCGATTGAGCAGATCGTCCAGCGTATGCGAAACGCGCGCGAGGTGGCCGAGCGCCTCCGTCGAAACGCCGATGTCGAATTTGTCGGCAAATTCGGCTTTCAACTTCAGCGTCGGGATGATGGAAACGAGATTGGCGTTGCCGCAACGCTCGCCGAGCCCGTTGAGCGTGCCCTGAATCTGGCGCGCGCCGGCGCGGATCGCGGCGAAGGAATTTGCCACCGCCTGCCCGGTGTCGTTGTGCGCGTGAATGCCGACGTGATCCCCGGGAATTTTTTCGCACACCTCGCCGACGATCTTTTCGACCTCATGCGGGAGCGTGCCGCCGTTGGTGTCGCACAGCACGACCCAGCGCGCGCCCTCCTCGTAAGCGGCCTTGGCGCAGGCAAGCGCGTAGGCCGGGTTGGCCTTGTAACCGTCGAAGAAATGTTCGCAATCGAGCAGCACTTCGCGACCCTTGGCCTTGGCCGCGCGCACGCTATCGCGGATCGACGCGACGTTTTCCTCCTCGGTGGTCTCGAGCGCGACACGGACGTGATAGTCCCAGGATTTGGCGACAAAACAGATGGCGTCGGCTTCAGCCCCCAGCACCGCGGCAAGGCCGGGATCGTTGGAGACCGAGCGGCCCGGCCGCCGGGTCATGCCGAACGCGGTCATTTTCGCCCGCGCCGGCCGCTTTTCGGCAAAGAAGTTGGTATCGGTCGGATTGGCGCCGGGATAGCCGGCCTCGACATAGTCGACGCCGAGTTCGTCGAGCATGCGCGTGATCGCAAGCTTGTCGGCAAGAGTAAAGTCGACGCCGTTCGTCTGCGCACCGTCGCGCAGCGTCGTGTCAAACAAATAAAGCCGTTCGCGAGGCATCCCCCACCTTCACCAGAGATAATAATTCGAGGCGAGCGCTACCGCGAGCACGATGGCGATCACTGCAACGACGACGTGATGCATCCGAAGCCCGAGGAACGTTTCACGCGCCATCTGAGCTAACCCCGATAAAGCCGAAAGATGGTGTAAAGCGTGACCACGATGGCCACCGCGATCACGCCGTATTTCAGCACAAGATAGTAAAGCCAGTGACGCCGGAACGGGATGTCGTTGCGTTTCATGACGCGCCCGCCTTTGCCGCGCCGGCCGCAAGCGCTTTGATCATGGTGGTGTTGGCGAGCCATTCGCCGTTGAGCGTGACTGTGTTGCGCGTCTTCGCCGCGTAACCGCGCCGTTCGAAGAAGCCGCGCGCGGAGTCGCTGGCGTCCACGGCGAGCTCTTTGGTGCCGCGCGCGGCTGCAAGCCTCTCGAGCGCGTCACAGAGCATGGCGGCGGCGCCCTGTCCGCCGGCGGCCGGATGCACGTAGAGCATGTCGATCTTGGTGTTGCCGGCAAGCGATGCGAAGCCTACGGCGGCGCCGCCGATGGTGGCGACGAGCGTCAACTCGCCGGCCAGCCGGGCGCCGAATCCCTCCTCATCGTCGGCGGCGACCCCCCAGGCCTCCTGCTGCGCCTCGCTGTAATCGTCCGCAGCCGATTGTTCGATGCTGGCGCGGAAGATTGCCGCGAGCAGCGGCACGTCGGCCGGCAGCATCGGCCGCATCGCAAGCTTTTCCTGAGGACGGGCGGTCATCGCGCGATCTCCCAGGTGGTGCCGTCCTTGGTGTCTTTCAACACCACGCCCATTTTGGCGAGTTCGTCGCGGATGCGGTCGGATTCTTTCCACTCTTTTCGCGTCCTCGCTTCTGCACGCGCCGTTATCAGATCATCAATCTTGGATTTCAATTGAGGTGAAACTCCTGAAAAAGACTGCTTCCTCGTCCAATCGCGATCGTAATTTGAGATGTTGATTCCTAGATAGTCTAGACCTGCCGCAAGTTGCTCCGCTGCGCTGAAATCGGAATCTATTAACATCGCGCCAGGACGGCTCATTCGATCCGTCAATTCGAAGGCCCCTTCCTTTGAGGCCTTGAGAAGGCGATGCAGTTCGGCAATCGCCCGTGGCGTGTTTAGATCGTCATGCATAGCTTCCAAGAACTCATTGGACGGTTTCGCCCCCGCTGTTGGATACGCAAACGTCGAAAAAACATTCAAAGCGACCGCCGCCTGCTCTAGCGAAAAGTGAGTGAAATCGAAGGGTTGACGGTAATGCGTAGAAAGCATCGCGAATCGAAGTACATCGCCGGGCCAACTGAAGTCGCGCCAACCAGTACGGAGCTCCCTGATCGTCACGAAATTCCCGGCCGACTTGGCCATCTTCTCGCCTTCGACCTGCAAGAAGCCGTTGTGCATCCAGTAATTCGTCATCACCGGCGTGCGGAAGGCGCAGCGCGATTGCGCGATCTCGTTTTCGTGATGCGGAAACACGAGATCGATGCCGCCGCCGTGGATGTCGAACGTCTCGCCGAGGAATTTCCACGCCATCGCCGAGCATTCGATATGCCAGCCGGGACGGCCGGGCGTCTTGATGCCGGCCGGCGACGGCCACGCCGGCTCGCCCGGCTTCGACGGCTTCCACAGGACGAAATCGCGCGGATCGTGCTTGTACGGCGCGACCTCGACGCGCGCGCCGGCGATCATCTCGTCGAGCGAACGATGCGACAGCCTGCCGTAATCCGGCATCGAGGCGACGGAGAACAGCACGTTGTCCTCGGCAACATAGGCGTTGCCCGACTTCACCAGACGCTCGATCAACTCGCGCATCTCGCCGACGTGCTCGGTCGCCCGCGGTTCGTGGGTTGGCGACAAGCAACCGAGCGCGGCGACGTCGTCGTGAAACTGCTTGTCGGTTTTCTTAGTGACTTCGCGGATCGCTTCGTTCAGCGGCAGATCGGGATATTCCTCCGCCGCGCGCGCGTTGATCTTGTCGTCCACGTCGGTGACGTTGCGCACATAAGTGACGTGTTCGGCGCCGTAAACGCGCTGCAAGAGCCGGAACAGCACATCGAACACGATCACCGGCCGCGCGTTGCCGATATGGGCGAAGTCGTAGACCGTCGGGCCGCACACATACATCCGCACGTTTGACGGATCGAGCGCGCGAAAAACCCGCTTCTCGCGCGTCAGCGTATCGTAGAGTTTCAGGTCCATCGTCGAATCAAACCATGCGGAATCGGACAGTACGCCTTCGGCCTGCTGGCCGGGCGTGTCCAAAATCTCGACATGAGAGAAAGACGGCCGCAGCCAGCGTTTGGCGCTAGCGAATAATCTCCCGGCAAATGCCGCCGATGCCGATAAGGCCGTCCATGGCCCGCACAATGGTCGAGGACCGTCATGGCGTCAAGCCTCTGTTTCCGCCCGCCGAATCGGTACAGCGGCGCCGCGCAAGCCTGTTCCAGGCGCTGGGGTTAACGCGACCTTAACCGCGCCGTCGCATTCTTCTGCTTCCGTGCATCCCGAAGTTTGAGCGCCGGGACGGCGCCGGTTGGGGGTTCCATGCGTTCGATGATCGCGGTTTTGGCTTTTGCCGCCATCCTGTTTGGCGCGACCACCGCCCGCGCGGAAAAGCGCGTCTTCATCATTTCGGACGCCGACGGTTACGGCGTCAATCGTTGCCTCGCCTCCGGCGAGCCTTGCGGCAAGGCCGCGGCGAGTTCCTATTGCCGGTCGCACGAATTCGGCGCGGCGTTATCGTTCCGCAAAGTTGACCGCGACGAAATCACCGGCGCGATCCCGCAGAGCGGTCCCGGTTCCTGCCACGGCGCAACTTGCGACAACTTCGTCGCCATCACCTGCACACGGTGATCCGAGATTCGTCACGCCCGTTCTCCGTGGCGGGTGTGACGATGTGGGGTAATTAGGGCGCCGCCGCCGGCGCCCTAATTTTTTGCGCGAGCGGTGCGCCACCTTCGCACCAAGGCAGCGAGCGCCAGAGCCACCACGGCGATTTCCGTAACAGCACCGAGTACGAGTTTCAGCCGTGTGGCGAGGCTGGCGAGCGCGACAAGGTCGCGCGGCACATCGGGCCATATCCAGATCATGCGGGCGATCGAAACATTCTCGACGCCGTCGAAGCCGGCCGTCGCGACGGAAACAGCAACGAGCGCCCAGCGGGCCGAAATCGGCACCGGCGTTTCGCGCAGACGGCCGGGCATGGTCAGCCACCACATGGCCAGCGCACGCGATATCGCGTAGAGCGGCAAATAGAACGTGTCGAGGACGAGTTCGGGATTGAGGTAATAGGCCCGGCCTGGATCGCCGATCGCATCGAGAAACTTCCGTGCTTCCCCGTGGGAATAGCCGAAAGGCCTCACATCGAATGGCGCGGCGCCGCCTGCTAAAGCACGCAAATGCGCCAGCGTGCCGAAAAACAACACCGCCCACAGCACGCCGCTCGCTGCCAGCAGCACTACAACCAACCAACCGAACGGAAATCGCCGCGGGTACACTTCCGTCATCGCGGCGCTGGCGCGGCCTGTTTCGCCAACGCGATCGCCTCCTGCAGCACGTCGAGATCGCCGATGTGATTGGCGAGGATGAGAACGAGCTTGCTGTCGAACTCGGCTGCTTGCGTTTCTGTCAGATTGCGCCGCGCTTGCACCAGCGCGAGATAGGCGGCGTCGGGATCGGAAAATTTCGAAACAGTGACGAGTTTCGACATCGGCTTCACCTTTGCAAGGCGCGTGCATGCGCGCGCGCAATCGCCGCGGCATCGAAACCGCGCCAGCGCGCGCACAAATGCTGGTCGGGACGCACGAGGTAGGCAGCGCCGGGCGTCGCATCGAACCGCGCGCCGAACAAACCATCCGGGTCGTGATAACCGTCGCCGATGATCGTGAGCTTGATGCCTTCCGGCGCTTGAGGGCGCGCATCGTTACCGGCATCGCGCACATAAATCAGTTCGAACTCGCCACAGAGGCTTTCCACAAGGTGGGTCGAAGTACCGTCACGCCGGATCAGCGGTGCATCCGGCACCGGCGCGCCAAGCCTGGCCGTGCCGGCAAAGGCGGTTGCGTCCGGCGTCGATAGCGACGTGTCATAAGTCTTTGGCAGCGACAACCGCCCCGAATTGATCATGCGGCGTGCAAATTCGGCTTGCGGCGCCAGCGCCAGCACCGCGTCGCGCAAGCGCCGCTCGGCAGCCGAATGCGGCGACATGAAATCGGTCGAGCGGGTCGAATGGCCGATATTCTCATCCGCCGCCTGGACGCGTTCCAGATCATAACTCTCGATCAGTCCGGTCCCGCCCTCGCCCTTGAGCACGGCCGCCAGTTTCCACGCGAGATTCTCGGCGTCCTGGATGCCGGAATTGGCGCCCCGGGCGCCGAACGGCGACACTTGGTGCGCGGCGTCACCGATAAAAACCACGCGGCCATGCACAAAGCGGTCGAGGCGGCGGCAGTTGAAGGTGTAGATCGAAACCCATTCAAGCTCGTAAGCGTGCGGCCTGAGCACCTTGTCGAGGCGAGCGCGCACGCGCTCCGGTTCCTGCTCGACGCGCGTATCGGCGTCGGGGCCGAGCTGCAGGTCGATACGCCAGACATTGTCGGGCTGGCGATGCATCAGCGCCGATTGTCCGGAATGAAAGCTCGGCGCGAACCAGAAACGCCGTTCCGTCGGAAAATCGGCGGCCATGTGAACGTCGGCAATCAGGAATTTATCCTCGAAGGTGACACCGGAGAAGTCGAGACCGAGCAGGTCGCGAATGGTGGAGCGCGCGCCGTCGGCGGCGATCAGCCAATCGGCCTCGAGCTGATAGGGTCCATCCGGCGTCTCGATGGTCAATCGTGCGCCATCATTGAGCCGATCGACGCCGACAACGCGGTTCTTCCAGCGCAGGTCGACCAGTTCGAGTTCGAGCGCGCGATCGACCAGCGCTTTTTCCAGATAGTATTGCTGGAGGTTGATGAAGGCCGGCATTTTGTGCCCCGCCTCCGGCAACAGATCGAATGAGAACAAAAGCTCGTCGCCGCTGAATACCTTGCCAAGCTTCCAGGTCACGCCGCGCTGGACGAGACGTTCGCCGACACCGAGCCGGTCGAGAATCTCCAAAGTCCGCTTCGACCAGCAGATGCCGCGCGAGCCTTCGCCGATACGATCCGCGTCGTCGAGCAGCACGACGGGCACGCCGCGCTGCGCAAGATCGATCGCGGCTGCAAGACCAACCGGACCGGCGCCGACCGCCACGACTGGATGCCGCGCGACTGCGGAACCCCGCTGATCGCGGGAGCGGCGATAGTCGTAACGATAGATCGTCTTGTGCGCGTTCGTCATCCGTCGACCGGGCTACGTCGTTTTTGGCAATGACGCGGAAATCATTCTCGCAGCGCCGCCCACATCGCGCGGTCGCGCTCTGCCGTCCAGATCACGGGATGTTCGATGCCTTTCGCTTCATCATAGGCGCGGGAGACGTTGAACGGCATGCAATGCTCGTAAATAGCGAAGCTCGCGAACTTCGGATCCATCACCGCGCGGGCGGCGCGATAGGTCTCGTTGAGCGAGCGGCCCTTACCGACGCTTTCGGTGACCGCGCCATAGAGGGTCGTCAGGAAATCCTCAGTCAGCGCAATTCCATCGGCGACCTGCTTCGGTGTTTTGAGCGCCGCACCGCGGCCGGGCACCAGAGCGCCGGCGGAAATCTCCGCGAGCCGGTCGAGCGTCGCCGGCCAATCGGTGAAATGAGCGTCGCCGCAATAGCAAGCGGAATGGTATTCGACCAAGTCGCCGGAAAACACCACATTGGCGTCAGGAACATAGGCGACGACGTCGCCGGCGGTGTGCCCGCGGCCGATATGCATGATGCGTACCTCGCGACGACCGAGCCAAACCGACATCTGGTCGGGGAAGGTAATCGAGGGCCAAGTCAGGCCGGGAATGCTTTCGGCAGCACGGAATAGCCGCGGAAACCGGCCGATCTCGGAATCCATATCCGCCTTGCCGCGTTCCTCGATCAGCGCGCGCGTCGCTGTCGAGGCAAGAATTTCGGCGTCGCGATAGGCCGATGCCCCGAGTACACGCACGGCGTGGTAATGCGTGAGCAGTACGTATTTGATCGGCTTATCGGTGACCTTGGCGACGCGCTCGATCACCTGCCGTGCCATCACCGGCGTCGCCTGCGCGTCAACCACCATCACGCCGTCGTCGCCGACAATAATCCCGGAGTTCGGATCGCCCTCCGCGGTAAAGGCATAAAGATCGGGTCCGATGGCGTCGAATGTGATCGTCTTGTCGGCCAGATCGCCGGTCGAGGCGAAATCCGCACTCATGTCAACGTCCTCCCACCCTGTCAGTCTATCACCTAACAACCGGATCGACGCGGGCCAAGGCCGCTGTGCCGTTGCGCCGCCTGCCGACTTCAGCCATCTTCGCGGGACTGCGCCGCCGCACAAGAACCACCGGCGCGGAAGGCGCGCCATGGCTCCGCAGCGGGCAAGCAAAGGCGAACACGACTTGAGCGCCGAGCAAAAGTCGGGCGAGGACGCCACCCTTAAACTCGAGCATTTCTTGCCTTACCAGCTCAACGTCGTTTCCAGCCTGGTCTCGCAGGCGCTATCGCGGGTCTATGCTCAGCGTTACGGCATCGGCGTTCCGGAGTGGCGGGTTCTGGTGACGCTCGGCCAGTTTGACGTGATGACCGCAAAGGCGATCGGCGCGCACACGCACATGCACAAGACCAAGGTGTCGCGCGCGGTCGCGCAGATGGAACGACGGCGACTGGTCACTCGCCGCACCAATCGTGACGACATGCGTGAGGCCTTCCTGTCGCTGACGGCGTCCGGCCGAACCATGTATGAGGAGGTCGCTCCCCACGCCATCGACTTTGCGCGCCGCCTGACCGATATCCTCACTCCGACGGATCGCGAGGCATTCAACCGCGCCTTGCAACAACTGACGGAACGTTCCGCCGAACTCGTCGCCGAGGTCGGTGACGCGGAGGAGGATGACTAAAGCAACCGGTACAAAATCGGGCGCGCCGTTCGCCGGGCGTGCTCGCTGCGATCGTCAATTCGGTGTTTGCCTGGAACCCCGGGCGGGTTAGCCTGAGCGGCATGAAGCTTTACTCGTATTTCCGCTCGTCAGCCGCGTTCCGAGCACGTATCGCGCTCAACCTCAAGGGTATCGATTATGAGACGGTCTCGGTGCATCTCGTCAAGGATGGGGGGCATAATCGCCGACCGGAATATCGTGCGGTCAACCCGCAGATGCGCGTTCCCGCTCTGGTGACGGCAATTGGCGATGTCCTCGTTCAGTCGCTTGCAATTATCGAATATCTCGACGAGACGCATCCGGATCCGCCGCTGTTGCCGAAAGATCCAATTGCGCGCGCGCACTGTCGCGCACTTGCGAATATTGTCGCCTGCGACATCCACCCGCTGAACAATACGAGTCCCTTGCGGTACCTAAAGCGCGAGTTGCATCTGGAGCAGAGCGCGATCGACGCCTGGTATCATCACTGGGTGATCGAGGGCTTCGAGGCGTATGAAACGTTGGCGCAGGGCACGCCCTACTCTTGCGGCACGCAGGTAACGATGGCTGACGTCTTGCTCATTCCGCAGGTCGCCAATGCGCGCCGGCTGAAAGTCCCGCTCGACAAATTCCCGAAGATCGTCGCAATCGAGACTGCGTGCCTCAAGCTGCCCGCTTTCGACCGTGCCCGGCCGGAAAATCAGCCGGATGCGGAGTGAAGGCCGCGCATTCACACTTTGGTCACCATTCCATCGCTTCATCCGCGCCAACGCCGGAACAAGGGTCGGGACTTCTTCATGGGAA
>JAGXAC010000268.1 GCA_019075925.1 Hyphomicrobiales bacterium | reverse complement strand
CGTAGGAAACCCGCGCTGTCCTTGGTCGACATCATGCCGACAATCAGCACCAGCGGGCGCGGTACGCGCTCTTCGAGGTCCGCCAACGCCGCCGCGATGGCGCGGCCGCCGTCGGCATTGTGGCCGCCATCGAGCCAGAGTTCGCTTTCCGGCGGCAGCAGGCCGGCAAGCCTTCCGTGCGACAGCCGCTGCATGCGCGCGGGCCAATCGACGCGGATCATTCCGCCCTCAAAGGCGGACGGCGAAAGTTTAAGGCCGGCTACGCGCAACGCCGCGATGGCCGTGCCGGCATTCTCGAATTGATGCCGTCCATAGAGCCTTGGCGCCGGCAGATCGAGCAGCCCGTCGCCGTCCTGATAAACCAGCCGGCCGCGTTCTTCGCCGGCCGTCCAGTCTTCGCCGGCAATCTTGAGCGGCGCTCTCATCCGCGCCGCCTGCCGTTCGATCACCGCAAGCGCTTCGCGCGTCTGGCTCGCAATCACCGCCGGCACCCCGCGCTTGATAATGCCGGCCTTTTCGGCGGCGATCGCTTCCACGGTTTCGCCGAGAAAGTCGCGATGATCGAGCGCGACGCGGGTGATCACGCTGGCGAGTGGCTTGTCGACGACATTGGTGGCGTCAAGGCGGCCGCCCAATCCGACTTCGAGCAGCGCAATGTCGGCGGGATGCCGGCCGAACAACACAAACGCCGCCGCCGTCTCCATTTCGAATACGGTGATCGGCGCGCCGGCATTTTTGATTTCGCATTCGCCCAAGGCTTCGGCGAGCTCGGTGTCGCCGACGAGTTGGCCGCCTTCCGGCCGCGCAAGACGGAAACGTTCGTTGAGACGCACGAGATTGGGCGAAGTGTAGACGTGCACGCGCTGTCCGGCGGTTTCGAGAACCGCACGCATGAATGCCACGGTCGAGCCCTTGCCGTTGGTGCCGGCGACGTGGATCACCGGCGGTAGCCGGCGCTCGGGATGGCCCAGCGCCGCCAGCAGGCGTTCGATCCGTCCGAGCGACAGGTCGATGCGTTTGGGGTGCAGCGCCAGCAGACGGGCGTGGATGGCGTCGATCGACCCCGCGCCGGCGTCCGGCTTGTTCACGCCGGCGCCGGCAGACTAAAGCGCGACTTTTCCGTCCCGGCGGCCGCCGGCGCCTTCAAGAGCAGCCGGCAGAGCCGTGAGATCGTCTCGCGCAGTGCGTGGCGGTGGACCACCATGTCAACCATGCCGTGGTCGCGCAGATATTCGGCGCGCTGGAAACCTTCGGGCAGTTTCTCGCGAATAGTCTGCTCGATGACGCGCGGTCCGGCAAAGCCGATCAGCGCGCCGGGCTCGGCAATGTGAACGTCGCCCAACATCGCGTAGGACGCAGTAACGCCGCCGGTGGTCGGATTGGTGAGCACGACGATGTACGGCTTGCGCGCCTCGCGCAGGTTTTGCACCGCAATCGTGGTCCGCGGCAGTTGCATCAGCGAGAGGATGCCCTCCTGCATGCGCGCACCGCCGGAGGCGGCAAACAGCACGAACGGACAGCCTTTTTCCACCGCCGTCGTCAGGCCTTTGATGATCGCGTCGCCGGCCGCCATGCCGAGCGATCCGCCCATGAAATCGAAATCCTGCACGGCCGCCACGACCGCTAATCCGTCGAGCTTGCCGTAGCCGAGCTTGATTGCGTCGTTCAGCCCGGTCTTGCTGCGGGCATCTTTGAGCCGGTCGATGTAGCGGCGTTCGTCGCGAAATTTCAGCGGGTCGGTCGGCACGTCCGGAAGGGCGACATCGAACCAGGTGGCGTTGTCGAAGAGCGATTTGAGCCGCGCCGTCGCGCTCATCCGCATGTGATAGTTCGAGCCGGGGATGACAAACTGGTTCGCTTCGACGTCCTTGTAGAATACGAGTTGGCCGGTTTCCGGACACTTGATCCAGAGATTCTCCGGCACTTCGCGCCGGAGCATGCCGCGGATTTTCGGCCGCACGACGTTGGAAATCCAGTTCATGGTCGAACTACGCCACCCTGAAAGCCGCGCTTGCCGCGCCGTATTGAGCCGGTGTGGTATATCGCATTTCGCGGTCCCTGCGCACCTTTTGGCACCGGTGGGATCTACTGCGGGCGGCTGAAATTTGTTTATTCTTAGCGGGCATATCTTAGTCTGTATGTGGGGCGTGACGGGGCGTCTCCCAAGCAAAGGTTGCCGGAAAATGCGGGTCGGATATTTGCTGCTGGTGGGGACGTTGGCGCTCGGACTTGCCGCTTGCGGCAAAGGCCCGAAAGGCGATGCCGGACCGCAGGGTCCGCCTGGCCCCAAAGGCGATGCCGGGCCTGCCGGGCCGGTCGGACCGGTCGGCCCGCCCGGCCCGACCGGACCGCAAGGCGAGCAAGGACCGCCCAGTCCGACAATTCGCGTTATTCGGCTGAACTGCCTGGTCGGCGGCTGCTCGGCGTCGTGCCGCGGCGACGAAGTATTAGTGAGCGCCTATTGCGGCCCGGCGCGCAACCCGGCCACTTTTATCGGCGAACGGCAGGTTTCCTGCGGCGTCCAAGCGAACGCGGCGAATGCACCGCTGGT
>JAGXAC010000097.1 GCA_019075925.1 Hyphomicrobiales bacterium | reverse complement strand
TGTTACAGCTATTTGCCTGCGCTGGCGCTTGTCCCACCGCCGCCGCGGCCACGATGAATGGTGACGCCGGAAGAACGCGCGCCCTTCATTCGTGGCGATTTCCGCCTCCGGTCGAAGCTCGACCGAAAGGTTGTCCCGCTCCGGCGAAGGCCCGGCTGAGGCCGGGCTTTCGCGCTTTCCCCTCGATTGCGGCCAATTCGACCCTTGGTGACGCGAAGGCGGGCATCCTGCTATGAAGCTCGCCCGACGGTTGGCGACCCCTTTGTCCAGGCCCCCGCCGCAACGCCAGGAAAGGATTCCGATTTGGTTGCGGTCGGCGATGCGGCCATGCCGGAGCGGCGCTATGCGTTGGCGGTCGCCGCCACCATCGTCGTTCTCGTCGGCATCCGGCTCGTCTGCGCGGCGACCGCGCCACTAAGCTTCGATGAAAGCCTGTATTGGGTGTGGTCGAAGCACATTGCCGGCGGCTATTACGACCATCCGCCGGTCAATCCAATCCTCATTCGGCTCGGCACCACGCTGTTCGGCAATACCCAGTTCGGGGTGCGTGTTTTCAACGTTTTGCTCGCGTTGCCTGCGAGTTGGGCATTGTGGCGGTCGGCCGCCATCCTGTTCAAGGACGAGAAGGTCGGTGCGACCGCCGCGCTATACTTCAATCTGACACTGGTCATGGCGGTGGGTTCGGTGCTGTCGACGCCCGATAACGCCGTCGTCGCGGCGACGATTTTCCTGCTGCTGACGCTGGTGCAGCTCAACGCGACCGGACGCGGCGAATGGTGGCTTGCGATCGGCGTCGCTTTCGGCGTCGGCATGTTGTCAAAATACACCACGGTCTTTTTCGCCGTCAGCATCCTCGCCTGGCTGTTGCTGGTGCCCGATCTGCGCCGATGGCTCGCGACGCCGTGGCCGTGGATTTCCGGAGCGATCGCGCTTGCGGTGTTCTCGCCGACATTGATCTGGAACGCGGAGCATCATTGGGCTTCGGTTTTCTATCAATTCAATCGTCTGGTCGTGCATGAATGGTCGTTGCGCTATCTCGGCGAGCTCATTCTCACCCAATTCGGATTGGTGACGCCGCCGATTTTCGTGCTCGGCTGCATGGGCATCGCTGCGCTTTTGCGCGGCATGGGCGGGACGCGCTCCGCGCGCGTTCTGATCAACGCGATGATCTGGCCGATCGCCATCTATTTTATCTGGCACACCTTCCACGGGCGGGTCGAAGGCAATTGGCCGGAGCCGATGCATCCGGCCTTCGTCATTGCGGCGGCGATTGCTGCGGAAACGATTCCATGGACGGGCGGATGGGCGCCGGTCGCCTCTTGGTCGCGGCGGCTCGCGGTCCCGGTCGGCCTGATCTTTGCCGCCTTCATCTACGCGCAGGCGGTGTTCGGCGTGCTTCCGCTCGGCGCTGTCGATCCGACGGCGCGCGCGCTCGGCGCCGGGTGGAAGGAACTGGCGGTGCAGATGGACGCGGTGCGCAACCGTCTCGGCGCGCCAGTCGTGCTGACCATGGATTACGGCCTGGCTGCCTGGCTCGAATTTTATTTGCCGTCGCATCCGCCGGTCGAGCAGATCAACGGACGGATTCGCTACGTCAATGCGCCCGAACCGGATCCGGCGCTGTTTCGCGGCCCGATCATGTACGTTTGCCGGGGCGATTGCGGCGATCTTCCGGCGATCCGCCAGCGCTTCACCACGGTTGAATTCGCCGCCACTTTGGCGCGGTCGCGGCACGGCGTGCCGATCGAGGATTACAGCATCTACAAGTTAACCGGGCCGATCGGTCCGCCGCTCGATCCGCCGTAAATCCATTGACAGGGCAAGCGCCCAATGTAACGGCAAGGCGCGCCGAGCGGGGCGGAGGAGGTCTGATCGGTGGCTTTAGACGCGCGCAATCGTCCGGTTCTTTCTATCGTCGCGCCTTGCTTCAACGAGGAGCGGGGCGTCGAGGAATTTTACCGCCGCATGACCGCCGCCGCGCAGGCGACTTTCGGCTCCGACTACGAATTGCTCTTGCTCAACGACGGTTCGACCGATCGCACCTGGACGATCATGGCCGATCTGGTGCGCCGCGATCCGCACGTAGTGGCGATCAATCTTTCGCGCCGGCACGGCCATCAGCTGGCGATCACCGCCGGCCTCTATACTTGCCGCGGCGAGCGCATTCTGACCATCGACGCCGATTTGCAGGATCCGCCCGAATTGCTGGGCGCGATGTGGCGGTTGATGCAGAGCGCCGACGCCGACGTGGTCTACGGCTTTCGCCGCGAGCGGCAGGGCGAAGGCGTGCTCAAGCGCGGCTCCGCGGCGTTGTTCTACCGGCTGATGCGGCGGATCGGTTACGCCGACCTGCCGGTCGATGCCGGCGATTTCCGCCTGATGACACGCCGTGTGCTGGATATTCTCAACAGCATGCCGGAGCAGCATCGCTTCATCCGCGGCATGGTGAGCTGGATCGGGCTGCGTCAGGTGCCGATCGCTTACGATCGCGCGCCGCGTCACGCGGGCGAAAGTCATTATCCGCTGGCGAAAATGATCGGGCTTGCGTTCGACGCGCTGACGTCGTTCTCGATCATGCCGTTGCGGCTTGCGTCCTATCTCGGGCTCATTCTCGGCGTGTTGAGCATTCTGGCGCTGGGCTACACGCTCGGCAGCTGGGCGCTCGGCCGCGTCGTCGAGGGTTGGACCAGCTTGCTCACCGTGGTGCTGATCCTCGGCTCGACCCAACTCATTTTGTTTGGGCTGCTCGGCGAATATGTCGGACGCATGTATCTGGAGACCAAGCGGCGGCCGCTGTTCGTCATCGATCAGGTGCTCACACAGGACGGCGCAATGGCCGGCGAGCGCGGCGCCGCACGTGAGCACGCCAGCGTTCCCGGCAACGTCCGCTAATCCACTCAACGCCCACTCCCGCGCACGCGGGAATCCGGATTATTGCCCAAAGCAAAAGGCCCGGGATTTTCTCCCGGGCCTTCGCATTTTGGATTGCCGAATGGATTTCGCTTTACATCCCGCCGCCAATCGAAGTCGGCTGTTGCCGACTTCGATCACTTCAAGAAGTTGCGGCGGCTTGCGAGTGGATTTCCTTTAGAAATCCATCCCGCCGCCGCCTGGCGGCATGGCCGGCATGGCGTCTTTCTTCTTCGGCAGTTCGGCCACCATCGCCTCGGTGGTGATGAGGAGGCCGGCGACCGAAGACGCGCCCTGCAGAGCCTGACGCACGACCTTGGTCGGGTCGATGATGCCCTTCTTCACCAGGTCGGCGTATTCGGCGTTTTGGGCGTCGAAGCCGTAGCCGTAGCTCGAGTTCTCGAGGATCTTGCCGACGATGACGGAGCCGTCCTCGCCTGCATTGGCGGCGATCTGCCGGGCCGGAGCCTGCAGCGCCTTGCGCACGATGTCGACGCCGTGCCTCTGGTCCTCGTTGCTGGTGCGCACCTTCTTGAGTGCCTCGGTGGCGCGCAACAGCGCGACGCCGCCGCCCGGCAGAACGCCTTCTTCGACCGCGGCGCGGGTCGCGTGCATCGCGTCATCGACGCGATCCTTGCGCTCTTTCACCTCGACCTCGGTGGCGCCGCCGACGCGGATAACTGCGACGCCGCCGGCGAGCTTGGCGAGCCGCTCCTGCAGCTTCTCGCGGTCGTAGTCCGAGGTGGTCTCCTCGATCTGCGCCTTGATCTGGCTGATGCGGTCCTCGATGTCCTTCTTCTTGCCGGCACCGTTGACGATCGTGGTGTTCTCCTTGTCGATCATCACCTTCTTGGCTTTGCCGAGCATGGCGACGGTGACGTTCTCGAGCTTGATGCCGAGATCTTCACTGATCGCCTGACCGCCGGTGAGGACGGCGATGTCCTGCAACATGGCCTTGCGGCGATCGCCGAAGCCGGGCGCTTTCACCGCAGCGACTTTGAGGCCGCCGCGCAGCTTGTTGACCACGAGCGTGGCCAACGCCTCGCCTTCGACGTCCTCGGCGACGATCAGAAGCGGCTTGCCGGTCTGCACGACGGCCTCCAGCAGCGGGAGCAGTTCGTTCAGCGCCGAGAGCTTCTTCTCGTTGATGAGGATGTAGGGATCCTCCATTTCAACGCGCATCTTGTCAGCGTTGGTGATGAAGTAGGGCGAGATATAGCCGCGGTCGAACTGCATGCCTTCGACGACGTCGAGCTCGGTCTCCAGGCTCTTTGCCTCTTCCACCGTGATCACGCCTTCGTTGCCGACCTTTTCCATGGCCTTGGCGAGATAGTCGCCGATTTCCTTGTCGCCGTTGGCGGAGATGGTGCCGACCTGGGCGATTTCGGCGTTCGAGGTGACCTTCTTGGAGTTCTTCTTGAGCTCCTCGACGACGGTCTCGACCGCAAGATCGATGCCGCGCTTGAGATCCATCGGGTTCATCCCGGCGGCTACCGCCTTGGAACCTTCCTTCACGATCGCGGCGGCAAGCACCGTCGCGGTCGTGGTGCCGTCACCGGCGATGTCGGAGGTCTTCGAGGCGACCTCGCGGACCATCTGTGCGCCCATGTTCTCGAACTTGTCTTCAAGTTCGATTTCCTTGGCGACGGTGACGCCGTCCTTGGTGATGCGGGGAGCGCCGAACGACTTGTCCAGCACCACGTTGCGGCCCTTCGGGCCGAGCGTCACTCTCACCGCGTTGGCGAGAATGTCGACGCCGCGCAACATCTTGTCGCGCGCATCGACCGAGAATCTGACTTCCTTGGCAGCCATTTTGAGTTTCTCCTGGTTACGTTACCCTGAGGTGTGTGCAGCAACGCTGCGAAGCCTCGAAGGGTTGATCGTTCGAAAGTCGTCCTTCAAGGGCCGCTCCGCGGCCGCCTCAGGACGTCGGGTTGTTCGGGTTACGCGGCCTTCTTCTTGGCCGCCGGCTCGTCGAGCACGCCCATGATGTCGGACTCCTTCATGATCAGGAGTTCTTGACCGTTGATCTTGACCTCGGTGCCCGACCATTTGCCGAACAGCACGCGGTCACCGGCCTTGATGTCGATGGGGATCAGCTTGCCGTTTTCGTCGCGGCCGCCAGGTCCCACCGCGACGACCTCGCCCTGGGAGGGCTTCTCTTTGGCGGTGTCGGGAATGATGATGCCGCCGGCCGATTTCTCCTCGGCATCGATGCGCTTGACGACGACGCGGTCGTGAAGCGGACGAAACTTCATGGTGTCCTCCTAGGATTTTGAACTGGCTAGAGTTTTGCGAAGTGAGCGGTCGCCGCGGGTTCCCCCTCGTCAAACGCTTGACCGCGACATGGGGCGAAAAAATCGGCCCGCAAGAGGCGTCGGCAAATTTTTTAGCACTCGACTTCGTCGATTGCCAATAATCTCGCCCAATGGGCGCCGATCCCGACCGGGCGCTGCCGGAATAAACCCATATAATCAGCGTGTTGCCCGGTTAACTGTATCGCGGGTTTTGGGATTTCGCCACAAAATCAAAAAAGTATGCCGACGGTCCGACCCGAACACTTGGCGGGCTTGGGAATGAGGGTGCTCGAGTGAGCTCAGAGTCCAATTTCACGTATTGGATTTCGGACCCTAGATTCCCTGTCGGCGCGTTATTTCGGCGGGCGCAAAGCTGGTGACGCCCCGACAGCCGGGACATGTCAGCCTTACCCCCAATGCCCGGTGATTAGGCTCCACCTGCGGCGACGGAACCTCGGCAAACGCAATGTCTTTCAGGCACTTCGGGCAAACCACCACCAAATACCATTTGTCCGGCTCGGTTCCCTTCAATTCAGGCACGATCCAATCCTCATCGCCATGACCCACGCTCGTGGCGCTTTATCACGTTGTCATGCCTGCTCCGAGGGGTAATCGGTCCCCGGTTCCCCTGCAGATTCAAAAATATAGGCCGGTGCGCGAGCGAACCCCACGCCAAGTCCGGCCGTTGCCTGTTGGTCGGGACGTTAGCCAAAGCCGAACCGATGCAGGGTTGTTAGCAGGACAGCTTTGATGCTGCTAGTGCCTTGAAAGTACACAACTTATTCAATTTTGAGGCTTGTAATTGCAACGCGAGTCTCGAAACATTCCGGCGATGGGATCGGAGGGCACGATGGTGTCGAGAGAGGTTTCAGTTTCACCGGCGTTCCGCAAACAACTCGAAGGTTACGGACTGACCACGGCGCACATTCTCTATCGTCTCCCGGATTACCAGGACATTCTGCAAACTTACGTCTGGCAGGACTACGATCTGTGTCCGATGTTCCCGGCGCTGAACAAATTCCTCAACTTCTGGCTTGAGAAGCTCGAAGGGCCGTTGCATTCGGTCACGGTGGCGCATGCGCGGCTGATCAAGCCGGCTGAAATCCGCGCCGTCGACGGCGAGTTCCGCCTGCATTGATGCGTATCCGCTTCAGCTTCGGTTCGGTGACGCTCGACGCCGACCTTCTCGACACGCCCACGGCCAAGGCGATCGCGGCGGCGTTGCCGCTGACCGCTTCCGCGCTGACCTGGGGCGAAGAAGTTTACTTCGAAATCCCGGTGCGGGTCGCGCGCGAGAAAGGCGCGCGCGCGATTGTCGTCCCCGGCGAGATCGCTTACTGGCCGGAGGGGCACGCGATCGCCATCGGTTTCGGCCGCACCCCGATTTCGGAAGGCGACGAGACGCGGCTCGCCAGCCCCTGCAATATCTGGGCGAAAGCGCTTGGCGACGTGAAGACGCTTGCCACAGTGCGCGCGCGCACCAAGGTCGAGATCACCGCCGTCGGTTAGTTCGCGCGTGGGCCGCGCGGAGGATCGGCGCTGCGCCGTTGCGCGAAAAACAGCGTCAAGTCCCACGCATTGCGGATGTTGATCAGCAGCAGCAGGATCAGCGCGCCCGCCAGCAGCGGCGGGCCGATGTCGGATCGCTGGAAAATGAATATCGCGGCGGCAAGCACGGCGGCGTAAGCGGCAAGCGGACTGGCGCCGTAGCCAAGCCGGTCGTCGAGGTCGGTTGCGGATCCGCGCATCACCCGAACAAATATGAAAAACGAATAGACGAGTGCGATGGCCGCACTGGCGCCGATGATGCCTGCGAGCGACCAATCCGTATTCGTCGGGATCAGCGCGGCAAGACTCAAAAACAAGACGAACGTGTAGTGAAACACGATCGGGCTGGTGTAAGTGTGGGTCGGGCTGCCGCGCTCGGTGCTGAGATAGCCGGCGCCGATCGAAGCCGCGACAAATAGCAGGGCCACCAGCGCCGCCGCCGCCGTACCCAGCAAAATGTAGAATTCATGCCAATCGGCGAGCATTTGTCAGCCGCCGTTCCCACTTCTTCTCGCCGCGCGCGGGGGAAGGAGCACGATCACCCCCGTCCGACAAACGGCATCTTGTTCGCCATCACGGTCATGAACAGCACATTGGCATCGAGCGGCAGGCTTGCCATATAGGCGACGGCGCGCCCGACGTCGTCCACATTCATGCGCGCTTCCGGGCGGGTGCTGCCGTCGGCCTGCAGCATGCCCTCGGCCATCTTTTCGGTCAGCGGCGTCGCTGCATTGCCGATGTCGATCTGTCCGCAGCAGATTTCATAGGCGCGGCAATCGAGCGATGTCTGCTTGGTCAGCCCGGTGATCGCGTGTTTGGTCGCCGTATAGGCGGCAGTGCCGGGACGCGGCGCATGCGCTGAAATCGACCCGTTGTTGATGATGCGGCCGCCGCGCGGATCCTGCGTCTTCATGATTTTGATCGCTTCCTGCGTGCAAAGGAACGGTCCGGTCAGATTCGTGGCGACGATGGATTGCCAGCGATCGAGCGGAATATCCTCCAGCGGCATCCCGCGCATACTGACGCCGGCGTTATTGAACAGCACGTCGAGCCGGCCGAAGGCTTCCCTGATTTTGGCGAACAAGGCGGCGATTGCAGCGGGCTCCCGCACGTCGGTAGGCACCACCAGCGTCTTGCCGGCGATCTCCTTGGCAACGGCTTCGAGCTTGTCGGCCTTTCGCCCGGCGAGCACCACCGCATAGCCGTCACGCGCCAGCGCCAGCGCCGCCGATCGGCCGACGCCGCTGCCCGCTCCCGTTACCAATGCAATCTTTTGCGCCGCCATGAAGGCCTCTCCCTTCGCAATTCACAAAGGGGATAACACCTCTCCCCACGCGCGGGGAGAGGTCGGATTGCCAATTACCGCGTTCACGCGCGTCTTCGACGGGCTAATCGCAATCCGGGGGGAGATTCCGTGATTCCGAGAACTTTTCCACGTCCCGCATCCAGACCTTCGCCGCGGCAGCGGGGAGAAGGAGAGTAGCGTTCAGCTCGCCAGTGCGACTTCCTGGTCCGGGCTGCCGACGCGATAATCGTCGGGCGAGGCAAGCCGGGCGGTGATATCGGCGGCGGGTCCGGGACGGCCGAAACGATAGCCCTGCATCGAATGCACGCCGGCGGCGCGCAAGAACAAGTGCTGTTCGGCGTTCTCCACGCCCTCGGCCGTGACCCGCATGCCCAGTCCGCGACCCAGGCTGACGACGGCATGCACGATGGCGGCGGCATCGGGGGCGGTCTCGATCGACAGCACGAAGCTTGAGTCGATCTTGAGCTTGTCGAACGGGAATCGGCGCAAATACAGCAGGCTCGAATAGCCGGTGCCGAAATCGTCGAGCGCAAAACGGACGCCAATGGCCTTGAGCCGCAGCATGGAAAGTTCTGCGGTCTCCAGGTTGCCGAGCAGCGTGCTTTCGGTGAGCTCGAGCTCCAGCCGATTGGCGTCGAATTCGGTTTCCTTGAGGATGCGTTCGACCAAATCGACGAAATCCGAGCGGCGAAATTGCAGCGGCGAGACGTTGACGGCGACGGTCAGGTTCGGCCAGTTGCGGCCCTCGAGGCAGGCACGGCGCAACATCCACTCGCCAAGCTCCACAATCAATCCGGAGTGCTCGGCGATCGGAATGAAAACGGCGGGCGAGATAACGCCGGCGGTCGGATGCGTCCAGCGGGCCAGCGCTTCGACGGCGACCATCGTGTCGCCGCTGGCGTTGACAATCGGCTGATAGGCTGCGGAAAGACCGTCGTTGCGGATCGCATGCAGGAGATCGCCTTCCAGCAGCTTGCGCTGCGAAAGATCGGCATCCATTGCAGCATCGTAGATGCAGGCGCGATTGCGCCCTTCGTTTTTGGCGCGATAGAGCGCCATGTCGGCATAGCGCAGGATGTCGGCGGCGTCGCCGGCGCGGCGATCGATGACCGCAATGCCGATCGAGGCTCCGATGATGATGTTATGGCCGTTGATCGCGTAAGGCGCGCAGACGGCGGAGATGATGCGGCCGGCGATGGCTTGCAGCGAATAGGAATCCGATGCGCAACTGGTGATGACGGCGAACTCGTCGCCGCCCAGGCGAGCGACCAGATCGTCGCCGCGCATGACATGGCTCAGTCGCTGAGTGACGTTGAGAATGAGTTCGTCGCCGACATGGTGGCCGAGCGTATCGTTGACATCCTTGAAGTGATCGAGGTCGATGTAAAACACCGCTGCCGAAGGGCCGCCACGCCGCACTTCGGCGATGACGGTTTCGAGGCGTTCGCCGAAATAGATGCGGTTGGGCAGGCCGCAGACGGGATCGTGCAAGGCAAGATGCCGGAGCTGCGTTTCGCCTGCGCTGATCGTCTCCCCCGTGTGGCGGATATGTCGCAACACCAGACCGGCGAGCAACGCAAAGCCGGCGATCGCGATCGCGACGAAGGGCAGCAGGATGCCGGCGATTTGCCCGCCGGGGCGCATCGGCTGCCAGGCAAAGCGTGCAATCGCCACGCCTTGCGCGTCGGTAAGAGCGGTAACTTGCTGGCCGGCAGCACGCGCCGGATTGTCGATTATGCGCAATCCCGGCAATTGCAAGCGGCTGCCGATGTCCCGCAATATGTGGTCGTCGATGTATTTGACCGAGACGACGATAGGCGCGCTGTCGTTGCCGTGGGCAAGGTCGCTGTCGGATCCGACCGAGACCGCGGCGACGATGGCCGGTCGATCGAGGAACTCCTCAATCAAAGCGACGCTGTGGCCGCTGCCGCGCAGATCTTTTGCGGCAGGAACCGGCATGGAGCGGCTCGGAAGCACCGACAGCCGACCGCGCAAGAGATCGAGCACGGGCGAAAGCCCGGTCGGCAGGTCGATCACGCCGGCATCGCCGGAAATGCGCGATCGCGCGTATTCAACCTGATTTGAACCGTCTACGACCAGAACCAAGTCGTGGTCAAAGAAGGCTTCCAACCAGTTGCCGAGGTGGCGCTCGATCCATTGCCGGTCGTGTTTGACGCTAATCGCCTGTGTGGCGCCGGCGGTGCTGGCGACGCTCTCGACCTCGCGCAACACGCGGACCCCGCGTGCCACAATTTCTTCCTGGACGAGTTGTTGCTCGCGCGTGAGCGAAACTTCGTTCGCGCGCCGGGCCGAGGTCATCACCGCGTATAACAGGCAGCCGATCGCCACGGCGGCGATCACGCCGACCGGCACGATTAGCCGCAACCGCGCACGGTCCCAACGCGACCTGCCGGTGTCCTCGGCGATTTTTAGCCGCGCCGAAGTGGTCACGCGTTACGCACCCTTTTCCGAACTCACCGTGCTCGCCGCGACCATAAGCTGAAAAAGATTGCAATTCGCTTGCAATTCAGCCCCGCAAACGGTTGTAAGGCCGCCAGTGCGCGAATTCGCCGCGTCAGTTAACGTGGCGTAAATTCGGCCAACGGAACCAATGGTTGCGAGGCTTCAGCGCTTATTGGTGTAGGGCGGGCGAGGAATGGCGATGTGCGCGGCGCGTAAAGCTGCCGACCACCGTTGGCGCAAGTCGCTGAAATACGGGTCGCCGGGTTCGATCCGGTGAATCAGCTCGGCGTCGCAGCTGTCGCGCCGGACCACCAGAAGGTCGATCGGCATGCCGACCCCGAGATTGGACCGCATGGTCGAGTCGATGGACACGAGCCCGACCTTGAGCGCGTCATAGAGGTCCATGTCGTAGCCGATCGCCCGATCAAGTACCGGCTTGCCGTATTTGTGCTCGCCGATTTGCAGGTAGGGCGTATCGGTCGTGCATTCGATGAAATTGCCGGCGGAATAGATCATGAATAGCCGCATGCGATCGCCGGCAATCTGGCCGCCGAAAAGGAAAGAGACGTCGAAATCGACGTCGGCGGCCTGCAAGGCCTTGCCTTCGGTGGAATGGATGGTGCGGATCACGTATCCGACCCGCTGCGCGGCCTGGAACATGCTCGGCGCATTCATCAGCAATTCATGCTCACCGGTGTCCGGATTTTCGTAACCTTCGGTCAGGATGCTCACGACGGATTGGCTGATCGACAAATTGCCGGCCGATGCGATCGCCATGATCCGCTTGCCGGGATCGGTGAATACGTGGAGCTTGCGGAAGGTGGCGATATTGTCCACGCCGGCATTGGTGCGCGTGTCGGCGAACATCACGAGTCCTTCGCGCACCAGGATTCCGCAACAATAAGTCATTGCTTTCGTCGGCTCCCACCGCGAACCTTATCCCGGCGGCGGGCACTTTCCAGCCAAGCCAATATCAAACCGCCGGCCACCCCGGCGGCGGCTGTGTCAATGTAGCAAGCTTTACGTCAAATCGGACGATGGATTGCGCGTCGGGCGCGGAAAACCCGCCGGGGCGGGGCCGGTTGTTCCGCGGGGGGGAAGTAGCGGAACCGGCGCAAAGGGAAACCGTGACCGCCGCAAGGCGGCGGTCACGGGCAGGGGTTCAACGATCAGGCCTTGCCGACAGGCAGGGCAACGAACGTCGTAGCCTTCGCGGATTTAACCCGCATCAGCACGTCGTGCTTGCCCTGGGCCTTCGCTTCCTTGATTGCGTCGCGCACATCGTGGCCGTTGGCGACGGCTTTGCCGCCAACGTCGAGAATGATATCGCCGCTGCGGATGCCTTGCTCGGCGGCGGGCCCGTCGGGATCGACGGCCGTTACCACGACGCCTTTGTCACCGGCGCCGCCGACGTCGCGTGCCGGCTCGACACTCATGCCAAGATGCATGCCGCTCTCCGGCGCCCGCGAGCCGGGCTCCGCCGACGCCTGCTTTTCGTTCGGCATTTGCCCAAGCGTGACCGTAAGCGTCCGGCTTTCGCCCTTGCGCAAGATTTCAAGCTTGACCGCGGTGTTCGGCTCCATCGTGCCGATGGTGCGGGCGAGTTCGCGCGCGTCTTTGATCGGCGTGCCGTTGACTGCCGCGATCACGTCGCCCGTCTCGACACCCGCTTTGGCGGCGGGACTGCCGGCCTGCGGTTCGTCCACCATTGCGCCTTCGGGTTTTTTCATGCCGAGACTTTCGGCGATGCCGGCGGTGACGGGTTGAATTTGCACGCCGAGCCAGCCGCGGGTGACACGGCCGTGCTCCTTCAACTGCGCCACGACCATTTTCGCGGTCGCCGCCGGGATATCGAACCCGATGCCGACCGAACCGCCGGAGGGGGAATAAATGGCGGTGTTGACCCCGATGACATTGCCGTCGACGTTGAAGGCCGGGCCGCCGGAATTACCCTTGTTGATCGGTGCGTCGATCTGGACGTAGTCGTCGTAAGGACCGGAGCCGATATCGCGCCCACGCGCCGAGACGATGCCCGCGGTAACCGTTCCGCCAAGGCCGAACGGATTGCCCACCGCGACGACCCAATCGCCGATGCGCGGGGTGTGATCGGCAAACTTCACGAAGGGGAAGTCGTTCTTGCCGTCGACTTTGATCAAGGCGAGGTCGGTCTTCGGGTCGGTGCCGATCACTTTTGCCTTATAGATCGTGCCGTCGTCGGTTGTTACCTGCACCGAATTGGCGTGATCGACCACGTGATTGTTGGTGACGGCATAGCCGTCGGACGAGATGAAGAAACCCGAACCTTCGCCGACCATGACCTCGTGGCGATGTCGCTGCGGCATGCCATCCGGCATGTTCTGGAAGCCGAATTGCTGGAAGAACTTCTCCATTGGCGAGCCCGGCGCGAATGGTATCTGATCCTCGTCGTCGCCACGCATGCTGGCGGGATCCGCCGTCTGGTCGTTGATTTTGACGCGGACCGAAATGACCGCCGGTTTAACCTTGGCGACGAGATCGGCAAAGCTGGCGGGATG
>JAGXAC010000096.1 GCA_019075925.1 Hyphomicrobiales bacterium | reverse complement strand
ACCCATACCTTCCGAAGCTCGTGGAGGTAAAGAGCCATGCTCAGTCACACCGCAATCCGCAGCAACGTCGACCGCCAATTCGTACCTACGCGAAATGTGGCGCCGGATCCGGCATCCAAGGCTCGCGATAATTCACTTGGACAATGCATCCAGCTTATGGGCGCGCCGATGAATTATCCGCGCAATACCGAGATTTTCGGCGAGGACGAACCGGCCGAATATGTCTACAAGATCGTCAGCGGCGCTGTCCGCACCTACAGGATCCTCAGCGATGGGCGCCGTCAAATCGGCGGTTTCTATCTGCCGGGCGATATTTTCGGCCTGCAATTTGAGGACGAGCACTCCTTCTCCGCCGAGGCGATCACCGAGACGAAAGTATTGGTGGTTAAGCGTAGCGCGCTGACCGGACTTGCCGGGCGCGACGCTTCGGTGGGCAAGGAGCTTTTTAATCTTACCAGCCGTGAACTGCGCCGCATGCAGGACCGCATCCTGCTGCTGGTCAAAAGTGCGCAGGAACGCGTGGCCGGATTCCTTCTGGAAATGGCGGAGCGTGCTTGCGCCAATAACATCGTCGAATTGCCGATGTCACGCCAGGATATCGCCGACTATCTCGGTCTGACGATCGAAACGGTTTCGCGAACGTTGACCGGCTTGGAGACCGTCGCAGCAATCGAAGTGCCGACATCGCGAAGGATCGTCCTGCGGAATCGCTCCGCGCTGAACCGGCTCAATGGCTAAGACTCCTTTTGACCATCCGCCAAATGGAGGCAAAAATGCGCGTTAGCGATGTGATGACCCGCAACGTCGTGTCGATCCGACCCGACGACACGATTCTCAAGGCAGTCCGACTTATGCTGCAAAACCGGATCAGCGGGTTGCCGGTGGTGGACGCGGACGGGAGCCTGGTAGGAATGATAACCGAAGGCGACTTTCTGCGGCGAAATGAAATAGATACCGAACGGCGGCGACCGAAATGGATTGAATTCGTCCTTGGTCCCGGCCGGATCGCCGGCGAATATGCGCTTGCCTCCGGTCGCAAGGTCGAAGAAGTGATGACGGCGGAACCGATCACGGTCGGAGAAGATGTCTCGCTGGCCGCGGTGGTCGAACTGATGGAGCGGAACAGCATCAAGCGGCTGCCGGTGCTCCGGGACGGCAAGATCGTCGGCATCATTAGCCGCGCCAACTTGATGCGCGCGCTCGTCAGTTCGGCGCAAGAGAGCAAAGCTCCGGCAGGCGACGACACGTCCATCCGCGATCAAATCCTGACCGCATTCGCCGCCAAGCCCTGGGCGCCGCGGATCGACGTGACCGTCAAAGGCGGCGTAGCGGATTTGTGGGGAACAATCACCGATGAACGCATGCGAAAGGCATGCGTCGTCGTGGCCGAAAACGTGCCCGGCGTGCGTCAGGTGCACGATCACATCGTTTGGGTTGAGCCGATGTCGGGCATGGCGTTTCCATCGTCAGAGGATGAAGCCCACCCGTAAATGCGCGGGCGATGAAACCGGCTTGGCCGTCTACCGGGACAGCATGAGGTGGCTATCGTGTTCAACAAATTTGGCGTTCGCCTCGGTCTGGCAGCCTTTCTTTTTCTCATCCTCGCGCCACAATTAGCGTGCAGCGAGGAGGCGCTTTCGCCGGCTGCGCAAAGAGGTCTGGTCTTCGTACGCATTCATTGCGCGCATTGCCATTCGATAATGCGTGTTGGTGAAAGTCCGCTGCGCATTGCACCGCCGTTTCGCACGCTGCATGAGCGGTATCCGGTCGAAAATCTGCAAGAATCACTCGGCGAAGGCATCGTCACCGGCCATCCGTCGATGCCGGAATTTCAGCTCGACCCAGGCGAAGTGGCCAACGTGATCGCGTACCTGAAATCGTTGGAGCGATAAAGCCGTCGAGCGCGGCTCACCGGGTCTAAAGCGCGTACCGGACCAATACAGCCGAAGGCTCTTGCGGGTCCGGCTCGATCCGGAAACCGAATTCGCGGCACATTTGCAGCATCGTGACATTCTCTCGCAGGACCTGCCCGCTAATCGTGCCCAAGCCTTCGCTGCGGGCATATTCGATGATCGTCTGCATGAGCAACCAGCCAAGGCCGCGCGATTTGAGGTCGGAGCGGATCAGTACCGCATATTCGCCGTTTCGATATTCCGCGTCCGAATGCAAACGAACGACGCCCAGCATGGCGCCGCTGGCTTCATCGAGCGCGAGGAAGGCCATGGCGCGCGCGTAATCGATTTGCGTGAAGCGGGCAATGAAAGTGTGACTAAAATCTTTGACTGGAGCGAAAAAGCGTAGCCGCAGATCTTCCGGCGACACCGCCGCGAAGAACGGCGGATACAACGGTTCGTCCTCCGGACGGACCGGGCGGATGAGGATTGCCGTCCCATCCCGCAATTGCATATGCCGCACCCACTCCGTCGGATAAGGACGAATGGCAAAGCGCGGATTGCCGCGATGCCCGCGCTGCAATTCCTGCACGGGAGCAATTGACATCCTGGCATCGACGGCGATCACGCCGGTCTCGTCCGCCAGCACCGGATTAAGATCAATTTCCCGAATCTCCGGAAAGTCGGCCACGAGCTGTGACAGCTTCACGAGCAGAAGCTCGATCGCGCGTTCGTCCGCAGCCGGCACGTTGCGGTAGGCTTTGAGAATGCGGGAAACGCGCGTTCGCGCGATCAGTCCGCGGGCCAATTCGAGATCGAGCGGCGGTAGCGCCAGCGCCTTGTCGCTGATGACTTCTACGGCGGTCCCACCCTGACCGAACCCTATGACCGGGCCGAACGTCGGGTCATCGGCAACGCCGACGATCAGTTCGCGCGCCTTCGGTCGCACAATCATGGGGAAAACCGCAAGGCCGGTAATGCGCGCCGTGGGCTTCGCCTCTCTGGCTTTTCGCAAAATATTTTGCGCAGCTTCGCGTACTGCATTCTCGGTGGCGAGATCGAGCTGTACCCCGCCGACTTCGGATTTGTGCACGATATCCGGCGATTGGATCTTGAGGACGATCGGCACCCCATTGGCAAGGTATGACTTTGCCGCCGCCACCGCTTCGTCGGCGTTCCGGGCCAGAAGCGCCGGCGTGACCGGAATGTCGTAGGCGGAAAAGACCTGCGACAACTCGACCGGATCGAGCCAGGTTCGCTTCTCACCCAATACAGCATCGAGGACAGGCCGCACGACGTCCGGCTTCGGCGCAAAATCCTGCGGCAGGCTCGGCGGCACCGCCATCAACAGATTGCGCGCCTCCTGGTAGCGCACGAGATGGGTGAAGCCGAAAACCGCAGCTGTTTCCGTCGCGTAGCTCGGGATGCGGGCCTCCTCGAAAACTTTGGCCGAAGCGTCACTTTGGCCGATCCACATCGCAAAAATCGGCTTGGGCAGAGACCTTTTAGCCCGGTTTTTGTCGGCGATTGCGACAACCGATTTTGCGGCGTCGGCGGGAGACGCAAGCGCGGTGGGTACATTCATTACCAGCACGGCGTCGTTGGCCGGATCGTCGAGCAAAATTTCCAATGCCACCGCATAGCGCGCCGCGTCGGCGTCGCCGGCAATGTCAGCCGGATTTGCGTGCGACCAGATCGGCGGCAGCGCCGCGTCGAGCTTCTGCATCGTGTCGGGCGAGATCGCGGCCAATTCGCCGCCGAGGTCGACCAGGCGGTCAACGGCGAGAACGCCGACGCCGCCGCCGTTAGTCAAAATCGCCAGCCGCTTGCCGCCGAGCGCGGTTAAGTGGCCAAGCGTCTCAGAAGCGGCGAATAGCTCGTCGAGATCGATGACCCGCAGCAGGCCGGCACGGCGGAACGCAGCGTCGTAGACCGCGTCTGATCCGGCCAGTGCACCGGTATGGGTCAACGCGGCCTTGGCGCCCTGGGCGTGCCGTCCAGATTTGATCACCAGCACTGGTTTGGCCCGCGCCGCAGCGCGCGCCGCCGACATGAACTTGCGCGCGTCTCGAATCGATTCAACGTAGAGCAAAATCGCGCGAGTCGCGCGATCCATGGCGAAATAGTCGAGCAAATCGGCAAAATCGACATCGATGCTGTCGCCGATCGAAACAATCGAGGAAAATCCGACGCCGCGCACCGCCGCCCACTCGACAAGCCCGGTCGCAATCGCCCCGGATTGCGAAATCAGCGCGAGATCGCCGGGCGGCGGCGTTGAGGCGGCAAAACTGGCATTGAGCTTTGCCTGCGGTACCAGCACGCCGAGGCAATTAGGGCCCACCAAGCGCAGACCCGCCTCGCGCGCCGCACGCGTGCTACGCTCAGCGAGCGAGCCTGGACCATGCCCAAGTCCAGCGGTGATGATGATGGCGGCTGCTGTGCCCTTCCGCGCGACGGCGGCAACAGTATCCGGAACAGCGAGCGGTGGTACCGCAATGGCGGCGACGTCCGGGATGTCCGGAAGTTCTTCATAAGATTTGACTGCACGCACACCTTCGATTTCGTCATAATGCGGATTGACGAGATGAACCGCGCCGGGAAACCCGGCCCGGCGCAAATTTTCAATTATCGCCCGGCCTGAGGAGGTCTGGCGCGGCGACGCGCCAACGACCGCCACAGATCGGGGCGCAAACAACGACTGCAGCTGGTATGTCGACATCGTCGGCTCCGTGCGTGGTCTGCAAAGACACCTTCAGAAGCCGAAGAACTTTTCGCGCAATGCGTCTTCGTTACGATGCTTCGCCGCTTTCACCTGGTTGCGAATTTCCTCTTGCTGAAGTGCGCCGCTTCCGACTTGTCGACCTTAGCAACTGTGCGATTTACCGACGCCAAGCCTCCCCTTCCCCGATGGCGGACAGCCCCTCGCCGGCAGCAGCCCCATTAGGCACCTTGCATCTGATCGAGCTGTTGCAAAGCTTCTTCCTGGTGCATTGGAAAATCCTCCTTAGCGTAGCTTCATTCGACGCACAATCCTGAACCATGAATGTCGCAAGCTCTGAATCACATGAAAAAATCCCTCCGTGTGGCGCAAACCGCCTTGATCTCCATCAAACGAGCCGCGCTCCGTTGATCGTTATTTGATCCAAATCAATGGAATTCCGCATCCTGTTTGCGATTCTTTATCAACTTAGTTCGCGATGGTGAAAATCGATCGGCGCGCGTTCAGCGTGCGTTGGGAGGTGATAGATGAATAGTCCGGCCACAGCCAAGCTTTCGGCTCCTTTCAAGCGGATCCGTTTAGAGTTGGCGCGTTCAAAGGAATTCCCGGAAGGGTCGGCGGACCGCGGCTACGAGTTCGTAGCGCCACTCGACGCTAACGCCCATATCGATGCCGCCCTCTGGCGCAAGCACCGTGAGCAATGCGGCGTGCGCCGCTTCTGGGGCGACGACCAGGAATACGGGCATCTGGTTCATAAACCAGGTGGACCGGAGCACGCACGCTGGATGTTTGACTACGCCGGCAGGGCCGCCGACGGCGATGAGGGAGGTTACCGCTTCGGTACACACGCCTTTCGGCCCGGCGAGTACGTCTCAATCGGCGATCACGCGGGCGATATGCACACGTTTCGCGTCGTTGCGGTGCGTGCGGCAATTTGATGGATTGGGTGGTTGTTTTCGATGATAAGTCAGCGCGGATTACGTGAGGGATGAGTTCTTTCATGCGCGCTATTTGCATGTTCTTTGCCGTCACGTGCAGCGCCGTAGCGGCAAGTGCCGATGTAGGGCGGCCTCAGCCGACTTCAAATTTTGTCAAGCCGGAACAAACACATTTGCGGGTGATCGAGGTCGCCGACGATTATTGCAATTCGCGCTGCGGCCAAAGATTCAATTACTGCGAATATCGCGGTGAATCATCGGCGCATTGCATGCGTGCGCTGATTCGGTGCCGCGCAAATTGCTGATCGACTGTCGGTGGTTCTCGAAGCAAGGCGGCTTACGGTACGAGAACGGCCGCTCCCTGCAATCGACCGCTCCGCAAATCGGACAATGCATCATTGGCGCGTTCAAGCGGATATCGAACCGCTTGCGCCGCAATGTCAGCCTTCGCAACAATCGTAAAGAACTCTTCGCCATCGCTTCGGGTGAGATTTGCGACTGAAATGAGCTGGCGCTCTTCCCACAACAGGCGATAAGGAAAGCTCGGAATATCACTCATGTGAATTCCGGCGCAAACGACCCGGCCGCCCTTGCGCACCGCGCCGAGCGCTGCCGGCACGAGCGACCCCACCGGCGCATAAATGATGGCACAATCGAGCTGTTCGGGCGGCTGCTCGTCTGAACTCCCGGCCCAGCATGCACCGAGGTTGCGTGCAAAAATTTGCGCTGCGTTATCGCCGGTTCGCGTAAAGGCATAGACGTCGCGGCCCTGCCATCGCGCCACCTGGGCGATAATGTGAGCGGCTGCGCCAAAGCCATATAGGCCGATTTTCTTACCCTCGCCGGCCATCCGCAGTGACCGCCAGCCGATCAAACCGGCGCACAATAGAGGCGCGCTTGCGACGTCGTCGCCAATCGCCGGCAGCGGGAACACGTATCGCGCGTCGGCCACCAGTTGTGTCGCATAACCTCCGTCGCGCGTGTAGCCGGTAAACAGCGGCCGATCGCACAGGTTTTCCCTGCCGCTGCGGCAATAAACGCACTGCCCGCAGGTCCAGCCGAGCCAAGGAATACCGACGCGCGTGCCGATCGCGGGCGCGTCGACGCCTTCGCCGACAAGATCGACATAGCCGACGATTTCGTGGCCCGGAATGATCGGCAGCTTGGGGTTGGGCAACTCGCCATCGACCACATGGAGGTCGGTCCGGCAGACGCCGCACGCGGCGACGCGAACGCGCACCTCTCCCGCGGCTGGGCGCGGATCCGGTCGCTCTTCCAACTTCAGCGGCTCGCGCAGCCGCTCAAGGACCATCGCCCGCATATCCGGCGCTCTTTAATCCCGCGCGAAAAGATGCCTTTCTATTTCCCAGACCGGCTCTTTGGTCAAATCCTTGTTCACCTCGGCAACAATCCGACGTTTGACATCGGCGTGAAATACGCGACGCAATTCTGCGAGCGTGTGCGGCGGCGCCACGATGACGATTTTTCGCGTATGGTTGGCCCGGACAAATTGCTCCAGTGCGGCGGCTACGCGGTCGGCAAATCGCTCCTTTTCCAATTCGTGCCAATCGGTCGTCTCAACACTGCTGCGCAAATTCGTCCCGGCCCGCTTGAAGGCGCGTCCCGGTCGATCCGAGCCCTGTTCGCGCGTCGGCAGGTCCTTTTCCTTGAAAACCCGCTCCGTCTTGAGATTGGGAACCGTCGCATCGCCAAGATTACGAAGGAACAGGGCCCTTTGCCCATCGCCGACAAAGACCAGGGCGTCATGCGGTATAGCGATCCTGCTCATCTTCAACTCCTTGCGAAAAACGTATCGGAAAGACGAAGTACCTTCGCCACAGCGGAGGCGCCCGCGCATTACGCCTCGATCAACACTTTCAGCGCATTGGTTTGGGCGGCGGCGGCGAAAGCGTCATAGGCATCCAATATCTTATCCATTTTGAAGTGATGCGTAATCAGCTGCTTAGGGTCGATTCGGTGCGATTGTACGGTTTTCAGCAACATCGGCGTGGTCACGGTATCGACCAGTCGCGTCGTGATGGCGATGTTGCGATCCCACAGTTTTTCCAGATGCAGATCCGCCTTGACCCCATGCACGCCGATATTGGCAATGATGCCGCCGGGCGCGACGATCTCTTCGCAGGTGAGGAAACTTGCCGGAACGCCGACCGCTTCGATTGCGGTATCGACGCCGCGGCCGTCCGTCATTTTCATGATTTTCTCTACGGCCTTGCCGTCCTTATTGTTAATGACAGTTGTGGCACCGAACCGCGCGGCGATTTGCAAACGGTTATCGTCCATATCCACCATAATAATTTGCGCGGGCGAATAAAATTGCGCGGTCAACAAGGCGGCGAGACCGATTGGCCCGGCCCCCACGATGGCGACGGTCGACCCGGGCTCGACTTTTCCGTTAAGCACACCACATTCGAACCCGGTCGGCAGGATGTCGCTCAACATGACCAGGGCGTCTTCTTCTGCGCCCGCGGGAACGTGATAGAGGCTGGTATCGGCAAAAGGAATGCGAACATATTCGCCTGTGTGCCATCTATTTTGTTGCCCAGAATCCAACCACCACTGGTGCAATGCGAATACATGCCACGCCGGCAATAGTCGCACTTTCCACAGGAAGAGATGCACGACACGATGACATGATCGCCGGGCTTGAATGAAGAAACGGCCGCGCCGACCTTATCGATCACACCGACACCCTCGTGCCCGAGAATGCGACCGGGAGCGCATGTCGCTACATCGCCCTTGAGTATGTGTAAATCTGTTCCGCAAATCGTCGTCTTGATGATTTTGACGATGGCATCGGTTGGCGAAACGATTTTCGGTTGCGGCCGATCCTCAATAACTTTTTTGCCCGGTCCGCCATACACGAGTGCTTTCATGAGTGCGACTCCACCTTATATTTGCCGTCTGCTTATTGACCGTTTCGCCCTCCATGCCTTTGATTTGCGTCAACCTCATCAACATGCCGCGTAATGCTCAGTGCGGTAGCCGTCCATCAAGGCGCGGACGGATTGCCAAGCCAGCACTTCAAGCAACTTTCTTCACTCTGGTCGAAGGGCTTCAGAGTTTTGAAGCCGAAGCCGTGAAGCCAGCGTAGGTCAAGTAAAGACCAAGAGCCAACGACGGCGATAGATAAAAGAGATAATTTTGATCATAGTTCATCCGCTCGACGAGGATGACGAGCGTTTCGTGATCGGCAAACAATAACAACAGACCTTTCGCAAGTATCAACCAACCGACGACGCTGACGATCACCGGCAACGCGCCGCCGGACCAGACGTTGTGACCGAGGACGATCGCGAGGCCGGCCGCAAGACTAAATATCGCATAGACCAGCATGATGGGGCTGTCGGCGATCGTGGCCGTAATCGGCGAGCTCCCGCGCATCATGAAAGCACCGACAAGCACAATGGTGGACAGACCGATAAGCCGCGCAAGATAAGCGGTAATTGCCGACATCGGTTTGGCCTCGCTGGCTAGTGCGACATCAGCACCGGTACCGTCATCGAGCTCAAGATGCTGCGGGTGACGCCGCCAAGCACAAATTCGCGCAGTCGGGAATGCCCGTAACCTCCCATCACCATGAAATCGGCGTCACTGTCCGCCGCGTGCGAAAGCAAGGCATTTCCAACATCGATTTCGTCCACGGGCATTCTGTTCACGGTAACGTTCAAACCATGACGTGCCAGGTGCGTTGCTATGTCAACGCCTTCGATTACGCGATCGAGTTTGCCGCGTTCGTTCGTGACAGTAACGATCTCGACACGACCGGCGCGCTCGAGAAAGGGCATCGAATCTGCGACCGCGCGAGCGGCCGAACGGCTGCCGTCCCAGCACACCATGACATTGTCGAGTTTCAGCGGCGCCTTCTGAATATAAGGCACGATAGCGACGGGCCTGCCGGTCTCAAACAGCGCACCCTCGACGATTGTCGTCTCGGCCGTGTCCTTGCCGGGCTCGGCCTGTCCGACAACCGCAAGATCGAAACATCGCGCTATAACACCGAACCGCCGTCCCACGTCGCCGAATTCGACGTTGAGAGTTAGCGCGTCTGCCGATACGCCGGCGCGTGCCGCCGCATCGGTGAACCGTTTAGCCGCGTTTTTTGCGGCCTCCTCGTTCTCGCGTTGTTGCGCCTCAACGATGTCAGGGTTGATATCCCCTGGCACCGGCACGATCGCTTCGTACACGAAAGCCGTTCCGGTAATGTGGGCTTCAAAAGCGCTGGCGATTGAAATTGCATAATCCGCTTTGTCACGCTGCACGAGCGGCAAATTGAAGACGACGTCTTTAATCATCACGGTCTCCCCTAGTATTTTAAAATGATACGCCCGCTGTCGCTGCTATAATTGCGCCAAATCAAAAGTACGACAGCGCTCTTGGTGGCGTCTTTGAACCGTCCGTCCGTGGGGCCCTGATGATTCCACTTCCCGGCGATCGGATCAGACGATATGATGATTGTTTAGGTAATTTCACTTAGGGAAAAATTCGGAATTTTGGAAATCACCGGAAGCTGTTTCTTTAAAGGCCGTCCACTTTATAGGAGTGGCAGTCATGCAAAGCGATCGCTTCAGGGGCTATTCGTCGGGTGTCGTTGGTGTATCGTTGATCGCGGCCATTGTTCTCGCGTGGGCGATGATCCTGTTTTCGACGCATGACACCATCACCGCGCTCGGCAGCACACCGGACCATCTCAGAACCACGAGTAACATCGCGCTCAAGGGCGATCGTCTCGTTAATGGGCGTAACGGAATCGCCGGGGATGCGACAAAACAAGTTGTGTTGCCGTCAAAAGGCATCGTGCCAATTCCGGTAGGATGCGATCCGGCCTTTAGCAAAATCATCCGATACGGAAATTTCGCCGCACGCTGCATTACGTGACGGACAAATGCACGACGTAATCGAGAAGCCACTAAAACTTTCATCATCGTCGTCGGAGCTTGATAGTGCGAGCCGACCGATGCGTCCGGCGGTATCCTGGATACGCTAGCTCGCGCGTTTAAAGGAAGATCAAGATCAGGGCGCAAACCGTGCCCATCCGGCTTTCTTAAGAGCATTGCCGGCATTATGCCGCCGGCGGACGCTCCTCTTCCTCTTCTTCGCCGGCCAACAGAATTTCCACGACTTCGGCAACGGTTCCGCTCAGTGGGTGGCCGCTTTTAGCCAAAATATCACCATTACCCGCGGCCCACACCGCCGCTTCTTCGATTTCGGCGATGCTCGGATTTAACGCCAAAATGTCGAGCAGTTTACGTTCCTCGATATCTCCGAGGAGCCGCCGCAAATCATGCTTCGTAACGACAACAGACCCGGTTCCTTGAAACGATTCAGTCATCAGTACTCTCCTCTAGGGTCTTTATGCGCCGGCTTGGTGTGCCGCTACTTTGATTTCGATCAAGGTCCGCACCCGCAACCGATCGGACTAAGCGTGAACCAAATCAAGCGATCGCCGAAAACCTGATCCGCTACTGCGAAGCCACGCTCATGCACGATGACGCGTCCGCGCAAGGCGTTCGGCGGTCAAACCGCAACATCCCGCGACCTAATCACCTAAAAATATTTTTCCTCAAGATCGACCGTCGAATTTACCCCGATATAATCGAAATTCTCTTTCAACCAGGCGTCAGCACGCGCCCGACCTTCGTCGAACAGTAACGTGAGGAAATCCCAGTCACTGTTTAATCGGCTGGAAGCGGTGAAATGTTGCATCAGGTCTTCGGCTTCGATCACATGCACCAGCATCTGCTTGCCCTCGGCCTTGCCCTGTTCGATTCGCCTGTTGAGAAAAGCTACGGTCCGCATTTCACGGATAAGCGCGGTGTTGAAGCTGATTTCCTGCATACGGTTCATGATGGCGGGTGAGGTTTGCGGCACCTCCGGTCGCTCGGACGGCGTGGTGTGAACCAATAGAATGTCGCGCTGCTCGCATTCGTAAATGATCGGGAAGATCGCCGGATTGCCGGCATAACCGCCATCCCAATAATGCTGCCCATCAAGCTCGATAGCATGCATCATCAGAGGTAGGCAGGTCGAAGCGAGCACGTGGTTGACAGTTAATTCCGCTGCGTTGAAGACTTTCACCTTGGCGGTGCGGACGTTGGTGGTGCTGAGAAAAAGCTTTATTTTTTGCTGTGCGCGAATCCGATCGAAATCCGCATGGCGCTCGAGCAACGGTGTAAGCGGATTGAGGTTGAGCGGATTGAGTTGATAGGGGGAGGCAAAATAGGTCAACGCCTCCAGCAACACATATCCAAGCGAGTGCTCAAGCCCGTGGGTCGGATTTCCCTTGTCCACCAAAGACGTGCGGAAAATGCCGCGCTGCGCGCTGTCTGATAGTTCATGCCAAAATGCGCGAAGCGCCTGGCGCGCACCCTCGCGTCCGCCCGCCACCAACCCCGTTGTCAAGACGACAGCGTTGACGGCCCCAGCGCTGCTTGCGGTAATGGCTTCGAACTTCAACCGCTCGTCCTCAAGCAAACGGTCAAGCACGCCCCACACGAATGCACCATGACTGCCACCGCCTTGAAGCGCGAGATTGATGACTTTTTGCCCAGACGCAGATGCAGCGGACCGATCGAGTTCGGGGCCGGCAGCGTCGGTTTCGTTATCGACCGGCCGCGTCGTGATGGCGATGTTGCGATCCCTTGGGGATTTTGACGATGGCATCGGTTGGCGAAACGGTTTGCGGTTGCGACCGATCCTCAAGAACTTTCTTTGCACGGTCCGCTATACACCAGTGCTTTTGACAATTCCCGCTTTTATCATTTATTGACCGTTTCGCCCTCCAAGGCGTTGATTTGCGTCAACCTCATCGAATTCGACCAGATTCGGCGACATGCACGATCTCGCCGGACTTGATCCAGATCAAATCCTTTCCGCGTTGATCCTCTTAAATATTTCCTTTGTTTTTTGGCGGAAAGCCGTATGGACCTTAAAGAGGCGATCTACACGCGCCGCGCGGTGCGGAGCTACACCGATTCATCCGTCGACGACGCGACGATTCGCGCGTTGATCGATGCGGCGATTCACGCGCCGAGCGCGGTCAACCAGCAACCATGCACGTTTTGCGTCGTACGAGACAGATCGTTACTCTCGCGGATATCGCGCGAAGCCAAGGCCTATATGGTAAAAACCACGCCGCTTGGCCTCATGTCGCATCATTTCAACGAAATCTTGAACGATGCGAATTTCGATATTTTTTATCACGCACCGGTTCTGATCGTGATCTCCACCAACGCCGACATTCCGTGGGCTATCGAGGACGCATCGTTGGCGGCGGAAAATCTGATGCTGGCCGCCCGCGCTGCGGGTCTCGGCAGCTGTTGGATCGGCTTTGCGCAGGGCTGGCTTGGCACGCCTGAAGGCAAGGCTGCACTTAACCTCCCGCCCGGCCACAAGCCACGGGCACCGATTATCGTTGGACATCCGAAGACGATGCCGGCGCCGGTCCCGCGCAAAGCGCCAGAAATCCGCTGGATCGACGCAGTGCAAACGTGACTATGTAAGAAACCTGATCCCGGGTCTTGACGTAAGTCAAACTAGGTCGTGTGGCCGCGATTGGCAGGCAGGCCTCGGTATGGCGCAGATAAGGGCGTCGTTGCAGAGATCGACCAATCGCGACTGACCCGGCGAATTATGGCGCCAGTTGG
>JAGXAC010000095.1 GCA_019075925.1 Hyphomicrobiales bacterium | reverse complement strand
GGTGCACGCGGCCGGAATGACGCGGACAGGCGAATGCGCCGCGAGAACGGTTTTCTGTGTCGCCATTGCGAGCGAAGCGAAGCAATCCAGAGCGGCCCGCGCAGTCTAAGGTTGCTTCGTCGCAAAGTTCCTCGCAATGACGATCGCCGCGTTCGTGGTTGTGGACTCCGGCCTCGCCGCTTGACGACGAGCCGTAACGAAGCGGGATCGGAGGAGAACAATGCGACGCAAAGTGAGCGCCAAGGGCTGGCGGTTTCCGCGGCGAATGACAAAGACGCAATGGAGCGTGCTGCCATACCGTTACCGGCACGCTTATGTGGCGCAGGCGCAGTGCAATCAGCTCGGCTATTGGCGCGATTGCGCCAAGGCGAATTGCCGCCGTGCGCGCCGCTGTCTGCAGCCGCAGCCCTGTTATTGGGATCGCAAGCAGGCGATGTCGCCGGCGGATTGGGCTAAAGCCGAAGCGCTCTGCCGGCCGTTGCGCGGCCTTCTTTCGCTCGGCTCACTGAAAGGCTCGGATGGGCTATGGCTGTTTTGACCCCGTCATTCCGGGATGCGCCGAAAAGGCGCGTCCCGGCCCGGCCGGAATGACGACGGATAAGCCGATGTTACGCCGGCGGCGGCAGGAACATGACTTCGTGCTTGGCCGAGAGCGCGACCACGTCGGGCGGATTCTGCTCTTTCATGCCGTGAATGGCCCAGAACAGATCGTAGAGCTTGCGCGTCGGCGTCACCCAGAAAAAGCACTTCACGGTCTGGTCGGTTTTGTTAAAGATGCCATGCGGAATGTTCATCGGCAGCCGGATCAGATCGCCGGTGGTGGCGACGAATTCGCGGCCGTCGAGCACGAGATCGAACTTGCCGTCGAGGAGATAAATAAACTCGTCCTGGGTCGGATGAATGTGCGGAGGAACAAAGGTACCGGGCGGAAACGTCGCATGCCAAGAAAACGAATTTTCGCTGACCTGCTTCGGCACATAGGTCTGGCCGAGGATGTTCCAGCTGATCCCCTCTATGCCCGTTCCGGCTTTGGTAATACCAGGCGTCATCGCAGTCATCGGCCGTCACTCCCTTCCACGCATGGGTTGCACCATTCAAGCACGCGCGCCGCACAGCGCCAACATTTCGGCGCCGCAATCGGTCAACAGCGTAAATTCGCCTCGGCGGCTTGCCGATGTCACTGCGCCATAATGGCATGCGGGCCATAATGGCATGCGGGCGGCTTCACAAGTGCGGTATTTTAAACTTAAAATATCGGCCGGCTAGCTCAGGAGAGGGATATGATTAAATGTACACCGATGCTTGCGGTTGCGGCCGCTTGCGGGCTGTTGACGTCCGTCGCTCATGCCGATGACCTCAAGGTCGGGTTCATCGCCACCCTATCCGGCCCCCCGGCCGTGATCGGCATCCAGGCGCGCAACGGCTTCCAGCTCGCGGTCAAAGACCTTAACGGCAAACTCGGCGGCGTTAATACCGAGGTGTTCGTCGCCGACGACGAGCTCAAGCCCGACGTGGCCGTGACCAAGGTCAAGTCGCTGATCGACCGCGACAAGGTCGATTTTGTGGTCGGACCGATTTTCTCCAACATTCTCGGCGCGATCGAAAAGCCGGTCACCGAAGCGAATGTGATCCTGATCAGCCCGAATGCCGGATCGTCGGCCTTCGCCGGCAAGAGCTGCAACCCGAACTTCTTTGTCACCTCCTATCAGAACGACCAAGTGCACGAAGTGCTCGGCCAGTATGCGCAGGATTCCGGCATGAAGAAAGTGATTATCATCGTGCCGAACTATCAGGCCGGCAAGGACGCGGCCGCGGGCTTCAAGCATAAATTCACCGGCCAGATCCTCGACGAGATCTACGTCCCGCTTGGTCAGCTTGATTATTCGGCGGAGTTGTCGCGGATCGCGGCGGCCAAACCGGATGCGGTGTTCGGCTTCATTCCCGGCGGCATGGGGGTGAACTTCGTCAAGCAGTACCGGCAGGCCGGCCTTGCCGACAAGATTACGTTTCTGTCCGCGTTCACGGTCGACGAATCGACACTTCCAGCGCAGAAGGATGCCGCGCTCGGCATGCTCGCCGGCTCGAATTGGGCGCCTAATCTCGACACGCCGCAAAACAAGAAATTCGTTGAGGAATATCTGAAGGAGTACAACGCGGTTCCGGCGACCTATGCGTTCCAGGCCTACGATGCGGCGCTGCTGATCGACAGTGCCGTCAAGGCGGTCAACGGCAAGCTCGGCAACAAGGATGCGCTGCGCGCGGCGCTCAAGAAGGCCGACTTCAAGTCGCTGCGCGGCGAGTTTAAGTTCAACAACAACCACTATCCCATTCAGAATTTCTACCTGACCAAGGTCGCCAAACGGGCGGACGGAAAGTACGAGACCGAGATCGTCAAGACCGTGTTCACGAACTTCGGCGATTCGTACGCCAAAGACTGTCCGATGAAGTGACGGCAGCCGCGCCCACCCTCCCCCGCCCGCCGGGGGAGGAATCCCGATGACCGCCACCCTGTTCTTCGTCCAGGTCCTCAACGGGCTGCAGCTTGGCGTCCTTCTGTTCCTGATCGCGGCGGGCCTCACGCTGGTGTTCGGCGTGATGGATTTCATCAACCTTGCGCACGGCGTGCAGTACATGCTGGGCGCCTATCTGGCGGTCGCATTCTACGGCGTGGTCGGCAACTTTCTGTTCGCGCTGATCATGGCGTTGCTGGCATCGCTCGCGTTCGGACTGTTGCTCGAATTTCTGGTGTTTCGGCATCTCTACGAACGCGATCACCTCGATCAGGTGATCGCGACGTTCGGCATCATCCTGTTCCTCAATCATGCCGTTCGCATGGTTTGGGGCGCGGCGCCATTGACGCTGCCGATGCCGGATGCCTTCACCGGCTCGGTGCTGCTTGCGCCCGGACAGCTTTATCCGGTCTGGCGCCTGGTGATCATCGCGTCCGGGATAGCCGTTGCCGGCGGACTTTATCTGCTGGTGACGCATACGCGGATCGGCATGCTGGTGCGCGCCGGAGCCACCAACGCCCGCATGGTCTCGGCGCTGGGAGTGAATATCAAGCGGCTGTTCATGATCGTGTTTGGCTTCGGCACCATGCTGGCGGGCTTTGCCGGCGTCATGATTGCGCCGATCATTTCGGTTGAGCCGGGCATGGGCACCAACATTCTCATTCTGGCCTTCGTCGTCATTGTGATCGGCGGTATCGGCTCGATCCGCGGCGCGTTCGTTGCGGCGCTGCTGATCGGGCTGGTCGATACGCTCGGCCGCTCGTTCTCCATCGACGTGCTTCGCCTGGTGATGGCGCCTTCGCCGGCGCGGACGGTCGGGCCGGCGATCGCCTCGATCCTGATCTACGTGTTGATGGCAATCGTGCTTTTTCTGCGTCCGGCCGGCCTGTTTCCGGCGCGGGGACGCTGAATGATGACCGGCGCGGCGGCAATTGCGGCCGGCGGGGCCGGATCGGCTCGACAGCCGCGCAACGCCGCGCTGCCGGCCGTCATATTTGCGATTTTTGCGCTTATGCCCGCCTTCGCCGCGCTGACTGCTCAGCATTATCTCGTCGATACCGGCACGCGCATCATCGTTTATGCGGTCGCCGCGGTCGCTCTCGACCTCTTGGTCGGCTATGGCGGCCTGATTTCATTCGGCCAGGCGGCGTTCATTGGTTTGGGCGCCTACGCCGTGGGGATTCTGTCAGCCGCGGGCATCGGCGACGCACTCGTCTCCCTTCCGGTAGCGATCGCGGTCTCGATGGCGTTCGCCTGGATCACCGGCGTCGTCTGCATCCGGACCAAGGGCGTGTATTTCATCATGATCACGCTTGCTTTCGGGCAAATGGTCTATTTCCTCGCCACGTCGCTTGCCCCCTATGGCGGCGACAACGGACTGACCATCGACGCCCGAAACACCATTGCCGGGTGGCCTGTGCTCAAAAATGACACTGCGTTTTATTATTTCGCCTTTCTCTGCCTGCTCGCAACCTACCTGCTGTGCCGCGCGCTGATTGCATCGCGGTTCGGCCGCGTGCTGCGCGGCACCAAGGAAAACGCGACGCGGATGGCCGCCATCGGATTTACCGTCCAGCGCTTTCAGTTGATCGCCTATGTGATCGCTGGCGGCATCGGCGGCGTGTCAGGTTTTTTGCTGGCGAACTCCACCGAGTTTGTCGCACCGGCCTACATGGCTTGGCAGCAATCCGGCGAATTGATCGTCATGGTGATCCTTGGCGGCGTCGGCACGCTGGACGGCGCCATCGTCGGCAGCGCCGTTTACCTGCTCGCCGAAGAATGGCTGTCCGGCCTGACTGAAAACTGGCAGGTCATTTTCGGACCGTTCCTCGTGCTGGTTGTTTTGTTCGCGCGCGGCGGGTTGATCGGTTTTTGTGCGCGGCTGCGGTTGCGCCATGGGTGAGCCGGTGCTTCGCATCAAGGGGCTGTGCAAAAGCTTCGGCAGCCTGTTGGTGAACGACGACGTTACGCTTGACGTCATGCCGGGCGAGATGCTCGCCGTCATCGGACCAAACGGCGCCGGCAAGACGACGCTGATCAATCAAATCTCCGGACTTTTGCCGCCGGATGCCGGCACGATCATGTTCGATGGCGCCGACGTCACGGCCTTACCGCCGCAAGCGCGCGCTTTGCGCGGGCTTGCGCGGAGCTTTCAGATCACTTCGATTCTGCCGGGCTTTTCGGTGCTGGAGAACGTTGCGCTGGCGGTGCAAGCGCGCTCGGGCTCAAGCTTGCGCTTTTTTGGCCGTGCCGATCGCGAGGCAAGGCTCAACCCGCCGGCGCTCGCCGCGCTGGAGCAAGCCGGCATTGCCGATCGCGCGCATTTGCCGGCCGGCGAACTCTCGCACGGGGAGAAGCGGGCGTTGGAGCTTGCCATCGCGCTGGCCATGCAACCGGCCCTGCTGCTGCTTGACGAGCCGATGGCGGGGATCGGTCGCGAGGAGACCGAACGGCAGATTGAATTGTTGCTTCGCCTCAAGGGGAAGCTGACCATGGTGCTGGTCGAGCACGACATGTCGGCGGTGTTTGCGCTCGCCGATCGCATCTCGGTGTTGATTCGCGGCCGCGTTTTGCGGACCGGCCTGCCGGCCGACGTGCGGGCCGATCCGCAGGTTGTCACCGCCTACCTCGGCGAGCAGATGGAATGAGGCGGCCGTGCTGAAAGTCGAAACGCTCAAGGCCGCCTACGGCGCCGCGCAGGTTCTGTTCGACGTAAGTTTTGCCGTCAGCGAAGGCGAAGTGGTGACGCTGCTCGGCCGCAACGGCATGGGCAAGACCACGACAATATCGACCATCATGGGATTACTGCCGGCGGTGGGCGGCCGGATTACCTTCAATCATGTTCGGCTCGATGGACTGCCACCCTATCGGATCGCGCAAGCCGGGCTCGGCCTCGTACCCGAAGGCCGGCAGATATTTCCGACGTTGACCGTCGAGGAAAATCTGGTCGCCACCGCCGCGGCACGTTTCGGCCCGCCGCGCTGGACGCTTGCCGATATCTACCAGATCTTTCCGGGCCTTTTCGAGCGCCGCCGCAACATGGGCAACCAGCTTTCCGGCGGCGAGCAACAGATGCTGGCGATCGGACGCGGCCTGATGACCAACCCGCGCCTGCTAATCCTCGACGAAGCGACCGAAGGGCTTGCACCGCTGATCCGCAACGAGATTTGGGCAAGCCTCAAGCGCCTCAAGACCGAGGGGCAGGCGATTCTGCTGGTCGACAAGCACATCGACGCGATGCTCGGGCTCGCGGATCGCCACGTCGTCATCGAGAAGGGAAATGTCGTTTGGTCGGGTACATCGGCGGCGCTCGCCGGCGACCCGACCGTGCGGCAGCGCTATTTGCAGGTCTAGCGGGCGATGTCAGCCTTACGGCACGACGGCCGTGGTTTCGATCTCAAGACGCGCTTCCGGTTCGACCAGGCGCGTGACGGCGACCAGCGCCATTGCCGGATAATGTTCGCCGAGCACATCGCGATAGGCTTCGCCGAGCGCCGGCCTCGCTTTCAGGTATTCGTCCATGTCGCGCACGTACCAGGTCATACGCACCATGTGCCGGGGCGAAGCGCCGCCCTCGGCCAGCACGGCGACGATGTTCTCAAAAAGCTGCCGGGCCTGGCCGACGAAGTCCGCGGGAAAACGTCCGTGCTTGTCAGAACCGACCAGTCCGCCGACGAAAAGAAGATCGCCGCGCGCCTTGACGCCGTTGGCGTAACCCTTCGGCTGCGGCCATCCGGCCGGCTGCAAAATCTGATTTGCCGCACGGCGCGGCAAGGTATCGGTGGGACTGCTGGGCAATTCACTCTCCCTCGGCATGATCCGGAAAAGTCGAAATCCGGTTTTCCGAACAGATCACGCTCCATTAAGAATCATGACGCAAGCTTGCTGGCGGCACCTTCCACCGCACGCCGACGCAATTCGAAGCGTTGGAGTTTCCCGGTTTCGGTGCGCGGCAGGCTGGTTACGTATTCGATCGCGCGCGGATATTTGTATGGTGCCACCGTCGCCTTGACATAATCTTGCAAAGCGCGAGTCAGCGCCATATCGGCAGTGAAGCCCTGATTGACAACCACGTAGGCCTTCACAATCTGGCCGCGCTCGTCGTCGGGCTGTCCGACCACGCCGCATTCGGCGACCGCCGGATGGGTGAGCAGCACCGTCTCAACTTCCGGCCCGGCGATGTTGTAGCCCGCGGAGATGATCATATCGTCGGATCGCGCCTGATACTTGAAGTAGCCGTCAGCGTCCTTGATATAGGTGTCCCCGGTCACGTTCCAGCCGTTCTGGACATATTCGAGCTGACGCTGGTCGCCGAGATACCGGCAGCCGGTCGGTCCGCGGACGGCGAGCCGGCCGGGCGTGCCCGGCGGAACCTCATGGCCGGCTTGGTCGATGACCCGCGCCTCGTACCCCGGCACAGCCTTGCCGGTTGCACCCGGCAGCGTGTCCTCTTCGGGACAGCCGACGAAAACGTGCAGCATTTCAGTCGAACCGAGCCCGTCGATGATGCGAATACCGGTCGCGGCACGCCACGCTTCGAAGGTAGCGGCCGGCAAAGTTTCGCCGGCCGACACGCATTTTCGCAGCGACCCGATTTTGTGGTCCGCCAGTTTCCCGACCATGGCGCGATACGCGGTGGGCGCGGTGAAGCAGACGGTGGCCCCAAACGTGTCGATTGCCGGCAGAAGGTCGTCCGGGCCGGCCTTTTCCAGCAGCACCGTGGCGGCGCCGATACTGAGCGGAAACAGCACCAAGCCGCCCAATCCAAACGTGAACGCGATCGGCGGCGAGCCGATGAAACGATCGTCGCGGTCTGCCCGCAATACGTACTTGCCGAAGGTGTCGCAGATCGCCAGCATATCGCGATGAAAATGCATGGTGCCCTTAGGCACGCCGGTGGTACCCGACGTGAAGGCAATCAGGCAAACGTCGTCACTTGCGGTATCGCACGCCTCGAATTGCTCGTAGCCGGGCCTCATCATCAGCGTTTCGAGGCTGTCATTGGTGTCACGGCCCCAATAGACGATCCGTGCCAGCGCAGGTGCGAGCGGGCTCGTCTTCTCCATCTCGTCGGACAGCCGCACGTCGCACAGTGCAAGCTTGATCTCCGCCTTGGTAACCGGGAACGCGATTTCCTTGGCCCGCAACAGCGGCATAGTCGCGACCACGACGCCGCCGGCTTTGATCACGGCAAAATAGGCGGCAACCATCATCGGACTGTTCGGACCGCGCAATAGCACGCGGTTTCCCGGCATCAGGCCGAGATCGCGCGTCAGTACGTTGGCAATTCGATTGATCCGTTCGGCCAACGCGGCATACGTCAAATTTCCACTGGGCGCGATCAGGCAATCGCGGTTTCCGTGCCCGCCTGCGATCCAGCCGTCGACGAATGCGCTGACACAATTCAGCCGGTCGGGGTAATGCAATTCCGGCAAGTTGAAGGAAAAGTCCGGCCATTGCTCGGCCGGCGGCAGATGATCGCGCGCGAACGTATCGATGTGAGCGGAACGAATCATGGCCTTCAGTTGCCCTCGAACACGGGCTTCTTTTTCTCCGCGAAGGCTTTGAAGGCGCGCACGAAGTCCTCGGTTTCCATGCACAACGCCTGCGCGACCGCTTCGGCTTCGACAGCAGTCTCGACCGACATCGCCCATTCCATTTCGAGCATGCGCTTGGTCATGGCGTTACCGAACGTCGGGCCGGCCGCTAGTTCCGCGGCAAGCGCTTGCGCGTCCGCCAGCACTTTGTCCGGCGTCGAAAGCCGATTGAAAAAACCCCAGCGTTCCGCATCCTCCCCGACAAGCGCGCGGCCGGTGAACAGCAATTCGGCGGCGCGTCCCTGCCCGATAATGCGCGGCAGGATCGCGCACGCGCCCATGTCGCATCCGCCGAGCCCGACACGATTGAACAAAAACGCGACCTTGGCGCCGGCCGTGCCAATGCGAATGTCCGACGCCATGGCCATAATGGCGCCCGCGCCGGCGCAAACTCCGTCGATCGCAGCGATGATCGGCTGCGGCGCCGCACGCATCGCCTTGACCAACTCGCCGGTCATGCGGGTGAAATCCAACAACCCGTCGGCGTTCATTTCGGTCAGCGGCTTGATGATCTCGAACACATCGCCACCGGAACAGAAATTTCCGCCCGCGCCGGTGATCACGATGGCTTTGATACCTTTGTCACGGGCGGCGGCGCGAAAAATATTGCCGAGTTCGGCATAACTTTCGAATGTCAGGGGATTCTTGCGCTCCGGGCGATTGAGCGTGACGGTTGCGACCGCACCGGCGACCGCAAGGAGCGCATGTTGCGCGCTATAGTCCTTCAACGGCAATGTGACCGGATTGGCGCTGATCATCGCGGCGCCTCTGTGGTGATCGCATCGCGCGCCGAAGCTTTGGTCCTGGCGAGAAGCCGCATCAATGCATCGACGTCGGCGGGAGAAAGCTGCGAAAATATCTCGGCAATCCAGCCTTCATGGGCGCGCGCCATTGCGCGGAACACGCGCCGGCCCTCCGGCGTGAGACTGACCAGTTGCGCGCGCCGGTCGCTGCGGGATTGCCGCCGATCCAAGAGCCCGAGAGCGACCAGGCGTTCGGACAGCCCGGTGACATTACCGTTGGAGACCATCATGCGTTGCGACAACTCGCCAAGCGTCATGCCGCCGGGCGCCTTGTCGAGCTGCGCCATCAAATCGAACCGCGGCAAGGTGACGTCGAACTCTTGACGAAGTCGGCGACGCACCTCACCCTCGATCAGGGTCGTGCAGGTCAGGAGCCGCAGCCACAGGCGCAGTTCGCTCTCGTGGTCGCCTGGGCGCTCAGCAACCTTGGTTTCGGCATCCAGCGGGACGTTCGTCAATTCCTGCACGCGATGCCTCTGTGGGGTTCAAGCGGATAGCATTGCGCGGTCGGCCGCGATAATCAGGCTTTGGAATTCATTTTAAGGTTCAAATTTATAGGCTTCAAGTAGCCCTTTGCCAGGCTGACTTCTAGCCGGCCAGGACTTCGCCGCCGGCGACCACAATCGCCTGCCCGGTGATGGAACTCGGCGCCGCCGAGGCAAGCCAAAGCACCGTCTGCGCGACCTCCAGCGGCGTTACCAGACGACCTTGCGGATTCGATACCGCCAGCGCCGCGCGTGCGTCGTCGCGGCTTCGCTTGGTCTTGGTAACGATGGTATCCACCGCCCGTTCCAACATTGGCGTCTCCGTGTAGCCGGGACAGACCGCGTTGACGGTGATCCCGGCGCGAGCGAACTCAAGGGCAAGGCTGCGCGTGAGGCCGACAACGGCGTGCTTGGCGGCCACATAGGCAGAGACATAGGCATAGCCGGTCAAGCCGGCGGTCGATGCCACATTGACGATGCGGCCGGCATGCTTGGCCAGCATGTCGGGCACAACTTCCCTGGTCACCAGAAAAGTGCCGGTGAGATTGACCGCAAGCACGCTGTTCCAGGTCTTCAGATCGGTTTTTGCGAACGGGGCGCTTGGAGCTTCGCCGGCATTGTTAACCAAAATGTCGATCGGACCGAACACGCCACGCGCAGCCGCTATACCGGCCCGCACTTTCACTTCGTCCGTCACGTCGAAATCGGCGGCGGCATGCACGCGGCCCTCGCCCAGCGATCTTTGCAATGTCAGCAACGGATCGGGGCGGCGCCCGGCAAGCGTCACGCGCGCGCCCGCCATCGCACACGCCTCTGCGACCGCGGCACCGATGCCGGTGCCGGCGCCGGTGACAAGCACATGCTGATCTTTGAGCGCCTGGTCCATCACGATCCGCAACGTTATGCTTTTTAACTCGGCCGCGGACCCGATGTCGCGCGGGCAAGATTGGTTTCATATTGCAATTTCGCCGAGAGATATTGCTTCGGCCATGAAATCGATTTCACTCCGATCTTTGCGGCCTCATGCAGCGTCCATGCGGCGTCCGCAAGATGCGGCCGGGCAAGCGCGCAAAGGTCGGCGCGGCCGGCGGCAATAATCGAATTGGCATGATCGGCTTCCGAGATTGCACCAACCGCGACCGTTGCAATGCCGATCTCGTTACGCAGCTTGTCGGAGAACGGAGTCTGGAATAGTCGTCCATAAACCGGCTTTTCCTCCTTCGACACCTGGCCGGACGAGCAATCGACGAGATCGGCGCCTGCGTCTTTGAACATTTTGGCATAGATGGCTGCGTCTTCCGGCGTATTGCCTCCCTCCGTCCAATCGTGACAGGACAACCGCACGGAGATCGGCTTGTCGTCCGGCCAAATCGCGCGGACGGCGCGGAAAACCTCGAGCGGATACCGCGCGTTGTTTTCGTGTGAGCCGCCGTATTCGTCGGTGCGATGGTTGGTGAGTGGCGACAGAAAGCTCGACAGCAAATAACCATGCGCGCAATGCAGTTCGATGATATCGAAGCCAATCTCGACACCACGCTTGGCGGCTGCAACAAAATCCGCCTTTACCCGATCCATGTCGGCGCGCGTCATCGCCCGTGGCAGCTGACTGTTAGGCATGTATCGCAGGGCTGAAGCAGAGATCAACGGCCAGTTCCCTTCATGCAGGGGCTGGTCGATTCCTTCCCACGCGACCCGCGTTGACCCTTTGCGCCCGGCGTGGCCGAGTTGCAGCCCGAATTTTGCCGACGTGGTCGCATGCACGAAATCGACGATGCGTTTCCATGCCGCCGCCTGCTCATCGCTCCAAAGACCGAGGCACCCGGGCGTAATGCGCGCGTCCGGCGAAACGCAGGTCATCTCGCCGAAAATCAGTCCGGCACCACCGAGCGCGCGGCTGCCGAAATGGACCAGATGAAAATCGTCAGGCAGACCGTCTTTGGCCGAATACATTGCCATCGGCGACATGACGATACGGTTTTGCAGCGTCAGGCCGCGCACCCGGTAAGGCGTGAACATCGGCGGGACCGGCGGCCCCTCCGGATCGATATTGATGCCGGCGCGCGCCGCAAACCAACGCTCGTAATTTTCAAGCCATGTCTTGTCGCGCAAGCGCAAATTTTCATGACTGATGCGCTGTGATCGTGTCAGCAACGAGTACATGAACTGCTCGGGCTCGAGTCTGTCGGCGTAGCGGCTGCCGACGACCTCGAACCATTCCATCGCGTTGCGCGCGGCATTCTGGATGCGAGCGACGTCGACGGCACGTACTTCTTCATAAGCATCCAGCACAGCGGGAATCTTATCAGAGGTGTCGCCAAGATTGCGAAATTGCCGGGTTAGCTCGATCGCATCTTCGAGCGCGAGCTTGGTGCCGGAACCGATGGCGAAATGTGCGGTGTGGGCGGCGTCGCCCATCAACACGACATGGTTTTTGCCGTTGTAATGACTCCACTTGCCGCAAACCAGCCGGCCAAAGTTAAGCCATGCCGAGCCACGCAGATGTCGCGCATTGCTCAACAGCTCGGCACCTTCGAGCACCTCGCTGAACAATTTCTCGCAGAAGGCGATCGACTTGGCCTCGTCGGCCTTATCGAGGCCGTGTGCCGCGAATACATCCTCGGTCGTTTCGACGATAAAGGTTGAGGTGTCCTCGTCGAACTTATAAATGTGCGCCTGAAACCAGCCGTGTTCGGTACGGCGAAAGTCGAAAGTGAACGCGTCGAACGGCTTCTTGCTACCGAGCCAGATGAAGCGGTTAGGACGCATCAGCAGGTCCGGCTTGAACGCCTCTTGATAACGGTTGCGAATTTTCGAGTTCACGCCGTCTGAAGCGATGATCAGGTCCGCGTCGGGAAATTCCAGATCCGAATCGACTTCCCGCTCGAACACGAGTTCGACGCCAAGCGCTTCGCAGCGCGCCTGCAGGATGTTGAGAAGCTTCTTGCGGCCGATGCCGACGAAGCCGTGGCCGGTGGTACGCATCCGGCGACCCTTGATCAGGACTTCGATGTCGTCCCAGTGATTGAAGGCACTCTCGATCTCCCGCGCGGTGTCCGGATCCCAGGCGCGCATGTTCTCCATCGTCGCGTCGGAGAACACCACGCCCCAGCCGAAGGTGTCGTAGGGCTTATTGCGTTCGACCACCGTTATGTGGTGCGCGGGATTTTCCTTTTTCATCAGCAGTCCGAAATAAAGCCCCGCCGGGCCGCCGCCGATGCAAACAACGCGCATAATTTTCTCCGTTGCGTCGGCTTTCTAAGCGCGACTTGTAACTCATGTACGTAATGCCACGTACGTATTTGGCTTTACTGACAAGCTTTAACACTCATTCGATACAAGCTCCACAAGCTTATGCGCCGATACACGGCGAACGCGTGGGAGCGTCATGCCGGCGACGATTGCCCTTCATGCCGCAATTGATCCGAGCTTTGCGTTCGTCATCGATGACGACGCCGAGTTGCGGCGATTCGTTACCGCAACGCTGAAGCAGCTTGGCATGAGGGTCGCCGACTTCGAGATGGCAAAGGATGCGTTGGCTTCGCTCGACAGCGTGCATCCCGCGGTCATTTTTCTTGACGTGGCGTTGTTACGTTCGGATGCGATCGACGTCCTGCGGGGCCTTGGCGAACGCCGGTACGCCGGTAGGGTACAATTGATGAGCGGCGCCAGGCCGTCATTGCTTCAAGCAGTGCAACGCATTGGCGTATCGATAAAGCCAACGATCCGCAAGTTAAGAATGGTTTTCAAAATCATCTTCAGCAAACCGAAAGCCACGTCAAACGGTTGGAACGGGTATTCCAATCTGTCGGCAAAAAGGCGCAGGGCGTGGAT
>JAGXAC010000094.1 GCA_019075925.1 Hyphomicrobiales bacterium | reverse complement strand
TACCGGGAACGTCAGCGCGCGGATCGGTCAGCCATTTGTCGAGCGCAGCAAACGTCCATTTGCCACCCTTAGCCTTCAGGGCAGAGGTGTATTTAAAGCCTGCCGCCGAAGCCACCGGCCGATCCACGATGCCGTAAAGGTCGGGCCCGATTTTGGCACCTTGGCCCTCCTGGAGATTGTGGCAAATCTGACACTGCTTGGAGATTTGTGCACCGTGTTCAGCGGAGGCGGTGGCGAGCAGGCTATCCAACGCCTGAGAGCTGGCGGCCGACTCCCCTTTGGCGCCGCCTTCGGAGGCCGCTTTCGCTAGCCTAGGATGAAACGTCCCGTCGGCGATATGCAGCACTTGCAAGGCCAATGCGGTTCCCAGCACCACGCCGAGCACCTTGTTGATCTTATACTCGTTCATCGTTGAATCGCTCCCCAGCGGTTACGGAGGGTTCGAAAAATCCGGGATTGCCCGGATACCACCCAGTTTCGGGATGGTAGTGATCTCCTCGGCTCCGTCGCGTCTTAGTCTGCTTAACCTGCCCTGTCCAAGACTTGATTTGGCGCTTCTGGCGCCACGCGGTCAAGTCAACACATGCATATCAAATACATGTTTATCGTGCAACGGTAGGGCTACCACCCACTTGTTGCCGGCGGGGTTTTGCACCAGGAAAGTGGCCTCGGCAGTGTTCTCGTTCGGGGTGATTCGAGCGCTGGCGCGGCACGCCCGCCGATCGAGGCGTCAGATATTCCCGGTCTGGCCGCGGCTCGTCTCGCCCTATGCGTGCTGCCCGCCGCAGGGCGAAGTCAACACACGTCCCATTGGGCATATAGCGCGTTGGACGCATCTCTCCTGGACTCGTTCCGATCAATTTGAATCGGATCAGAGTCCAGATGTTTGTTGGTGCATGACCTTCGGGAAAGCCGGCATCCGCTTTTCCGGATCATGCACTAACGGCGTGCTTTTTTGGCGCCGCTCGGAGTTATCCGCCTTCTGACCACCGCCGTTTCGCGGCGTAGCGGACGATGCTCCAAGGTTGGCAAAAAGCCCCGGCCTTCGGCAACCAGGAAATCCCGTAGTGCGCGGGCGGCCGGCATCATCCGCTTCGCAGCTAATCGTACGACGAACCATTGCCGCACTTCCGGAAGACCAATGATGTCGAGTGCGACGAGTCGGCCATCGCCGATCTCCGCGGCGATCGTGTGGGCGGAGATGAAGGCGATGCCGAGATCCGCCATCACCGCTTGCTTGATCGTCTCGTTGGAGCCGATCTCCATGCCGACCCGCGCCTTGATGCGGTTCCGCGCCAGGAATCGTTCGGCCATCAGTCGGGTGCCGGAGCCGCTCTCGCGCATCAATACGGTCTCACCGGCAATATCATGCGGCGGGATGGAACGCCGCTTGGCCAGAGGATGCTCGGGCGATGCGATGATGACCTGCGGATGATCGCCGATCGGTGTACTTTCTACCTCGACAGCCTCTGGCGGTCGACCCATGATCGCTACGTCGAGGCGGCCACTCTTGAACGCGGCAACCGTGTCTTCCCGATTGCCGACCACGAGCTCCATGGCCACGCCGGGATGGATGCGGGCGAAGGCACCGAGCATTTGCGGGGCGAAGTACTTTGCCGTGGAAACCACGCCGACGGTGACGCGTCCGCCCGTCAATGACTTTAGCGCGGCCAAGCCCGCGGTGCAGTCGCTAAGCACGGTCTCGATTTTTTCGGCCGCCGCCAGTACCTCGCGGCCGGCGGCGGTCAGTGTCAGATTGCGGCCATTGCGCTCGAACAGCGGCAGTCCGACTTCGTTCTCGAGCTGGCGCATCTGCATGGTAACGGCGGGCGGGGTAACGTTGCACGCCTCGGCGGCGGCGGCGAAGCTGCCGCCTTGTACCGCCGCGCTAAGGAGTCGAAGTTGCTTGATCGTGGTGTTTTTCATCGGTGTTCAGAATATTTGAATGCGGCAATAAGATATATCAAATTTACTTAATTAGCCAGGGCCATTACGGTGCTCCACACGATGGAGGACATCATGGCCAATAGCAACGTTACCAAGGTTCGAGATGCCAAACAGCGTTACAAGTCTGGTGTCATTCCGTACGCAACTATGGGTTATTGGGAACCCGACTACCAGATCAAGAATACTGACATCCTCGCGATGTTTCGCGTCACCCCTCAAGAGGGCGTGGATCCGATCGAGGCCGCGGCCGCAGTAGCCGGCGAATCGTCAACGGCAACCTGGACCGTGGTTTGGACCGATCGTTTGACCGCGTGCGAAATCTATCGGGCCAAGGCCTATCGGGTGGAGGCGGTCCCCAATACCGGTCCCGGCACCAGAACCGAAGCGCAGTATTTTGCTTACATCGCCTACGACATCGATCTGTTCGAGCCCGGCTCGATCGCGAACCTCACGGCATCGATCATCGGCAACGTGTTCGGTTTCAAGGCGGTTAAGGCGCTCCGTCTTGAAGACATGCACATCCCAGTCGCCTACCTGAAGACCTTCCAGGGCCCGGCCACCGGCATCGTCGTCGAGCGCGAGCGTCTCGACAAATTTGGCCGGCCGCTGCTCGGTGCCACGACCAAACCCAAGCTCGGCCTCTCGGGCCGGAATTACGGCCGCGTCGTCTATGAAGCGCTGAAAGGCGGCCTCGACTTCGTGAAAGACGACGAGAACATCAATTCACAGCCGTTCATGCATTGGCGCGACCGCTTTCTCTATTGCATGGAGGCGGTCAATAAGGCCCAAGCCGCCACCGGTGAGGTCAAGGGGCATTATCTCAACGTCACCGCCGGCACGATGGAGGAGATGTACGAGCGAGCGGAATTCGCCAAGCAGCTCGGCTCGGTCATCGTCATGATCGACCTCGTGATCGGTTACACCGCTATCCAGTCGATGGCCAAGTGGGCGCGCAAGAACGACATGATCCTGCACTTGCACCGTGCAGGCAACTCCACCTATTCACGCCAGAAGAGCCACGGCATGAACTTTCGCGTGATCTGCAAATGGATGCGCATGGCGGGCGTCGATCACATTCACGCCGGTACAGTGGTTGGGAAGCTCGAGGGCGATCCCCTCATGGTCAAGGGCTTCTATGACACTCTGCGCAGCACAGACACCCAGGTGAGTTTGCAGAACGGCCTCTTCTTCCCGCAGGATTGGGCGTCGTTGAACAAGGTTATGCCGGTAGCCTCGGGCGGCATTCATGCCGGGCAGATGCACCAGTTGCTGGACTATCTCGGCGAAGACGTCGTGCTGCAGTTCGGCGGCGGCACGATCGGTCACCCGATGGGTATCCAGGCCGGCGCCACCGCCAACCGTGTCGCGCTCGAAGCGATGGTGCTTGCGCGTAACGAAGGCCGCGACATCCGCAACGAGGGACCGGAGATTCTTCGCGATGCCGCCGCTTGGTGTAAGCCGCTACGTGCCGCGCTCGACACCTGGGGCGAGATCACCTTCAACTACACCTCAACCGACACCTCCGACTTCACTCCAACCGCCGTCGCCGTCTGAGACATCACTGCAAGCCCCCAGGAGAGATCGACATGCACGTTACCCAGGGCACTTTCTCTTTTCTTCCCGATCTGACGGACCGGCAAATTTCGGATCAGATTGAGTATTGTCTGCGCCAGGAATGGGCGGTGAGCGTGGAATTCACCGATGACGTTCATCCCCGCAACACTTACTGGGAAATGTGGGGCATTCCGATGTTCGATCTGCGCGATGCCGCCGGCGTGATGGCGGAGGTGCGCGCCTGCCGAGAGGCTAATCCGAATGTCTATGTGCGGGTCACGGCATTCGATTCGACGCGCGGATGGGAAACGGTGCGCTTGTCGTTCCTGGTCCAGCGTCCGGCAAATGAGCCCGGCTTCCGCCTCGACCGCCTCGAAGCCGAAGGCCGCACCATCCGTTACTCCGTCCACCCCTATGCAGCGGATCAGCCGGCCGGCCGGCGTTATAAGCCCGAGCAGGCAAACACCGCACCGGGCGATCGACGATGAGCGTTCCCGGGCCCGCGGCCAGCTTCGAGGCGGCCTCGAGCGAGGTTGTTGACCTCAGAGCGCTACAGGCGGACACCGATATCGGGTCGCCAATCGCCGAACTCGACCGCGATCTCGTCGGACTCGCGCCGGTCAAGCAGCGCATACGCGAGATCGCGGCTTTTTTGCTGGTGGCGCGCGCGCGCGAGCGAGTCGGGCTCGCCGCAGGACCGCCGACGCTGCACATGGCGTTCACGGGCAATCCGGGCACCGGCAAGACGACGGTGGCGTTACGTATGGCGGGCATCCTCCATCGCCTCGGTTACGTGCGCAAAGGGCATCTCGTCTCTGTCACGCGCGACGATCTGGTTGGCCAATACATCGGCCACACCGCGCCGAAGACCAAGGAAATTCTCAAGCGCGCCATGGGCGGCGTGTTGTTCATCGACGAGGCCTATTACCTGCATCGTCCGGAGAACGAGAAGGACTATGGCCAGGAGGCGATCGAAATCCTGCTGCAAGTCATGGAGAACCAGCGCGAAGATCTGGTGGTTATCCTGGCTGGCTACCGCGAGCGCATGGCAAGTTTTTTCGCCTCGAACCCGGGCTTCCGCTCGCGCATCGCGCATCACATCGATTTTCCCGACTACGATGCAAGCGAACTTCTGTCCATCGCGGAGTTGCTGGCGGCTCAAAGCGAGTACCGGTTGAGCCCGGCGGCGCGGGAAGTGATGATCGACTACATCACGCGGCGTCAGCAGCAGCCCAATTTTTCCAATGCTCGCTCAATCCGCAACGCGCTCGATCGCGCGCGCTTGCGCCAAGCCATGCGATTGTGCGCCGGCAACGCTGTTGCCACCCGCGAAGCTTTGCAGACCATTGAAGCCGAAGACATTCGGGCAAGCCGGGTGTTCGCCACCTGAGTTGATCATGTGCCCGTCGCTAGGGGAGACCACGATGGACAAGATCGGGCTGGAACGGCACCTTGAGACGTGGGCGGCAAGCGACGCACTGCGGCGTGACGTAGCCGCCACGGTCGCGGCGCTGGCGGCGGCTTGCCGGGATATGGCAACTATCATTGCCGCCGGTCCGCTGGCCGGCAATTTGGCCGCGCATCGCAATAATGGCACGGGCGGCGACGTCCAAACCGAGCTCGACGTACGCGCCAACGCGCTTCTGGCTCAGGCGCTTGAAGGCGCGCCGGTGGCCGCCGTCGCATCCGAGGAAATGGATGCGCCTCTGCAGCTAAGCCCCGGTGCGCCGATCGTCGTCGCCCTCGATCCGCTCGACGGCTCGTCCAATATCGGGACCAACGTATCGATCGGCACCATCTTCTCGCTTCTTCGCAGCGCTCCCGACAGTACGGCGCAGGATCCCTCGACATTTCTGCGCCCGGGACACGAACAGATCGCTGCCGGCTATGTCATCTACGGGCCGCATACGTCGCTTGCGCTTACGCTCGGTGCCGGTACGGATATTTTCACGCTTGATGCGGCACGCGGGACTTTCGTCCTCACCGGCGCCCATGTCCGCGTCCCGCCGCAAGCGCGCGAATTTGCGATCAACGCCTCCAACTATCGCCACTGGGATACGCCGATCCGCACTTGGTTCGACGACTGCCTTGCCGGCGCCGAGGGACCGCGGGCGGAAAACTTCAACATGCGTTGGATTGCCTCGATGGTCGCCGAGGCCCATCGAATCCTGATGCGTGGCGGCGTCTATGTCTATCCGGGCGATGCCCGCCCCGGTTACCGGAACGGCCGGCTGCGGCTTCTTTACGAAGCAAACCCGATTGCCCTGCTGATCGAACAGGCTGGTGGGCATGCCTCGACCGGCTATGAGCGAATACTCGACCGGGTGCCGCGTCTCTTGCACGAGCGCGTGCCCTTGGTGTTCGGCGCGCGCGAGGAGGTGGAGCGAATCGAGCGATACCATTGCGGTGATATTCCGCGAGGCGAAACGTCTCCTCTGTTCGCCCGCCGCGGCCTATTCGTCTGAAAATCATCGCCGAGGTACGGGCAAAGTCGTGTCAGTTAAACATCCTATCATCTCGGTAACTGGCTCCTCGGGAGCGGGCACGACGTCGGTAAGGCGTACGTTTGAACAAATATTCCGCCGGGAAGGCATAGCCGCCGCCTTTATCGAGGGTGACGCATTCCACCGCTACGACCGCCAAGGGATGAAAGACGCGATGGCGGATGAGATGAGCAGGGGAAATTTAAATTTCAGCCATTTTGGCGCCGGCGCCAATTTGCTGGAAGAGCTCGAAGCGCTCTTCCGCGAATACAGCGAGCGCGGTGTCGGCCGCACGCGTCACTACGTTCATAACGCCGACGAATCGGAAAAGTACGGGCAGCCGGCAGGCACCTTCACCGCGTGGGAGGAACTACCGAATGCGACTGAACTCTTGTGCTACGAGGGATTGCATGGTGCCGTCGTTACCGACGCCGTGAACACGGCTAGATATGCCGATCTGAAGATCGGCGTTGTGCCCGTCATCAATCTCGAGTGGATTCAGAAAATCCATCGCGACAAGCAGGAGCGCGGTCATTCGGAAGAAGCGATCGTCGATACGATTCTGCGTCGCATGCCCGATTACGTGCACTTCATCTGCCCGCAATTCACCCAGACCGACATCAATTTTCAGCGGGTCCCGACCGTCGACACGTCGAACCCGTTTATCGCGCGCTGGATCCCGACGCCCGACGAATCGATGGTGGTGATCCGCTTCCGCAATCCGCGCGGCATCGATTTTTCGTACTTGGTGTCGATGATCCACGGCAGCTTTATGTCGCGCGCGAATTCGATCGTTATTCCCGGCAACAAGCTCGATCTTGCCATGCAACTTATCCTGACGCCGATGATTCTCCAGTTGGTGGAGAAACGACGGCGCGCGATCTGATGGAGCGCGTCACCATGAATGTGCTGACGCCCCAAATCTCGCAGCGGCTCGATCAGCCGATCACCGCCGCGTTGCGCGCACTGGCAATGGATGCGGTGGAGGCCGCAAAGTCCGGCCACCCCGGCGCACCGATGGGGCTGGCGGAAGTTGCGGCGGTACTCTGGCGCCGCTATCTGCGTCACAATCCGGCAAATCCGTTGTGGCCTAACCGCGACCGCTTTGTGCTTTCGAACGGTCATGCCTCCGCGCTGCTCTATGCACTGCTTCATCTGACCGGTTACGACTTGCCGATCGCGGAACTCAAGCGCTTTCGCCAGTTGCATTCGAAAACTCCCGGCCATCCCGAACTCGGCGTAACGCCCGGAGTAGAAACGACGACCGGCCCGCTCGGTCAGGGTTTCGCCAACGCGGTGGGGATGGCGATCGCCGAAACGACGCTCGCGGCGCAATTCAACCGCCCCGGCCATACGATCGTCGATCATCGCACTTTCGTGATCGTGGGCGACGGTTGCTTGATGGAGGGCATCAGCCACGAGGCGGCGTCTCTGGCCGGCCGCCTTAAACTCGGCAAACTCGTCGCCCTCTACGACGATAACGGTATCTCGATCGATGGCCCGGTCGCCGAATGGTTTGCCGACGACACGCCGAAACGATTCCAGGCATACGGCTGGCATGTGGTGGCCGATATCGACGGTCACGATCCGATCGCTGTCGACGTCGCCCTCGCGACAGCGCTCGCCGAAACGACGCGGCCGAGCCTGCTATGCTGCAAGACGGTCATTGGGCGCGGCGCGCCTACCAAACAAGGCCACCATGATACGCATGGCACGCCGTTGGGTGCCGAGGAGATCGCGCGCGTGCGCGCGACGATCAACTGGCCCTACGCGCCGTTCGAGATTCCCGACACCGTTGCCGAGGCTTGGGATGCCCGCAGGCAAGGCGCCGCGATTGAAGCGGAGTGGGGTCATCGCTTCGTACAATACCAAGCTGCTCATCCCGAGCTCGCGTCTGCGTTTGCCCGCCGCATGCGCGGCGAATTGCCGGCCGGCTTCGCCGCGGCGGGCAACGCGTTCGTCACAGCCGTCGCGGCAGCGGGCGCGACCGTGGCCACGCGCGCGGCAAGTCAGAACGCGCTCGCGGCGTTTGCCCGCATATTGCCGGAATTGTTTGGCGGCTCGGCCGATCTGGCGCATTCAAACCTGACGACACACCCGCTGACACGGCCGATCACCCGCGATCCGGCGGGCAATTCGATTTTCTACGGTGTACGCGAGTTCGGCATGACTGCGGTCGCCAACGGCATCGCGCTGCATGGCGGCTTGCTGCCCTACGTTGCCACCTTCCTGGTATTTTCCGATTACGCGCGCAACGCCATTCGTATGAGCGCGCTGATGCGCCTGCGTGTCGTGCACATATTCACCCACGACTCGATTGGTCTTGGCGAGGACGGCCCAACCCACCAGCCGGTGGAGCACCTGGAATCGCTTCGCCTCATCCCGAACCTTGATGTCTGGCGCCCATGCGACGCTGTCGAAACCGCGGTCGCATGGCGCAACGCGGTCAACCGGACAGATGGGCCGACGGCGCTCGCGCTGTCGCGGCAGGCGTTGCCGCACCAACCGCGGACCGGCGAGCAGATCGACGCGATCCGCCGCGGCGGCTATGTGCTGGTCGAGCCGGCGATGCCGCCAGCGGCGATTATCATCGCCACCGGCTCCGAGGTGCAATTGGCACGTGCTGCGGCCTTGTCGCTCGCGACCGCCGGCCTTCATGTGCGTGTGGTCTCGATGCCATGCGTCGAGATATTCGACGCGCAGAATGCGGAGTGGCGGCATGCCGTTCTGCCACCGCAACTGCCGGTCGTCGCCGTCGAAGCCGGCGCGACGCGCGGCTGGTGGCGCTACGCCGGCCGGGGCGGCGCTGTCATAGGCCTGGATAGATTCGGTGAATCGGCGCCGGCGGCCGCTCTGTTTGCGCATTTCGATTTCACGCCAGAGCGTATCGTTGCCGCGGTCCGGCAGGTGCTCTCGGCCCGTGACGATTCTGAAACTTGCTAGTCGGCTGATTGGGAGAAAATCGATGCCGCTCATCTCCATGCGCCAGCTTCTCGACCACGCCGCCGAAAAGGGCTATGGCGTTCCGGCGTTCAACGTCAACAACATGGAACAGATCAAGGCGATCATGGAAGCTGCGCGTGAGACGCAGAGTCCAGTGATCCTGCAAGGCTCCGCCGGCGCGCGCAAATATGCGGGCGAGCCGTTCCTTCGTCATCTCGTTGCCGCCGCGGTCGAGGCCTACGCGGAGCTTCCGATCGTTATGCATCAGGACCACGGAGCGTCGCCCGACGTCTGTATGGGCGCAATTCGCTCCGGCTTTACGTCGGTGATGATGGACGGTTCGCTCAAGGACGACGCCAAGACGCCTGCGGACTACAACTACAACGTCATCGTCACCCAAAAGGTGGTCGAGTTGGCGCACGCGGTCGGCGTCTCGGTCGAGGGCGAACTTGGCTGCCTGGGCTCGCTCGAGACGCTTACCGGAGACAAGGAGGACGGCCACGGTGCCGATGGCAAACTGTCGCGCGAGCAACTCTTAACCGATCCTGACGAGGCGGCGCGTTTCGTTGACCAGACGCAGTGCGACGCATTGGCCATCGCCATCGGTACTTCGCACGGTGCATACAAATTCAAGCGCCAACCGACCGGCGATGTGCTCGCCATCGACCGCATCAAAGCCATTCATGCGCGCTTGCCCAACACTCACCTGGTGATGCATGGCTCGTCGTCGGTTCCGCAAAGCCTGCTGCAGGAAATCCGCTGCTATGGCGGCGACATCCGCGAGACCTACGGCGTGCCAATTGCGGAGATTCGGGAGGGCATCCGCCACGGCGTTCGCAAGGTCAATATCGATACCGATATCCGCCTCGCGATGACCGCCGCCATGCGCCGCACCATGAAAAAAAGCTCATGGGAATTCGATCCGCGCAAGTTTCTGCAGGCTGCGATGGATGAGACCAAGAAAGTCTGCATCGAGCGGTTCGAGGCGTTTGGTTGCGCCGGGCAGGCGCCGGATATCTGCCCGATCGAGCTCGAAGTCATGGCCCAGCGTTACCGCGCCGGCGCCCTTCGCCAAATGGTGCACTAGGCCGTGCCGGCGGAGCCGGCGCACATTGTTTTATCGTCGCACGCCGCTTGCCTCGGCGGGAATGTTACCGCGGATCGGGTTGGCCGGGGACCGGTTTGGGTTCTGCCTCGGCCAAAATCCTTGCTAAGTCATCGCACGTGGTCACGATGTCCGTTCGCAAGCGTTCCCAGGTCTCGAGGTCCATCGGAAACCACTCCTTGGCGGCCACTGTAGCGGTCCTGTGGTTTTTGAATTCGTTGAGCACGTTTTGCACGCGATCCCGAACGTCCTCAATGAGGTTGCCCCAATCGTCCTTGCTCATCATCGTCATTTCTCCGGCGCGGAAACAAAAGGTCAGGTGCCGCGATTCACCGCTATTCGGCCGTCACCGCAATGAGCGCGGCTTGTTGCTTTGGGAGTGGACAATCGCACCGCTCAGCAAGGAAAGCCAACGATTCAAAAAGCCCTTAGAACAGGGCGGCAGGGCCTGTCAGTCCTTCATTAGGTCGCCGGTTGCGTGATGCGATGATTGCGCTTTGCCGCTGTAGACAGTTTTTCCCAACTCCCCTATAAAGTTGCATCGAGAATGCCCAATTTTCCAACACAGTGCCGCAAGCCGTCCTTCGCGATTGCCGTGCCGCTCCTGCTGCGTCGGCGACCATTGTGACCCGGTAATGAAGCCGAGAGGGTGAAACACGTATGAATAAATCGGTGCCGCAATCGAATGGTTCTTCATTCCTTGTTTGCGAAGATGTGAGAGAGGAGGTCAATAACAAGCTCAGCGTTATTGGTGTCTTCCAGAACGACACGATTATCCTGCAAGAGGAAGTTCTGATTCCGTCGCTTATGGCCGTATTGTTCGCTCGCGGCGGCGAAGGGTCTTGTGAGACGAAAGTTTCGCTTACCGATCCTCAAGGTAATACGGTCATTGAAAGTCCGATGCGAACGGTTGTTCTTGAGAAAGACACCTCCCACCTTGCGGCGGTTAGGGTGCTCGCTCCGCACCTGATCGTTGGGGAGTATAAAATAAAATTTTTCTTCGACGATGAAACGATTGAACGTAGCTTCCAGGTGAAGTCTGCATAGCAGATCGTCTGCCCGCCTGGTGTCTGCGGGCCGCACCTGGATACGCGCTTTGTCGAAGCCGCAAATCGTACCGCCGCGCTTTTTGGCCGACAATGGCGCGATCATCACTCTATTGGTTTTCGGTTTCGAGCTGTCTGGCTCGGTCTAACTCAGCGTTAGACGCGCAATCGCCATATATTCAACCAGCGCATCCGCACAGTTGGACAATTGATCTTGTATTCGCTGAATTGCTCGGCGCACGTCGGGTGGCAGCGGCTCTTCGTCTCCCGAATATATTTCAAGCATCTCATCACATTCCCGGGATGCTTCCGCCATCTCCCTGAAAATGTATCTCACGTTCGGAATTTCGGCACGCTTTTTCGTCGCCGTCATTATCACCCTGTACATGGATTCTAGTTCTGCGACGTGGCTGTTTAACGCCTGAATGGGCTCTCCCGCAAAGTCCTCATCGCCCATTATCCACTCCTAAAGTGGGCGCGAGATTGACGCCGAAACTCGCAACTTCTTCGGTTCCTGCCGCTCGCCGGCGTACGGTCGGACATGTCATCAATGCCGGCCGCCCTTGGGTGGACGCACCGCCGCCTTGCCAGCGTCACTGAGACGCCACTTGTCGCCCGCACGCTTGAGAAACGCGCTCCTGAACCGCAACTCGTCGAATAGTGCTTGTTGAACCGTGCCAATGTCCCGGCCCTTGCCGTCTTTCATCATCATTCTTGGCGGCCCGGAAAGGTCAAGCACGATGTAGTTACCGTCATTCTCCGCCAACTTCTGCAATATGTCGTCTATCGTCTTCATCGCTGACCTCAGCCTGGCTTTCTGTTTTCCGTCGCCTCTACCGCGTCACTTTGCCGTACTTCATGCAAATCCTGGCTTCGGTTTGCCACCGGCGATCGGCCATCTGTCGGAGTCAACACAGCTCAATCCTTATGGAGAAGCTTGAACGCGTGGGTCCATTCATTTTTGGTGAAGCCAAGAATGCACCAAAGCATGCACAACGGCTCGATGGCTCGAGCGGATTCGGCCTTGCCCAGGTCGGCCGTCTCCCAGCCGAATTGGTCGTTGATCTCGCGTACGTCCGCTTTGGCCTTGGCATCATTGCCGCAAATGAACATGGTCGGCTTACCGCCTTTGTATTCGGGATTGATCATCCGGGCGTTGCCGACCGAGTTGTAAGCCTTGACGAAATGTGCGTCGGGGACGGCGGCTTGCAGTTGCTCCATTAGCGATTGGTCGAGGCTGGTGAAGAACCTGAGCACGCCGTTGACGGGCGGCGCTTCAGCGATCGGGTTGGTGGCGTCGATAACCGTCTTGCCGGCCAGATTAGCCGCCCCCGCCGACTTGAGCACGTCGGCTGCGGCAGTGCCTTTGACCGCAAGCACGACAATATCGCCGAACTTCGCAGCATCGGCGAAGCTTGTCGCTTGCGCTTCCTTATGTCGGGTCACAAAATCCTTGAGTTTTCCGGTATCGCGCGTGCCGAGCGCGACCTGATGGCCATATTTGATGAATCCGCCGGCAAGTGCTTTTGCCACATCGCCGGAGCCAAGAATGCCGATCTTCATGGGTTTTTCTCCGTAACGGTTACGATGTTGCTTAAAAGTTGGTCGCAGAGCGCGACGGTTTCAAGCCGCTTTATGTGCGGCGGCGTGCACCAGCTTTGACAGGCTCGCAGCCAGCCGCTGCGCCGGCGGCGCAGCAGCGATGCGTTGGCAGGCGTCGGGGTAGCGCGACTCGATCCAGCCAATCCCGATCTCGCGCAACCACGCCACCACCACCAGCATAGTGAGAAACCAAGCCAGAAAATAATAACGCGCGCTTGGGAAGTAGAAGAGTGCAACGGCATGCTGCGCCAGCGCGGCCGCACCGATCAGACGCAGCCAGGGGTCGAACTGCCTGCCGCGGATGACGACATAAGCCAGAATGACAATCGCCGCGCCGTTGAGCGGCGCCGTCGCATAGGATTCCGCCGGACCGGAAAGCCAGTCCGGAATTTGTTTCAGCGCCCGTGCGAAATATCCACCGCTGAAATTCCAGCCGATCAATTCGCGCGCTGCCGCCAGGTAAGCCGAAGGCGGCATAACCAGTACCTTGGGATGAGTGGCATTGGCGCTCAGCAAAACGAACGCGTGCCCGTACACCCAATTGTGCAATGCCTTGACCATGAACGAAACGAAGCCGAGACACAGACCGGCGACG
>JAGXAC010000267.1 GCA_019075925.1 Hyphomicrobiales bacterium | reverse complement strand
GTTGAACGTCGCCAGCGTGATCTGGGCGAGCGCGTTGGTCTGGCCGTTGGAAAAGGTCCCGGTAATCTGGTTCTGGCCGTCAACCGCCACGGATTGCAATTGACCGGCGGCAAAGCCGTTTTGCTGCAACTGGCTGACCTGCGCGGCGCCGCTTGCGTTGGCGAACTGGGTCAGTCCGTTGGTGCCGAAATTGACTTTTACGTTGCCGAGATTGTCGCCGTTCACGGTGAGACCGCTGAATGTGATGTTCGAGATGGCCGGCGCCAATTGGCCGCTGGAATTGAAAGCAAACGTTGTGCCCGAATTCGTCCAGGCCGTTTGCGTACCCGTGGCCGCTGAATTGCTCTGATAGAAAAGTTGCCACGAACCGGTGGCCGTCTGGGCCCATCGAAACTGGATGTTGACCGGATTGCCCTCGGTGTCATACGCGGTTATCGAGCCGCCATCGATTGATTGGCCGGTGAAAGTAGCAGCATCGTTTGCCTCGACGGTGCCGCCGGTGACCGGATTAACGGTGTAATCCGCCGGCACTAGCAAGCCCGAGCTCGGCGAGGTCGGCAAATTTGCCTGGTATTGAATCGCGGTCGTTTGCGCAGCCGGTACGAAATCGTTGTTGAACTGGAGCACCTGCGGCGAACTACCGACCGGGTTGCCGGTAGCGGCATCGATCGGGATGCCCATCAGGTAATAGCCGGCACCGTTCACCAGATATCCTCCCGAGTTGAGCTGGAAATCGCCGGCGCGGGTGTAGTCGGAGACGCCGCTGAACACCGGCGCGTTATCCGCCGTACCGGTCGGCTGCGCCACGACGAACCAGCCGTCGCCGTTGATCGCCATGTCGGTCGAAACCGACGTGCTTTGAATTGTCCCCTGCACGGTATTCGTGGCGGCCGAGCCCGCAGTAACACCGTTTGCGGTTTGTTGGTTCGCGGCTGCCGCCGAAACCAGATCCTCGAAATACGTACTCGTTCCCTTGTAGCCGGTCGTCTGCGAGTTAGCGATGTTGCCGGAAATGTTTTGCAGCGCGAATGCCTGAGATTGCAGACCAGCAACGGCAGTGGTCAATGCATCGAAAACACCCATGACTTTGCCTCCAACTCGGTCCTTAATTGACAAACGGTGGCGCACGACTGGCCGGCTTCCACCGCGAGTAAGGCCACAGGAGCAAGCACCGTGCCACAGATTTATTCACTAAATATCAAGTGCTTATGCTTAATGGCCGACACCGCTCCCGGCACAGATGTGCCGACCCGACGGCAGAAATTGCCGTCTGATCAGCCACCATTCCAGCCGGCCTTATGCGCAGACCCCGCGACAGCCAAACCGCCTTGTGAGCAACGAGTTCGCCATGCTTAAACGTGCGGACGACAGCGAAGGGATTTGCGGATGCGTTTTGAAGGCACCAGCGCCTATGTTGCCACCGACGACCTCAAAGTGGCGGTCAACGCCGCGATTGCGCTCGAACGGCCGTTGTTGGTCAAAGGCGAGCCGGGCACCGGCAAGACCGTGCTCGCGATCGAGATCGCCAAAGCGCTCGGCGCGCCGTTGCTGGAATGGCACATCAAATCGACCACCAAGGCGATCCAGGGTCTGTACGAATATGACGCGGTCACCCGGCTGCGCGACAGCCAATTGGGCGACCAGCGCGTCAAGGATATCCGCAACTACATCAAGCGCGGCAAATTATGGGATGCTTTCGTCGCCGATGAGCGCCCGGTTTTGCTCATCGACGAAATCGACAAGGCCGACATCGAGTTCCCGAACGATCTGCTGCAGGAACTCGACCGCATGGAGTTCTTCGTCTACGAAACCGGCGAAACCATTCAGGCCCGGCGGCGGCCGATCGTGGTGATCACGTCCAACAACGAAAAAGAACTGCCGGACGCATTTCTGCGCCGCTGCTTCTTCCACTACATCCGCTTCCCCGATGCCGACACCATGCGCGCAATCATCGAGGTCCACTTTCCCGGCATCAAACATCGCCTCGTCGCCGAGGCGTTGCGGCTGTTTTATGAAATCCGCGACGTGCCGGGCATGAAGAAAAAGCCTTCGACTTCCGAGCTTCTCGACTGGCTCAAATTGCTCATGGTCGAGGATATTTCGGCCGACACGTTACGCGAGCGCGATCCGAAAAAGCTGATACCGCCGTTGCACGGCGCGCTGATCAAAAACGAACAGGATGTACATCTGTTCGAGCGGCTGGCGTTTATGTCGAGACGCGAAAGCCGCTGAGCGGCAAGCCGCTCACCACAACGGGTGCATGGTGAACGTATAGGTACCGCCGACACCAAAGGTGTACTGGTTCGGCGAACCGCGCATCGTCACCAGCGGAGAATTCGCTGCCGAGCCGTCGAGACGCTCGTATTCGAAGATGCCGTGAACCTGCCAACGTTCATTGAAGAAATATTCAAGCTGCCCGCCGGCACCATAGGAATACACGCCGCCGCCGGCGTTATAGGCCGGCAATCCGGCGGTGGCGGCTTGCGCGGGGGTGATGCTGAAATAAGGCGACGTGGCGGCCGCCGATTGCAGGCTAAGACGCGGCCCGCCCGACACCCGGAATTGCCCGACCGGCACGACAGCATCCACATACACGTCGCCGCTCTGTCCGGTTTC
>JAGXAC010000093.1 GCA_019075925.1 Hyphomicrobiales bacterium | reverse complement strand
CCGAGCCGCCCGAGCCGCCGACAATGAAGCCCGCCTTGATGACCCGGAAGCGGATGCCGCCGCTGTCGGCGTTGGCTACGGACACGAATGCCAGGCCGGCCAGGGCCGTCACGGCGATCAGGCTTGCTCGCAGGGCGGAGAGAGCGCGCATCGGCTGTTGCTCCTTGAGGCGTGTCGAAATGCGAATCGGTTTGCAGCGGCACCATACTGCACGCGCTGCGTTTCGCCTAAGTTCCAGGCGCGAGCGCGGCGCCGCTACGCCAGCAATTCGACCTTGCCGGTAACGAGCTTGTAGACGCCGCCGGCGATGCGAAGTTTCTTGGCGGCGACCGCATCGCCGATGATCGCCGATGCCGATTGCAGTTTGGCGACCGTCAGCACGACATTGCGCTTGATCGCGTTGGCGAGCGTGTCGCCAGGTTTACCGAGGACATCCTTTACCGCCGGCGCGAGCGCATCGACCAGCGACGGCAAATGGCCCGGTAGCGTCGTGTTGTCCTTGATCGATTTGATGGTGGCGTCGACGGCGCCGCAGGCATCATGGCCGAGCACGAGGATCAGCGGCGTCGCCAGCACATGGACGCCGTATTCGAAACTGGCGATGCTTTCGGTGTTGGCGAAATTGCCGGCCACGCGGCAGACGAACAAATCGCCGCGGCCGGAATCGAAGCAAAATTCCGGCGCGATGCGCGAATCCGCGCACGAGAGGATGCCGGCGAACGGATTCTGGCCGCGAGTCAGCGGCTCGCGCTCGTGCTTGAAATCGTGGCGCCGGGACACGCCTTGCACGTAACGCGCGTTGCCCTCCATCAGCCGCTCGAGGGCTGCGTCGGGGGACAGCACGTTCTGCGGCTTGGGCGGCGCCTTCTCTTTCGCCGAAGCGCGGCCGGACCAGCCGGCAATGGCTGCCGCGCCGGCGGCGGCGAGGAAGTGCCGCCGGCCGAAGCCGGGCTCGTGCTTCATAGTCACGTCGTTGCATTGCCGGCACATGCGCAAGCCTCCCGTGGTCGCCGTCCCGCGTGCCGATCTTGCCTGAAATGCCGGCTTAAGTCTTGCGGCAGTCCTGCGGCGGGCGGACAAGCGTAAATTCTGCGTTAAACGGCCGACGCAAGACCGCCGCGGACGGCGCGCCGCGGGCGCCGGTCCGGCTTGTCACGCGAAGCCGCATCGACCACAGTAATGCGGCCCGTTCAGCCGAACGGCAACCTAGGGGGAGACTCATGAAGCCGGTTACGATGCTGCTGGTTGCAGCCGCTTTTGCATTGGCGGCGGGGAACGCCCGCGCCGCCACGACCGATGACGTCAAATGGATCAATCAATGCGTCAAGGACAACAAGGGCGATGCCGCCGCCGACGTCGTGCTGAAATACTGCACCTGCATGAACAACAAGATGAGCGAGAACGAAACGCAGTCGATCACCCAATGGGAAAAGACCCACGTCGCCGAACGCAAAGCCTGCGACAAGGAGGCCGGCTGGAAATGACGGACCGGACAGAGTCATGAGCAACGGCAGCTCGCTTTCGCTCGATCAGCTCGAAGATCGCATCGCGATTGTACGCGACAACATCCGGCAGTTGATCGAGCAGTCCGCCGCCCAATCCGGCGCCGGGGATGAGGAACGCAACGCCGACCGGCTGGCCGAGCAGCAGGCCGAGCTCGACCGGCTGACCAAACAGCGCGATGCGATGCTGAAGGAACGGAAATAGATCTCCGCACCGTCCCTTCGTGATTCGTCGCTGCTGCGTGGACGGTTGGATCAAGTCCGGCAATGACGATTAAACCATTACTGACTATCGCCGACGGGCATCGGCGGCCGCGGCGGCTCGGCCGTGGTCGCCCCGGCCGTCGGGCGCAGCATATCCGGAATGTGCTCGATCGTGGCGAGGAAGCCGCGGTCCTTGCTCTTGCCGTCGTCCGGCTGAGCGGCTGTGGCCGGCGGCATCGCATCGATGGTCGCCACCGGTTCCGACTTGATCTCGACCGTGCCGACGAGCGGCGGGGCGACGGCAGCGGGTGGCGAGACGGCCACGGCCGGCGGCGCGGTGGCAACAGCGCCGGGCGCAGGCGCAGGCGGAATGGCCGCAACGCTGGGTGCAATCGGTGCGGCAGCAGACGGCGGCGCGACGGCGACGCCGGGCATGACGGCCGGCCTCTCGACCGGCGCGGCGGGCTCGGGCAGCGGCCGGCGGCTGGCGTCGACCTTGGCCAAAGCGGCGCGCACCTGCTCTGCGACCGAAGCGGTGTCGTCACGCTCGCGCAGCTTCGTCTCGCTGGCTTTTGACTCGTGAAGCTTCGGTTCGCCGGCGCTCCATTTGCGCGCCGGCGTTGCCGCACGCGCCGGTGGTGCGGCGGCTGCGGCCGGCTCTTTTTCAGCCATTGTACCCGGCTTGGCCGATGGCTTTTCCGAAGGCTTGTCGGGTTTGGGGGCGGGCAATGCGACGTCCACGGCGGCCGACAGCGGCGGCGGGCTCACGCGGGCGCCCTTCGGCATGGTGGTGACCGCCTGGGCCGGGGTCATTTCCACGCTGGCCGGAACGGCGGCCGGGGCGCCGGGCGTCGACCAAAAGCCCCCGAGATGGGCGATCAAATAGCCGGTGACCGCGGTAGCGATGCCGGCGCCGATCACCTCGACAAACTTCATGGTGAAGCGCGAAAAAAAAGTCGTCCCGTTCGCCACAGCCATCCTCGGAAAGCCCAGTCGTCCGCCGGTACCGATTCAACGTGCAGTATCTGGCGAAATTGAGATAGCCCGGTTCCCGTAAATAGAAGGTATCAAAGCCGGCGGCGCGCTGCACGGAGAACCCGGCATCCGCCCCCGCCGGCCGGGGAACGAGCGGTCAGCGACGGCTCCTCATACATATTTCGGGTCGCGGTCGAGCAGTTCGATCGAGATACCCTGCGGGCCGCGCAGAAAACAGACCCGCACGCCCGGCCGGATGGTGGTCGGCTCGCGGGTGAATTCGACGCCCATGGCTTTGAGCGAAGCCGCCACCGCGTCGATATTGCCGACCGCCAGCCCGAAATGGTCGAGCCCCTGATGCGGCGTCACCGGCGCGGGATTGACCTTGTCGTTGGGGCCGACGGCCAGAATGAAGATATCGGCGCCGCCGAGCCTGAGGTCGATGCGCGGTTTGCCTTGCTGCGTGGAGCGGATCACTTCCGCCCCGAGCATCTGTTCGAACCATGCCGCGGTTGCGTCCGGATCGGGGCTGCGCAGATGGATGTGGTCCCATTGATAACGCGGCGTATCGCTTACCATCAGGATTTCCCCGCTGCCTTGCGCAATGCTTCGTTGATGCGGTCCTGCCAGCCCGGGCCGTCCTCTTGAAAAAAATCGAGCACGTCGCGATCGATGCGCAACGACACCATCTCCCGCAGGCCGGGCAGCGACTGCGGTTTCGGCGGTCCTTCGACCGGCTTGGTGGTGACGGCCTTAAACGCCTTTTCGGCGGCGCTGCGAGTATCGGGCGGGCGGCGGGCCATGCGTCTTCTCTCTCGTTCCGGGACAACGTAGTTTTTTGCCGACCTAAAGCCAAGCTGCACCCTCGTTGCTTGCCGGTAGCCCATGCTAACTTGACGCTGCCCGCTATGTCCGGCAGGGGCTGCAAAAACCGAGAGTCCCATGAGTAACCTGGCGGAGATGCCCACGCGTCGCACGACGATGCGGGCGCTATTGCTTGGCGAGCGGATCGAAACCGCCGGCCTCGAACGCAGCGACGTTCTGTCGAAAGTGCCGTTGGCGTTTCGCGCCGGCGAAAACGGCGTCGTAGCGCTGTTCCGATACGGCGTTGCGGTCATGGTCGGCATGTCGCCGCTGGAAGAGGACGAAGTTATCGGCCGCCTGGACGCGCGTATCATCAGCCCATTCAGAATCCGCGAAGAAGAGACCGTGCAAATTGAGGTCGCGCCCGACAAGGAAGACCAGGTAGCGCCGTCGGGGATTATCTGTGTAAAGGCGCTGACCACCGACCATATCCTGCTGATCGCGGATGCGCTTGCCACCAGCGTCATCCTGGCACACGATGAAAAAAGCGTGGCTGCGGTTTTCGATGTGATCCAGCCGATTGCGCGCGTGCTCGCCGAGCAAGGGCGGCCGCCGGGCGGCCGCCGCGCCATCCTCAAGCACATCGGCAATGCGCTGCTGGTGCAGCATCGCATTTCCGGTCTGGTGGCGGTCGCCGAAAAGCCTGACGTGCTGTGGGAGCGGCCGGACCTCGAGCGCTTTTACGGACGGCTCGAGGACGAGTACGAATTGAAGGAGCGCGCGGACGTGCTGACCCGTAAGCTCACCGTGATCTCGGATTCCGCCAAGGCGTTTGCCGATATTATCGATACCGAGCGATCGGCGCGGCTCGAACTGATTATCGTCGTGCTGATCGTCGTCGAAATCGTGATCGGCGGACTGCAATTGCTCATGCACTAATCCGCCGGCAACGCGCGCCAACGCGCAGCCGGCCATCCGCCAGGTTGTAGACAGAAAGCGGGTGGGATCAAGCGCCGCCGCCGTGCATCTTCCCTCTGAAACAGGAGGACCATCATGCATTTCCGGATACGCGGCTTGCCAGCCGAGGATTTCGCGCCGCTGTTTGCGCTGTCGGACGAGGAACTGAAACACCGCGGCGCGGTGCGGCGGATTGCCGACGGCCCGCGCCCCTGCCGCATCAGCCTCACCGACGCCAAGCCCGGCGACGAACTGATCCTGGTGAATTATGAACACCATGCCGTCGCCTCGCCTTATCGCATGCGTTTTGCGATCTACGTACGCGCCGGTGAGCAAACCTTCGACGCAATCGACGCCGTGCCGGAGCAATTGCGCCCGCGCACGCTTGCGTTGCGTGCGTTCGATGCCGATGCGATGATGATCGCTTGGGAGGTCATCGAAGGCGTCGCGCTGGAACAAGCGATCGCGCGGCAATTTGCCGATCCGCGCGCCGTCTACCTGCATGTCCACTTCGCTGCGCCCGGCTGTTACGCCGCTCGCGTCGAGCGCGCGTAGTCGGCGCGGCAAGCGCCGGTTCATGGGAACTCGCGTCGTCCGAGCGAATGAGCTAAAGTCGCCGCGGAGGAGCTGACCGATGGCACACGTTACGTACAAAGTTGTCCGCCATGACGACGGCTGGGCCTACACAGTCGACGGCGTGTTCTCCGAGAGCTTTGCCTCACACGCGCAGGCGTTGTCGGCCGCTCGCCGCGCCGCCGCCGAGCAGAGGGCCCCGGGGCAAACTGAAACGATCGAGTATGAGGACGCGAACGGCAAATGGCATACCGAACGCGCCCTTGGTACCGACCGGCCGGAAACCGAGGTTGAGGATCAGACCTAGACCGGATTGCGATAATAATGGCAGCGATACGGTCCAACCACGAAGTCGCGATAGCATTTCACCATGCCGTGGCGGGTCCGGTGCTCGGCGTATTGCGCTTTCTGGATCGTTGCATTGACAGCAGCAGCTTCTTTTAGCGCCGATGCGCTCGCCGGTGCGGCGCTCGCGGTCTGACCGAAAGCGAGCCCAAGGCCGGCGACTAAGCCCAGCGCAAGCAACGTCTTGTGCATGGATTCCTCCTGGATGTGGTGAATGCCCCTGGCAAGAAACTATCATCGCCGTCGAAAGTTCCACAAGATGCAACGATAAACGCGTGGCGAACGGTGAGCAGCCGAACCAACCTGGCGCGGCTGCCATCAAAGCGCTCCAAAGGCCAAAGGCGTGCGGCTGTTCATCGCCGGTGCGCGCCAGACTGCACGACCGCGCTTCACCACCGAGGATATCTTTGCGCTCAAGGATCCGGCCGCCTATCCCGTCGTCGTGCGCGAAGTCGGCTTCGGCAATCTGGCGATGGGCGCGCTCGGCCTGCTGACGCTGCCTTTCGCTTCGTTCCTCGTTCCGTCGGCGATCGTCGCCGGCCTTTATTACGGACTAGCCGGCCTCGGCCACGCATTCCGCCAGCGAAACGCCGAGGGGCAGATCGCGATGATCTCCGATTTTCTCGTCTTCGCGCTGTTCGCCGTATTTGCGGGGCTGCGCGGCTTTTGATCTCTACTGCGACTGCGTCGACTGCCGGTGATAAAGCCCAGCAAGCAGTACCGCGAGAATCCCGGTCAGAAAAATGCCGTCGAACGTACCGGCGCCGCCGATCGAGGCAACCGGCGCGCCTAGCCCGCTCACCTTGTCGAGGTTGGTCAAATCGGCACCGATCAGCGTGCCCATGCTGCCGGCAATGTAAGCCAGCGGCGCGGCGTTTTCGCGCGACAACAGGAGCGCCACGATCGCGGTCGCCAGCGCCGGCAGGAACACCGGTACGGCGATGCCCAGCCCCGGCACTGGATTGGCAAGCCAGTGCAAGACGAGAGCAACCGCTGCGGTGGCGATTGCGCCGGTAATCCACAAGCCGCGGCTGATCAGGAGATAAAGCGACATCAGCGCCGGGATGACTGCACCGCCGACGTTGACCGCGATCACCGTGCCTGACAGACCCTCGGTTGGAGGTACGGCATACTCCATGCCGAAGAAATCGACGACCATATCGGATTGCAGCGCCTCATGCGGCAAAACGGCAATCGGGATGTTGAAGTAGCTGCCGATCAACGTGCCGATCAGAAGCCACATGGCGGCAGATGAACTGATTCCAAGATTCAGGTAGGCGCGGCGCAACGCGCGCAATACCAGCATGACGACAAAAAGAGCGACGAACAGTCCGACCAAAATCGAAAAGAAGCCGGGCGCCAGCGGCAAATAATGGAACTGGCTCATATGCATTGGCGCGTCTCCAAAATACAGCTAAGCAGCTATCGCAAAGGTCGCCGTGCCGAGGGGGTACGCCGCGGAGCCGACTATGACTGAACTCGCCCAGGGGCGCGAGGATCCGCCGCCGCCGCGCTGGGTGCCGGCCGCGTTGGCCTTTGTCGCGGGCTATGTCGACGTTTTTACGTTCCTCGCGCTATTCGGCCTTTTCGTTGCGCAGGTGACCGGCAGCTTCGTCACCGCCGGCGCCGAGCTGGTCACGCATGACAGCGGCATCGCCGGCAAGGCGGCCGCCATCTGCGCCTTTCTGCTAGCGACCGCGGTGACGGCGGGCCTGATCGGGTGGATGCGCGACCACGGTCGCGACGCCTTGCCGTGGATGCTGGCATTCGAGACTTTGCTGCTCGCGATATTTGCCGGCATGTTGCTCGCTGGCCCGCCGGCCAGCGTCGAGGACTGGCGCGGCATCGTCGCCGGCGTGTTCGGCGCCATGGCCATGGGAGCGCAGAGCGTGATCGTACGGCTGCTGATGCGCGGCATCCCGCAGACCAACGTGATGACCGGCAATATGACTCAGCTCGGCGTTGAAACTACTGCCCTCATCGTCGCTTGGCGCCGCCGCTCGCGCGATCCGGCGGACCGCAACAACGAACGCGAATTCTTTGCGGTGCTCGCGCGGCTTGCCGTTGTTCTCGCCATTGCAGTCGGATTTGTTTTCGGCGCCGCGGCGGGCGCGATCGCCTACGCCAAAGCCGGTTTGGTCGGTGCGCCGCTGGCGGTCGCACTGGTCGGCGCGTTAACCGTGTGGGCGGTCTTGCGCAACCGCTAAAGCGAATGCCGCGCTGCGCCGCTGCTGCTCGTTGCTGACCGAGCTTGCGGTATAATGGCGGCCGTTGCCGACCGGAAATTCAAGGGAGTAAGTGATGCCTGAAAGCCCCGAAGCGCTCGTTGCGGGCAAGAAGCGGCCGTTCACCGGCGCGGAATTTCTCGAATCGTTACGCGACGGCCGCGAGGTGTACATTTACGGCGAGCGGGTGAACGACGTCACCACACACCCGGCATTCCGCAATTCGGCCGCGTCGGTGGCGCTATTGTACGACGCGCTGCACGACCCGAAACTCAAGGACACGCTGACGACGCCGACCGACACCGGCTCGGGCGGCTACACCATGAAATTCTTCAAGGCGGCGCGGTCGGCCGCCGACGTGGTAGCGCAGCGCGACGCGATCGCCGCTTGGGCGCGGCTGACCTACGGCTGGCTCGGCCGCAGCCCCGATTACAAGGCTGCGTTCCTCAACACGCTTGGCGCCAACGCCGAGTTTTACGGCAAGTTCGCCGACAATGCGCGCGCCTGGTACAAGCGCGGCCAAGAGGCGGTGCTCTACTTCAATCACGCGCTGATCAATCCGCCGATCGACCGCGACAAGCCGGTCGAGCAGGTCAAGGACGTCTACATCACCATCCAGAAAGAGACGGATGCCGGCATCTACGTCTCCGGCGCCAAGGTGGTCGCCACCAATTCGGTGCTGACGCACTATAATTTTCTCGGCCAGAATATGGGCCAGGAAATCACCGATCCGTCGATGATGGTGATGTTCATCGCGTCAATGAACACGCCGGGCATCAAGTTGGTCTGCCGGCCATCATACGAGATCGCGGCGGCGGCGACCGGCTCGCCGTTCGATTATCCGTTGAGCTCGCGCTTCGACGAGAACGATTCGATTTTCATTTTCGACAACGCGTTCATCCCCTGGGAGAACGTGATCATTCACCGCGACATGGCGCGGCTGAAGAATTTCTATCCGCAGTCCGGCTTTTTTCAGGGCTTCACCTTGCAGGGCTGCACGCGGCTGGCGGTCAAGCTCGATTTCATTGCCGGACTTCTCTACAAGGCCGCTCGCGCCACCGGCACCGAGGCTTTCCGCGGCGTGCAGGCGCAAATCGGCGAAGTGATCGGCTACCGAAACCTGTTCTGGTCGCTCACCGATGCGATGGCCTACAACCCCGAACCGTGGTCCAATGGCGCCGTGCTGCCGAACTCGCGCGGCTCGGCGTCGTATCGTCTGTTCATGACCGAGGCTTATCCGCAAATCCGCAACATCATCGAGAAGGTCGTGGCCTCGGGACTGATCTATCTTCCTTCCAGCGCGCTCGATTTCAAGAACCCGGTGGTCGATCAATATCTCGCCAAATATGTGCGCGGTTCCAACGGCATCGATTACAAGGAGCGCATCAAGATCATGAAGCTCTTATGGGACGCCATCGGCAGCGAATTCGGCGCCCGCCACGAGCTTTACGAAATGAACTATTCCGGCAGCCACGAACTGATCCGCGTCTTCCAGTTGCAGCAGGCGCAAGGCAATGGCGCGTTGAAAGGGATGCAGGGTCTGGTCGAGCAATGCATGGCCGACTACGACGAGAATGGCTGGCGTCATCCGGCCTATACCAATCCGTCGGATATTTCGGTGGTCGGGAAACGATGACTCGGGCTTGACCGGGCAATCCATCCTTCTGAAGATGAAGGCGCGGCCGGCACGATCCGCGCCAACAGCCGCGCGTGCTTAGCCGCTGCGGACAAGGGAGAAATCGATGCCTGACGCCGTGATCGTTTCCACCGCCCGTACGCCGATCGGCAAGGCCTATCGCGGCGCCTTCAACATGACCCACGGCGCCGATCTGGGCGGTCATGTCGTCGGCCGCGCGGTCGAGCGGTCGGGCGTTGAACCGGCCGAGGTCGAGGATGTGATTTTGGGCTGCGCGCTGCCGGAGCGCGCGACCGGCGGCAACATTGCACGTCAGGCCGCCATCCGCGCCGGGCTGCCGGTCACCGTATCGGGCATGACCGTGAACCGGTTTTGCAGCTCGGGCTTGCAGGCCATCGCGCTTGCCGCGCAACGCATTATCTCCGGCGAAGCCTCGATCATGGCGGCCGGCGGCCTCGAAAGCATCAGTCTGGTGCAGGACGGCAAAGTACCGCCGGTCCCCGACGACTGGATCGTGAACCACAAACCCGATCTCTATTTGCCGATGATCGATACCGCCGACATCGTCGCCCAGCGCTACAAAATCGGCCGCGAAGCGCAGGACGAATACGCGCTGGAAAGCCAGCGCCGCACCGCCGCCGGCCAGCAGGCGCGGAAATTCGACGACGAGATCGTGCCGATGACGACGACCCAAAAAGTCGTCGACAAGAAGACCAATGTCGAAAGCTTCGAGCAGGTGACGCTCAAAAGCGACGAAGGCAATCGCCCGGACACCACACTCGAAGGATTAGCCGCACTCAAACCGGTGCGGGAGGGAAAGTTCATCACCGCCGGCAACGCCAGCCAGCTTTCCGACGGCGCTTCGGCCTGCGTGGTCATGGAAGCGAAAGTCGCCGAGAAGCGCGGCTTCAAGGCGCTGGGGACTTTCCGCGGCTTTGCCGTCGCCGGCTGCGAGCCGGACGAAATGGGCATCGGCCCGGTCTATGCGGTGCCGAAACTGCTATCCCGGCACGGATTGAAGGTCGCCGACATCGATTTGTGGGAGCTCAACGAAGCTTTCGCCAGCCAGGTGCTGTACTGCCGCGACCGGCTCGGCATTCCACAAGACCGGCTCAATGTCGATGGCGGCGCCATCTCGATCGGCCATCCCTATGGCATGAGCGGTGCGCGGATGACCGGCCACGCGTTGATCGAGGGCAAACGGCGCGGCGCCAAGCTTGCGGTTGTCACGATGTGCATCGGCGGCGGCATGGGCGCCGCCGGCCTGTTTGAGATCAATTAGCGTTGCCGCCGCTCATTCCCGCGGCAACGGGGAAGCTCGATTGATCCCACGTTTGCGAAAACGCGTGGGAGGAGGAACAAAATGGATCTTCGCTTCACGCCGGAAGAAACCGCGTTCCGCGACGAAGTCCGTCTTTTCATGAAGGAAAAGCTGCCGGCGACGATCCGCACCAAACTCATCGAGGGCCACCGCCTCGGCAAAGACGATCTGGTGACCTGGCAGCGCATTCTCAACGCCCGCGGCTGGGCGGTTCCGCACTGGCCGAAGGAATGGGGCGGCACCGGCTGGAGCGCGGTGCAGATGTATCTGTTCCGCGATGAGATGCAGCAGGCGCCGGCGCCGGAACCGCTGCCGTTCGGCACCAACATGCTCGGTCCGGTGCTGATCGCCTTCGGCAACGAGGCGCAGAAGAAGCGTTTTCTGCCGCGCATCGCCAATCTCGATGACTGGTGGTGCCAAGGGTTCTCCGAGCCGGGCGCAGGTTCCGACCTCGCTTCGTTGAAGACCTCAGCCAAACGCGCCAATGGCCATTACATTGTCAACGGCCAGAAGACCTGGACCACCTTGGCGCAATTCGCCGACTGGATTTTCTGCCTCGTGCGTACCGACAGCGCCGCCAAGAAGCAGGAAGGCATTTCGTTCCTGCTGATCGACATGAAGTCGCCCGGCATCACGGTGCGGCCGATTCAAACCATCGACGGGGGCCACGAAGTCAACGAGGTGTTCTTCGATGACGTCAAAGTGCCGGCGGAAAACCTGGTCGGCGAGGAGAATAAAGGCTGGAACTACGCCAAATTCCTGCTGGGCAACGAACGCACCGGCATTGCCCGCGTCGGTGCTTCCAAAGCGCGCATCCGCAGGCTGAAAGAACTCGCTGCCCTCGAGCAGGCGGGCGGCAAGCCGTTGATTGCCGACGAGCGCTTTCGTGCCAAAATCGCCGCTGCCGAGGTCGAACTCAAGGCGCTTGAGATGACCGAGTTGCGCGTTGTCGCCGCCCGCGCCCGCAGCAACAAGCCCGATCCGGCGTCGTCAATCCTGAAGATCAAGGGATCGGAAATCCAGCAATTGATCACAGAGCTTTTGCTCGAAGTGGTCGGTCCATATGCCCTGCCCGATCAAACACCACACAACGAGAGCGATCGCTGGAACGAGCCGCCGGTGGGGCCGGAATGGGCCGGTCCGCTTGCGCCGCAATATTTCAACTATCGCAAGACCACGATCTATGGCGGCTCCAACGAGATTCAAAAGAACATCATTTGCAAAGCGATATTGGGGTTGTGATGGTTCAGGTCATTGCGAGGAGAGACGCGACGACGCAATCCATCCTTGATCGTCGAAGCTAGATTGCTTCGCGGAGCATGTCATCGGGCCGGACCCGTTGGCTCGCAATGACGAGAGAGAGACGCTGACATGGATTTCGCGCTGAACGACGAACAGCGGCTGTTGCAGCATAGTGTCGAGCGGCTGTTTGCCGACCGCTATCCGTTCGACGCGCGCAAACGCTACACGCAGGAACCCGGCGGCTGGAGCCGCGAAGTCTGGCGGCAATACGCCGAGCTTGGCTTGCTCGGTCTGCCGTTTGCCGAACAGCATGGCGGCATCGGCGGGGGGGCCGTCGAAACCATGATCGTAATGGAACAGATCGGCCGCGCACTCGCGCTTGAGCCGTATCTCGCTACCGTGGTGCTGGCCGGCGGACTGTTGCAGCTCGGCGGCGACAAAAAGCTGCAAGCCGAGATACTGCCGAAAATTGCCGGCGGCGCGTTGACGGTCGGCTTTGCGCATACCGAGCGCCAGGCGCGCTACGACCTCGCCGAGGTGGTCGCGACCGCGCGTCGCGATGGGGCGGGTTTTGTTCTCGACGGAGCTAAAAGCCTGGTCCTGCAAGGCGACAGTGCGAAGAAATTCATCGTCTCAGCACGGCTGTCCGGCCAGCACAACGACCAAGTCGGGCTCGGCTTGTTCGTGGTCGATGCCGGCGCAGCGGGTGTCACAATTCGCGGCTATGGCACGGTCGACGGCCAGCGCGCGGCGGAAATTCAACTGAGCGGCGTGCGGGTCGAAGCCGGCGCCGCGATCGGCGAACCCGGCAACGCCTATCCGCTGATCGAACGCGTCGCCGATCAGGCGATGGCGGCTTTATGTGCCGAAGCCGTCGGCGCCATGGCGGCGATGCAGGAAACCACCGTCGACTACATGAAAACGCGCAAGCAGTTCGGCCTCACCATCGGCAGTTTCCAGGCGTTGCAGCATCGCGCAGCCGAAATGGTGGTGGCGCTCGAACAGGCGCGCAGCATGGCGATGCTGGCGACCATGATGGCGGCGACCGACGACGCGCGCGAGCGGCGGCAGGCGATTTCGGCAGCGAAAGTGCAGATCGGCCGCTCGGGCAGGAGTATCGGGCAGGCCGCCATTCAGATCCACGGCGGCATCGGCATGACCATGGAGGCCAAGGTCGGACATTATTTCAAGCGCGTCACCATGATCGACACCATGTTTGGCGATGCCGATTATCATCTCGGCCTGATCGCCGCCGGAGGTGGCCTGATCTCGGCCGCGTAGTGCGTCTACGCGTTTCGGCGGAACAGGATGCTCATATTGTTGGCCGGCATGGCCCTTGTCTGGGCGAGCGTAAAACCGTGACGAGCGGCCAAACCTTCCACGTCGGCGAGTTCGCGCACGCCCCATTCCGGATTTATCGCACGCAGCGAGGCGTCGAATTCCTCGTTGCTGGGCGCGGTGTGCCGGCCGCCGATTTTATAAGGTCCATAAAGATAAAGAGTGTCGCGGGCAGGCAGGATACGCGCCGCACCCGCCATCAGGCCTCGGGTGACCGCCCAAGGCGTAATGTGAACCATATTGTTGCA
>JAGXAC010000092.1 GCA_019075925.1 Hyphomicrobiales bacterium | reverse complement strand
CGCCAGGCACGCCGATCTGTTTATCGCCATCCATCACGACTCGGTGCCGAACAATCTGATCGAAACCTGGGAATACGAAGGACAGAAGCACCAGTTCAGCGACCGCTTCAGCGGTTATTCGATTTTTGTGTCGCTGGACAACGGCGATTACAAAGGCAGCCTTGCATTCGGTCATCTTCTCGGCATGGCGTTGCAGGCCCGCGGGCTCCATTACACGCCGCATTACACGCTACCGCTGATGGGCCGGCATCGTCGCTTGCTGGTCGATACCAAGGCCGGCGTCTATCGCTTCGATCAATTGGTCGTGTTGCGCGAGACCCGGATGCCGGCCGTCTTGCTGGAAGCCGGCTCCATTGTGAATCGGCACGATGAACTTGTCTTGGCGACGCCCGAGCGCCGGGCGCTGGTGGCCGAAGCGGTCACCGCGGCGGTCGACCAGTTCTGCGCCGCCCGTGCGCGGCCGGTCAACGCGACCCTGCCCGGCCGTCCCAAACCGCGGCGGCGCTCGTCCGTTAACCAACGCCCTGCTGCCTGAGAAAATTTGCGTGAGAGCGCGGGAATAAAAAGCGCGCCGCTTAAGTCTTGTCCGCAAGCTGCCGCGTATGGCGGCGGCGGCAACAGGAGAAACCGATGTCGAAAGTTCAGCGCGGCCTCGCGGCCGCGATCGGCGGAGCATTGCTGTCGTTATCCGCAATGTCGATGGCGCCGGCCGGGGCCTGCGAAAAAATGCCGGACCGCAAGGCGATCCATAACCCCGCCCCGGTGGCGCCGAAGGCGGACACGGAATTCCACAGTTTTCCCACCTGGCCGGAGGGATCGCCGGATTTTCACGGCACCGCCGGCGGCTGACCGGGCCGGTCTACCGCGGCCCCGGCAGTCGCAGCGCGTGGCCGCGTCGCCGGGCGCCGAAAATTTTTTTGGCGGCGCCGGAATAAATCGTCGCCTGTCCGATCTGGACTGCAGAGCATCCGTTTTGAGGAGAGAGCAATGGCGTTGAACAACGACAGCGGCGACGGCATCAGCCGCCGCAGAGTCCTGGAATGCATGAGCTGGACCGGAACCGGCGTGTTGTGGAGCATCGCCGGCGGCGTCCCGCGCTCGCTCGGCATCATCGACGAAGCGGTCGCCCAGGAACGGCCCGGCCTCACTTTCCTGCAAATCAGCGATAGTCATGTCGGCTTCGATAAGCCCGCAAATCCGAATGCGCTCGGAACGCTGGAAGAAGCGATCGGCCGCATCAATGCGCTGCCGGTCAAGCCGGCGTTCATGATTCACACCGGCGACATCAGCCATTTGTCGACACCGTCGCAATTCGACGATGCCGACCGCATCATTTCGCAAACCCGGCTCGACGTGCATTACGTTCCCGGCGAACACGACTTCCTCGACGAGCAGCAAAAGCTCTACCGCGAACGCTACGGCCGCGGCAGCAAAGGCGCCGGCTGGTACAGCTTCGACGCCAACGGCGTGCATTTCATCGGCCTGGTCAACGTCATCGACCTTAAAGCCGGCGGGCTCGGCAATCTCGGCGCCGCGCAACTCGAATGGCTGGAAGACGACGTCAAAGGCCGTTCGGCCTCGACGCCGATCGTTGTGTTCGCCCACATGCCGCTGTGGAGCCTTTATCCGGAATGGGGCTGGGGCACGGAGGACGGCGCCCGCGCGCTTGCTTATCTCAAGCGCTTCGGCTCGGTGACGGTCCTCAACGGCCACATCCATCAGATCATGCAGAAAGTGGAAGGCAACGTCACCTTTCACACCGCACGCTCGACCGCATTTCCGCAGCCCGCACCCGGCACCGCACCTTCGCCCGGACCGATGAAAGTCGCCGACGGCAAGCTGCGCACCATGCTCGGCACTACGAGCATCAACTTCAAGCGCGGCGAGTCCAGGCTCGCGATCATCGACACCGCTTTGCAAAATTGAGCAGCGTGGCATCCATGCAAGCTTCCGTCCGAAACGTCCTGACCGCCGCGCTACTCGGTGTACTCACCGTCGGTGTCTTGTCGGCCGCCTTGTGTACCGCACGCGCGCAAAGTGCCGTTGCGGTCAGCATCGACAATTTCACCTTCAACCCGGAACACGTCACCGTGAAGGCGGGCAGCACCGTCACCTGGACCAATAGAGACGATATTCCGCACACGGTCGTCGCGACCGGCCACGCTTTCCGATCGAAAGCGCTGGATACCGACGACAGCTACTCATTTACGTTCACCACACCTGGAACTTATGAATATTTTTGTTCGCTCCATCCCCACATGGTCGGCACCGTCGTGGTAGAAAGCGCGGGCGGCGGCGACGCACATTGATGCTCGATCGGGCGCAACAACTTTCGGCGGCATCGGGGCGAGCCGGGCAGGATTTAATGTCAGCTGACGACGATTCCGAGAGGGCGCGGCGTTTTCGCGACGCCGCGCTGCCGCATCTGGACGACGTGTACACGCTGGCCCGCTATCTGATGCGCGATCAGGCGGACGCCGAGGATGCGGTGCAGGAATGTTATCTGCGTGCGCTGCGCCATTTCGACAGCTATCGCGGCCCGGCGATGAGGCCGTGGCTGCTGGCCATCCTGCGCAATGTTTGCAAGAGCGAATTCACACGCCGGTCGGAGCGGCCGGCGGCGGAGTGCAATGACAACGCGCCGGTCGAGCCGCCGGCGTGGCAGGAGGCGCAACCCTCCGCCGAAGCGGAGTTGCTGCGCCGGCACGATGCCGCGGCGATCCGCCGGCTGGTCGCCGCGCTGCCGCCGCAATTTCGCGAAGCGGTCGTGCTGCGCGACATCAACGATCTTTCGTATCGCCAGATTGCCGAGGTCGCGGGCCTGCCGGTCGGCACGGTGATGTCGCGGCTGGCGCGCGCCCGCGCGATGCTGCGCGCGGCATGGATTGCCGAACAAGGGCTGAAGTCATGAATTGTTCCGAAGCCGATGTGCTGATCAATGCGCTGGTCGATGGCGAACTCGATGCCGGGCATGCACGCGACGTCGAGGCGCATGTGGCCTCGTGCCGCGATTGCACCGGCAAGCTTGCCTCACTGCAGGCAATGCGCAGCGCAATGGCCGGCGCCGGCCTGATGGAAAAAGCGCCTGCGGCGCTACGCGAGCGCATCGAGCGGACGCTACCGGCGATTTCCATCGCGTCCGCGCGTATGCCGGCCGTGAACGCCAGGCCGGCCGGACCGTGGAGAATAAATCGGCGAGTCTTCGCCGGCGGCTTCGCGGCCGGCACCGCACTTTCCGCCGCGGTCGCCGCCACGCTCCTGGTCGCCGTCGTGCGCGACGATCGCGATCAAAAGATCGCGAGCGAAGTGGTATCGGCGCATCTACGATCGCTACAGCCGGGCCATCTGACCGACGTCGAAACCAGCGATCGGCACACGGTCAAGCCGTGGTTCAATGGCAAGCTCGACGTTGCGCCGCCGGTGATCGATCTGACCGCGGAAGGGTTCACGCTGATCGGCGGCCGGCTTGACACGATCAATGGCGAAACCGTCGCGGCGCTGGTCTACCGGCGCCGCCATCATGTGATCAATCTGTTCGTCGCGCGCCGTCCCGGCGGCAAGCGGGCCGGCGCCGGGAGCGAAATCTGGCACGGCTTCAACGTCCGCCGGTGGACCGAAGATGGGCTCGATTTCTGGGCGGTCAGCGACATCAATGCCGGCGAACTCGATGAGTTTTACAAAAAATTCAGCACCGCCGCGCGCCCGGCAGCACCTTCGTAGACTGGTTTCCGCCACCGTAAACGGCTAAACATGCCCCGGGATTCGCCCGCTTGAGAACCCTCCGCGAGCGCGGAGCTTGCGGAAACCCATGAGCGCGCCGGACGTTTTATCCCGATCATGGATCAGCGCACTGACAGCGAACGTCGCCGCGAGGCGATGCCCGGCGGCGAGACAAGGCCGGCGATCGCGCCACCTCGCGAGCCGCAAGCTTGGGCCGACTGGCTGACGCGCCGCCGGCGCGCCGTTCTCGTCATCACTGCGCTGGTCATCGCCATAATCACAGCGATCGTCGTGTGGTGGATCAATACCAGCGGTTATGAATCGACCGACGACGCGTTTATCGACGCCCGCACCGTGTCGATCAGCTCGCAGGTCGGCGGCGCGATCGTCGACGTGCCGGTCACCGACAATCAGCTGGTCGAGGCAGGCACGCTGCTCATGCGCGTTGATGCCCGCGATTACAAGGCGCAAGTCGATCAGGCCAAGGCCAACATCGCCAATATCGAAGCACAGATCGGCGCGCAAAAAGCCCGCATCGAACAAGCCGACAAGCAGGCTGCGGAGTCACAGGCCAACCTGTCCTTCGCGCGCCAGCAGGAGGAGCGCTACACCGGCCTCGTGCAAAAAGGTGCAGTGACCGTAGAACAGTCGCAGCAATACGTGTCCGGCCTTCGCCAGGCGCAGGCCAATTACTCGGCGGCGCAAGCCAATGTCATCGCGACGGCGAAGCAACTGCCGGTGCTGCAAGCGCAAAAAGATCAAGCCGCGGCGCAACTGGAGATCGCGGAAGCGAATTTGTCCCGCACCGCCATTACCGCACCTGAAGCCGGCCGCGTAACGCGGCTCACCGCGGCCAAAGGCAACTACGCCGCGGTCGGCCAGACAATGATGATGTTCGTGCCGCGCAACGTCTGGATCACCGCGAATTTCAAGGAAACCCAACTGCGGGCAGTACGGCCCGGCAATCCCGTCGACATCGAAATCGACGCCTATCCGAAGAAAAAGTTCAAGGGGCACGTTGACAGCGTCCAGGCCGGCAGCGGCACCGCCTTCAGCTTATTGCCGGCGGAGAATGCGACCGGCAATTACGTGAAGATCGTGCAGCGCGTGCCGGTCAAGATCGTGTTCGACAAGCCGCCCGACGTCTTGCTCGGGCCGGGCATGTCGGTCGTGCCGACGGTGCGGACAAAATGACCGACAAGCGGCCCGCTCCCGGCCGCATGAGCCGTTCCGCCGCCGGCGACCGCAGCCCGTGGCTGATCGCTATCGTCGTCTCGATCGCCACCTTCATGGTCGTGCTCGACACCGCCATCGCCAACGTCGCGCTGCGCTATATTGCGGGCAGCCTCGCGGTCAGCGTCGACGAAAGCACCTGGATCGTCACCACCTATCTGATCGCCAACGCGGTCGTGCTGCCGGTGAGCGGCTGGCTGTCCAACGTGGTCGGCCGCAAGCGATTCTACATGATTTGCGTCGCCCTGTTCACGGTGGCGTCGCTGTTGTGCGGGCTCGCTTCGAGCCTCGGCGCGCTGATCGTGTTCCGGATCCTGCAAGGCCTCGGCGGTGGCGGCATGCCGACCAGCGAACAAGCGATGCTGGCCGATACCTTCTCGCCGCGCCAGCGCCCGCAGGCGTTTGCGATCTACGGCATCGCGGTGATCGTCGCCCCGACCGTGGGACCGACCATCGGCGGCTGGATTACCGACAACTATTCCTGGCACTGGATTTTCTTCATCAACGTGCCGTTCGGCATTCTTTCGCTGTTTCTCGTCCATTGGCTGGTCGACGAGCCGGAAGTGCTCGAGCAGGAGCGCCGTGCGCGGCTGGCGGGCGGGCTTAAAGTCGACTGGATCGGAATTGTGCTGATCGCACTTATTTTCGGCGCCCTTGAACTCGTGCTCGACCGCGGTCAAATCGACGACTGGTGGCGGTCGACCTTCATTATCGTTTGCGCGCTGATTTCCGGTTGCTCTCTGTTGTTCTTCATTCCGTGGGAGTTGACCCATAGGAACCCGGTGGTCGATCTGCGGCTGCTGTTCCAGCGCCAGTTCGGCATGGCGTTCATCGCCATGCTGGCGGTAGGCGCCGTGCTGTTCGGCTCCAACCAGATCACGCCGCAATTGATGCAGACGAACTTCCCCTATACGGCGATGTTGTCGGGTTTGGCGATGATGCCGGGCGGGATCGCCATGTTGCTGATGATGCCGCTCGCCGGACAGATCATCCCGCGCATGCAGCCGAAATACTGGATGGCTATCGGATTTTCGATCATCGCTCTGGCGATGTGGGCATCGACGTCGCTGACGCCGGACGCGAGCTTTGGCTATTTCGCGACGATCCGCATCTTCCAGACCGTCGGCTTGCCGTTCATGTTCATCCCGATCAATTCGGTCGCCTATGCCGGGCTGGCGCCGCAAAAAACCGGCGAAGCTTCGGCGCTGGTCAATGTCGCGCGCAATCTCGGCGGCAGTATCGGCGTGTCGCTCGCCAACACCGAGCTGGCGCAGCGCTCCCAATTCCACCAGGCGCGGCTGGTCGAACATATCAATCCGTCGTCGCCGCAGTACCAGTCGGCATTGCACAACTTGATGCAATATTTCAGCCAGTTCGGTTCGACCGACGCCGCGCGAGACCGCGCGCTCGGTGTTATCGGCCAGACTGTGGCCAATCAGGCCGCGCTGATGGGTTACATCGATATTTTCTTTACCTGGGCGGTGGTCGCGGCAGCGCTGGTGCCGGTGATACTCCTGCTGGTCCGGCGGATCGATAGCGGCGGCGGCGAAGCGGCGCTCGGCCATTAGGCGCCGCAAATAACGGCTAGGCCCTCATCCGGCGCGTGCCGACAAAAAACCACCGTGCGGCCGAACGTTCGCCAACCTAACGCGTTGGGATGGCAGCGGCATTGAATGCGGCAAAGCGGGCGACACAGCGCACCGCCACAAGGCGAGGCCAAAGCCTGGTTGCGACAGCTCCTGGTCGAATTTCTCTTTGCCCGATGTGCGGCACCGTTGTGCCTGGAAATTCAATGCCTGAGGGTAAGCGGGGGGTGTGCAAGAGCCCGGACGACGCGCCGGGAAAATAAGGAGTCGCCCCATGTGTGACTTTAGCCTACAAAGTGTGCGCTCGCGGCCCGCGAAAGTCGGCGACAAGCTGGTAACGCGAGACTTCGGCACCGGAACGCGCGGCTTCGCCGCTTCCAACGATCTCGGCATGGCGGTGTGTATAATGCCCGGTACGGAGTTGGCATTTGCCGGCGACGTCGCCTGCTTGCCGGCCGGCCTGCTGGGCTGGAAGACCAAGACGATCAACTGCCAGACCGCCATCTTCCGCCAGGTCAACAAGGAGAAGCTGGCCGCCCATCACGACGCGCTCGAGTTTCCCGACGGGCGCACCGTCCTGCTGACGCTTCTCTGCGAAGGCCAAACGGTGACCGTGCTGCAATTGCCGGCACAACCGAAAACCGAAGCTGAGGCGCGCGAGCGGGAGCGGGTCGGATTCCTCGGCTAGAATTGGCGCGCTGGGTAAAGCCGGCCGCCTTTCGGGGCGGCCGGTGTTCGATGAAGCCAAACTCCGTCGAACCGGGCTGCAAACTACCGCTCCGCCGACGAATCGGGCCGGCAAAACCAGGCTAGGCCGGCATCGCCGGCACGACGCGGGTCACGTAGCGAACGCCGGGATTTACAAATTTCTGACCGTCGAGGATCAGGCGACGGCTAGCTTCGCCGCGCAACGCAAGCCATTCGCCGAGCCAAGCCTGATAGGCATCGATCGCATCGGGAACCGTTCTGACCTCGGTAAGCCGGCTCGGAAGCTCAAATGCCAGCTCCGCCTGCGAGGCGGCGCACGACATCCAATCGCGGCCGATTTCCTCAAATGCGCCGAGCATTTCGGTCTGCATCTGTAACCCGGCTCTGACCCCGGTGCTGCGGAGATCGCTGATCGGCGACCGGATCGCGTCGGCTGCCGCGAGCATATCGTGTCCGAATGGCCCGGACAGATTGTCGTCGCCAAATCCGGAGCGCGAATTGCGGCGAGTTCCCTCCGTATGATGCGTATCGTTGCGTGATCGGTTGTGAGGCATGTGCGTGGCTCCGTTCTGCTCTGCCGAGAAAGCCCGCGCGCCTACCCAAATTCGGGCGACGCCACCCTCAACCAAACCTAGTATAAGCGTTCGCCGGCGCCATTGAAGGCGTGGAACGGTAAAACTGCGCCCGGCGTTTGCGACAACGGTGGTTATTACGCGCCATGAACGCATTGACTCCGGTTATTGACCGACTGCGTTTTGCCGACCCGACGATTGAATGAACGAAAACATCACCCGCGCCGAAGCCAAAGCATTTTCCGCACCTCCGGCGCCGCCGGCGGAGGCCGCGAAGCCGTCGCCGCATTCACTGTTCTGGCGCATCTTTCCCTCAATCATGCTGCCGATGTTTATGGCGGTAGCCGACCAAACCATCGTTGCCACCGCACTGCCCTCGATAGCGTCGGATCTGGGCGACATCGAACGCATCTCCTGGATCGTGGTGTCGTACCTGATCGCCAACACCATCGCGGCGCCGGTTTATGGTCGGCTCGGCGACTCCTTCGGCCGCAAGCCGATGATGCTGACCGCACTCGCCGTGTTCATGCTCGGATCGGTGTTGTGCGCGCTGGCGCCGAATATCGAGGTGTTGACCGCTACCCGCGTGCTGCAAGGTTTCGGCGGCGGCGGACTGATGACATTGTCGCAGGCACTGGTCGGCGAGACCATTCCGCCGCGCGAGCGCGGACGCTATCAGGGCTACCTCGCCGGCATTTCGGTTGCGTCCAGCACCTTCGGGCCGGTCGCCGGGGGATATCTGACGCAAGCCTTCGGCTGGCGCTCGATCTTTTGGGTCAACGTGCCGCTCGGTCTTGCCGCCGTCTTTATGGTGACGCGCCTGCGAACCCGTCCCGGCGACTGGCGGCGCACGTCGTTCGACACGCTCGGACTGCTTTTTTTCATGCTGTTCGTCAGTCCGATCATTCTGGCGCTGGAAGAGGCGCAGCGACTGGACGCGCGCACCTTACCGACGATATTGGGGCTCGCGGCGTTTGGGATTCTGGCGCTCGTGCTGCTGATTTGGCAGGAGAAGCATTCGAATTCGCCGCTTATTCCGCCGGTGTTGTTCCGCGAGCCGTCGGTATGGCGGGCTGACGGCCTTGCCGCATGCCACGGCGCCTCGCTGGTTTCGCTCATCACCTTTCTGCCGATCTACCTGCGCGCCGTGCACGGCACGACGCCCGCGGAAACCGGCCTCGTGTTGCTGCCGCTGATGTTCGGCATCGGTATCGGTTCGCTGGTGACCGGGCAGTTGGTGACCCGCACCGGGCGCACCGCCACGTTTCCCGCCTTTGGTTATCTGGCGGTGACGACGAGTTTGCTCGGCTTGGCGTTTTGGGTCCCGCATCTGAGCCTGCGCGCTTTGCCGTGGGTATTCGGCGGCATCGCCGTGTTCATGGGCACCGTGATGGGCGTGGTGCAGGTGACAGTGCAGGCGATTGCCGGACAACGCATGTTGGGGACCGGCGCGGCCATGGTGCAGTTTTCCCGTTCGGTCGGCGCCGCTGTAGGTACCGCCGCGGTTGCCGCGGTTCTGTTCTCCGTGCTGGCCGCAACCGATCGCGAAACGGCAAGGCTCTTCGCCGTTATGATCGACCGCGGTCCCGACGCGATTGCGACGCTGACGCCGGCCCGGCAAATCGCCGTCCAAGGCGAAATCGGCGAAGGATTCCGCGCCGCGTTCCTGACGATTGCGATGTTCACCGGCATCGGCGCGTGGCTTGCCTGGTCGATGCCGCTGCGGCGGGTTTAGCATGACGAAGATTTTGCTGGTTCGCCATGGACATGTCGAAGGCTCCTCACCGTGCAGCGGCTCAACGAGACGCAGCATGTGGAAGGCATCGCGGAGTAATCGAGCGGCCGGCGCCGCATTGACCCCCTCCGGTTGCAGACGATAGGCTTGGCGACCAGCGTTTTGCGAACACGGTGCAGAAGCTCGGGATGCTCACATGCCGAAGATCAAGGCGAACGGCATCACGCTCAATTTTGAGCAACAAGGCTCTGGCGAACCGCTGTTGCTTATTCCCTATCTTGCCGCGGACAATGCCTGTTACGCGTTTCAGGTCGCCGATTATGCCAAGCACTTCACCTGCATCTCGGTCGATCCGCGCGGTGCCGGTGAAAGTGACAAGCCGGCCGGCGCTTATTCGATGGAATTGTTCGCCGACGATGTCGCCGCCTTCATGCAGGCCATTGGCATCGAGCGCGCGCATGTCTCCGGCCTTTCGCTCGGTGCCGCGACCGGCATGTGGCTTGCCGGCAAATATCCGCAGCGCGTGAAGTCGTTGTCGCTCCATAGCGGCTGGACCAAGTCCGACCCTTTCCTCAAGGTGGTGCTCGAGGGCTGGCGGACCATTGCCAAGGGGCTCGACAGCGTTACCGAAATGATCATCCAGGGTATTTTCCCGTGGTGTTTCACGCCCGAGCTTTACGCGGCAAAACCGGATTACATCGACCAGCTTGCCGCCTTCGTGCGCAGCCGGCCAAAGCAGCCGCTGGAGGCGTTCATCAGCCAGTCAAGCGCGGTGATCGCGCATGATGCCTTAAGCCAGCTTGGCCGCATCAAGGCGCCGACGCAAATCACCTTCGGCCGCCACGATCTGGTGTGCTCAACGCGTTTTTCCGATGCGATGCGGAACGGCATCAAGGGCAGCGAGGTTTTCGTGTTCGAGAACTGCGCGCACGCGCCAATTTACGAAGACGTCGCCGGCTTCAACGAGAGGAGCTTGAGCTTCCTTAAGCGGCAAGTCGGTTAGCCGCTGCATCCGCGCCGTTGCTGCTGCGCCGGGCGGTCCCATACACCGGTCGCCGCCGGTTGCGACGACCCCAATATTCTGTGGGCACCCCTGAAGCGGCGTTTCGACTGGGTTTTACTCCGACGTAATTTATCGCATACTGGTGTGAATTGGGGGGGCACGGTTGCAATTTCGTGCGGCGATTTTGCTGGCTGCGGCGGCGCTTTGTGGCGCGCCCAACGTCTCGTTTGCTGCCGATCCGCCGCTTCTAACCAAAGCGCCGGCACAGGGTTGCACGCAGGCAGTCGACGGCATCAACGGCAAGGTCGGCGGCTTCGGCGGATCCTTCGGCGGCCAATCTTATGGCGGCGCAGAGGGCAGCCTGTCGCTACCGCTTGGTTGCGAATTCGGCTTGCAAGTCGATGCCTCGTCAGCCGATTTCGACAATCGCTTCCTGGGCTCCGCGGCCGGGCATTTATTCTGGCGCGATCCGGCAAAGGGCCTGATCGGTGCGTATGGTGATTTCGTCGACTGGAACCAATTCGGCGGCGTGCGTGCCGGCCACCTTGGTCCGGAAGGCGCGTGGTATGCGGGACGCTTTACGGCGGAAGGCGTTGCTGGCGTTGAATTTGGCAATTCGCAGTCCGGCACAGTCGGCGCTGCGATCCAGACTTTCAGCGTGCCAACCCGCTTCTTCGACGAGATCAACCTTGCCTATTACCCGCTCGACAATCTTGAAGTGTATGCCGGTCACCGGCTGATCGGCGGTTCAAACGCTCTGGCGCTCGGGGGCGAATGGGGAATACCGATGAGCCACGGCATCATGACCGCGCTGTTCGTCGAAGGGCGCGCCGGCCAAGGCCAGTATCGCGGCGTCTGGGGCGGGCTGCGCGTTTACTTCGGTAAGTCCGACAAGAGCCTGATCCGCCGCCACCGCGAGGACGATCCGAATAGCTGGAGCGATGGACCGGCGTCCGTGTTCAATACCCAGTCGTCTGCCGGCGGCGTGACTTGCCCGCCGCATTCCCATCCGGACGGCCACGGCGGCTGTATCGGCCTCTAGCGCGGCGGTTTGTGCGCCAGCCAGCGGCCGGCTTCGGCGGCGGCGAAAAATTCCGCCAATGCAGCGTTGACTGCCGCGGGCTCCTCGCTCGTGACGGTGTGGCCGGTGCGCGGAACGACCAACAGCCCCGCGGTCGGCGCCGTGCGCTTGAGAAACAGACTGCCGTCGAGACAGCTTTCGTCTTCGTCGCCGACAATGACCAGAAGCGGCGGCGCAAAACCGCGCAGCTGCGCCTCCATGTCCCACAACGTCGGGCGCCTTGCTTGCAGCATGGTCATGGTCAGCGCGTGGCCCTCGGCGGAATGCTCGCTCATCATGCGGACGAATTGCGCGTAGCCGCGCGGGTCTTTGTACTTCTGCGACTGCCGGGTGGCACCATCGGTGTAATCTTTGGCGCCCTCGGCCATACCCTTCTCCGCAAACATCGCGCCGGTCGCCGCCGCGATCTTGCGCATCGATTCTCGTTCCGCCGGATCGGCGACCGAACCCCAGCCACACCCGATCGCCGCCACCGAAATGCAGCGTTCGCGATGCCGGATGCCGACGTGCAGCGAGGTATAGGCACCCATCGAGTGTCCCACCACATGCGCCTTGTCGATCTTGAGACCGTCCATGATGGCGACGACGTCACCGCGGGCGATGTCCTGCCCGTAGCGCGATGCGTCGGTCGGAATATCCGATGGCGGATAGCCTCGGGCGGAAAAAGTCACGCAACGATGTGCGCGGGAGAAAAACCGCATCTGTGGCTCCCAGGTGCGGTAGTCGCCGGCAAATTCGTGCACGAACACGACCGGTGTGCCGGTGCCGGCTTCCTCATAATAAAGCCTAGTCCCGTCTTTGCTGCTAATTGTCGGCACGTGGCTTTTCCTGCGGTTTGCGACGCGATGTCGCCGGGCCCAAGCAGCGGCGTCAAGTATCGTCATCTAGGGTCCGGGAACCCGGCTCGCCGGCGGGGTTTATAGGCACACCCGGTCCTCAATCCCAGAACAATGTATAGTCCGGGACACTCGCACGGTAAGGCACGCGCAACAAACCACTACGGCAAGAGCAGACGTGGGATGAAGCAACGCAGCCCGGATGCAACCGGACCGATCGGCGACAGGGCGGCGCCGATTGCACGCGGCCAAAGCTACGACAAGGAGCGCCCGCTGCTGGCCGCCATCGTCAATGCGTCGCGCGATGCCATCTGGAGCTGGGATTCCGACGGCATCATTACGTCCTGGAATGCCGAGGCCGAGCGGCTGTTCGGCTACACCGCGGACGAAATCGTCGGCACGTCGATGTTCGTCATGGTTCCGGACGACCGGCTGGAGTTGGCTGGCAAAGCCGTCGGCCGCCTCATGAAAGGCGAGTATTTCGGGCAATACGAAACGGTGCGTTTGCGTAAAGACGGCGTGCGTATCGACGTGGAATTGACGGTCTCGCCGATCTACGGCCCCGCCGGCGAAATCACCGGCGCAGCCACCGTCTGCCGCGACATCACTCAGCGCAAAGATGTCGAGTCGCAATTGCGGCATGCGATCGAGGCGGCGCAGCACGCGCAAGAGCGGCAATCGCTTCTCATTAACGAACTCAATCACCGCGTGAAAAATACGCTTGCTACCGTGCAATCGCTTGCGGTGATGACCTCCAAGACCAAGTCGCCGCATGAATTCGCCGATGCCTTCAGCCGTCGCCTCCAGGCGCTCTCGGCGACCCACGACCTCTTGACCAGGTCGGGCTGGCAATACGCCTTGCTCGGCGACGTCGTCGCTTCCGAGCTGAAGCCTTACATGAGCGCGCGGATTGCAATCACGCCCTCGCCCACTCCGATTCT
>JAGXAC010000091.1 GCA_019075925.1 Hyphomicrobiales bacterium | reverse complement strand
ACCAAGCGCAAGGCCGACGAGGTCGCCAAAAAGCGGTTCGGCGCCGATACTGCGACGACCAAATCCGGCGGCCGTCAGGCGGTCGAGATTGACGACGACGAAGCGCCGCGGCCGCGCCGCGGCGGCGGCGGCGCCGCAGTGCGACCGGCTGCAGCGCCCAAGACGCCGCGCGTCAGCACCGAAAAACGTCGCGGCCGGCTCACCGTCGTCACAGCACTTTCCGCCGACGATATCCGCGAGCGGTCGGTGGCGTCGTTTCGCCGCCGCGTGCAGCGCATTTCCGGTCACCGCGACAGCGAGCCGAAGGAAAAGATCGCCCGCGAAGTGACTATTCCGGAAACGATCACCATCCAGGAATTGGCCAACCGCATGGCCGAGCGCGGCGTCGATGTGATCCGCATCCTGATGCAACAGGGCCACATGGCGAAGATCACCGATACGATCGATGCCGACACCGCCCAACTGATCGCCGAGGAACTTGGCCACACCGTTCGGCGCGTCGCTGAATCGGACGTCGAGGAAGGAATGTTCGATGCGCCGGACGATCCCGCGACGTTACAGCCGCGCGCACCGGTTGTTACCATCATGGGCCACGTCGATCACGGCAAAACGTCGCTGCTCGACGCCATCCGCTCGACCGAAGTCGCCGCCGGCGAGGCCGGCGGCATCACCCAGCACATCGGCGCCTATCAGGTAACCTCGCCGTCCGGCGGCCGCATCACCTTCATCGATACGCCGGGCCACGCGGCGTTCACCGCGATGCGCGCCCGCGGCGCCAAGGTTACCGATATCGTCGTACTGGTCGTCGCTGCCGATGACGGCGTCATGCCGCAGACGGTCGAGGCGATCCAGCACGCCAAAGCGGCGAAGGTGCCCATCATCGTCGCCATCAACAAGATCGACAAAGCCGACGCCAAGCCGGAGCGCGTGCGAACCGAATTGCTCCAGCATGAAATCCAGGTCGAATCGCTCGGCGGTGAAACTCTCGAAATCGAAGTTTCGGCCAAGGAAAAAACAAATCTCGACAAGCTGCTCGACATGATCGCGCTGCAGGCCGAGGTGCTCGAGCTCAAAGCCAATCCGAACCGTGCCGCCGAAGGCACCGTGATCGAGGCGCGGCTCGACCGCGGCCGCGGTCCGGTGGCGACCGTTCTGGTTCAGCGGGGCACGCTAAAGCCCGGCGACATCGTCGTCGCCGGCTCTGAGTGGGGCCGCGTGCGTGCGCTCATGGGCGACACCGGACATGCCGTCGTCGCGGCCGGTCCCTCGATGCCGGTCGAGGTCCTGGGCTTCAACGGCACGCCCGAGGCCGGCGATCGGCTGGCCGCCGTCAAGGCCGAGGCGCGGGCCCGCGAAATCGCCGATTACCGCACCCGGCAGAAGCGCGACATCCAGGCGGCGCGGCAGACCGGCATGCGCGGTTCGCTCGAGCAGATGATGAATCAGCTCAAGACCTCGGGCCGCAAGGAATTCCCGCTGGTGATCAAGGGCGACGTGCAGGGCTCGGTCGAGGCCATCGTCGGCTCGCTGGAAAAACTCTCGACCGAAGAAGTCGCCGCCCGGGTGATCTTCTCCGGCGTCGGCGGCATCACCGAATCCGACATCACGCTGGCGCAGGCTTCGAACGCCGCCGTCATCGGCTTCAACATCCGCGCCAACAAGGAAGCGCGCGAAGCCGCCGAACAGGCCGGCATCGAGATCCGCTATTACGACATCATTTATAACCTGGTCGACGACGTGAAGAAGGCGATGTCGGGACTGCTCGCGCCGACTTTGCGCGAGACCATGCTCGGCAACGCGACCATCCTCGAAATCTTCAAGGTATCGAAGGTCGGCAACATCGCCGGCTGCCGGGTCACCGACGGCACCGTCGAGCGCGGCGCCAATGTGCGGCTGATCCGCGACAGTGTGGTCGTGCACCAGGGCAAGCTTTCGCAGCTCAAGCGTTTCAAGGACGACGCGCGCGAAGTGGCCGCCGGGCAGGAATGCGGCATGGCTTTCGAGAACTACCAGGACATGAAGGTCGGCGATATTATCGAATGTTATCGCGTGGAGACGGTGCAGCGATCGCTCTGAGTCGAAAGCTTTCGAACGTCCCCCTCTCCCTTCGTCATTCCCGGTTCAAGCCCGGCGTCTGACATAAACAGAAACTGAAAATGGCCCGTCATCAGCATCGTCATCAATCCGGCGGCGGATCGCCGCGCCAGTTGCGCGTCGGCGAACTGATCCGTCATGCGCTCGCCGACATGCTTTCCCGCGGCGACATCCACGATCCGGTGATCGAGACCCACATGATCACCGTTCCCGAGGTGCGCGTGTCTCCCGATCTGCGTCTCGCCACCATCTACATCATGCCGCTCGGCGGGCGCGACGAGCAGGCCGTACTCGAAGCGCTGGAAAACAACAAGCGGTTCGTGCGCGGCGAGATCGCGCACAGGATCAATCTGAAATTCGCTCCCGACATCCGTTTCCGTGTTGACGATCGGTTCGCCGAGGCGGAGCGGATCGCAAAATTGTTGCGCGCACCAGCTGTGCGGCGAGACCTGAAAGACAATTGATGTCCGGACCGTTTTTCGCTGCGCCGCCGAAATCGCCGGCCGAGACTGGCACGGAGCCGACCGCACCGGCTGCGAAAGTCAAAAAGCAAAAACGCGACGTGCACGGGTGGGTCGTGCTCGACAAGCCGGTCGGCATGACGTCAACGCACGCGGTGGCGGTCATTAAGCATTTGTTTGCCGCCAAGCGCGCCGGTCACGCCGGCACACTCGATCCGCTCGCCTCCGGTTGCCTGCCGGTCGCGCTCGGCGAGGCCACGAAAACGGTGCCCTTCGTCGTCGATGGCCGTAAGACGTATGCCTTCACCGTGCGCTGGGGCGAGGAGCGCGATACCGATGACACCGAAGGCCGCATCGTCGAAGTGAGCGCGAACCGGCCCGCCCGAGGGGCCATCAAGGCCGCCCTGCCCAGCTTCGTCGGCGCCATCGAGCAAATCCCACCGCGATTTTCCGCCGTTAAGATTGACGGCGAGCGGGCCTACGACCTCGCGCGCGAAGGCGAAAAGGTGGAAATCGCCGCACGGACGGTGACGGTCCACCGCTTCGATCTGACCGAAATGCCGGATTGCGACCACGCAATACTGGCGGTCGAATGCGGCAAGGGGACCTATGTGCGCGCGCTCGCCCGCGACCTTGGCCGCGCGCTCGGCACCCTCGCTCACGTCTGCGCGCTCCGCCGCGGTCGAGTCGGCCCGTTCGCGGAGGGCGACATGATTTCGCTGGAACGGCTCGAATCTTTGTGCCATAGCGCGGCCGCCGGTGAGGGAAATCTCGCCGACATTCTACTGCCGGTTGAGACCGCGCTGGACGACATCCCGGCACTGGCCGTCAGCCCGGCAGACGCGGCAAGGCTCAACCGGGGTCAAGCCGTTTTGATGCGTGGACGGGACGCAGCCGTCGTTCGCGGCACGGTCCAGGTTTCCACGGGCGGACAGCTCGTGGCAATTGCCGAGGTCGACCGCGGCGAGATCGTCCCCAAGCGCGTTTTCAACTTGACCGGCGTGGCAGGCCGCGCCGGCAAACAAAAAGGTTGGTGACGATGTCGATTACGGCCGCGCGTAAGGCGGATGTCATTAAGACGTATGCCAAGAAGTCCAATGATACGGGTTCGCCCGAGGTCCAGGTCGCGCTCCTGTCGGAGCGGATCAACAATCTGACCGAACACTTCAAGACCCACGTTAAAGATAACCACTCGCGCCGCGGGCTGCTCAAGCTCGTATCGCAGCGGCGGCAGATTCTCGATTATCTGCGGCGCACCAATGAGGGGCGTTATCAGGAGTTGATTGAACGGCTGGGTATCCGCCGTTGACAAAGTTTCGCGCGGGCGCGCCCGCGCGTTTCGTGGCGGCGCATGAGGCGACCGCTTACGTACGGCAGCGAATCTGCCGAATTGCACGGCGAACCGCAGGTTCGCCGCATCAGGGATGGTCGAAGGCCATGGCAGGATCGCCGGACGCTGATCGATTTGGCCGCAGCGGCGCTGCGCCTTCAGTGTCTCGCCGTCTTGCTTATGGCTTTCGCACAGCCCGTGAAAACCATGAGAGACAATCGCAATGTTTAATATTCATCGAGTGCAACTTGACTGGGGTGGCCGCAACCTAACGCTGGAAACCGGTCGAATAGCGCGTCAAGCCGACGGGGCGGTGCTTGCTACATACGGCGAGACCAGCGTGCTGGCCGCGGTGGTCGCGGCCAAGCAACCGAAAGAAGGCGTCGATTTTCTTCCGCTGACCGTCAATTACACCGAAAAATATTACGCGGCCGGCCGGATTCCCGGCGGCTACTTCAAACGCGAGCGCGGTCCGACCGAAAAGGATACGCTGACCTCGCGCCTGATCGACCGTCCGATCCGCCCGCTGTTCGCCGACGGCTGGCGCTGCGATACGCAGGTGATCGTCACCGTGCTTTCGCACGACCAGGAGAACGATCCCGACATCGTCGCGATGGTCGCCGCCTCGGCGGCGCTGACGCTTTCCGGCGCGCCGTTTATGGGACCGATCGGCGGTGCGCGGGTCGGCTTCGTCAACAACGAATATGTGCTCAATCCGACGCTCGACGAGATGACCGAGAGTCAGCTCGATCTGGTGGTTGCCGGCACGCAAGACGCCGTGATGATGGTGGAATCGGAAGCAAAAGAGCTGTCCGAGGACATCATGCTCGGTGCCGTGATGTTCGGCCACCGGCACTTCCAGCCGGTGATCGAGGCGATCATCAAGCTCGCGGAAAAAGCGGCAAAAGAGCCGCGCGAACTGGCCGCCACCGACCATTCGGCGCTGGAAAAGGAAATCCTTGGTCTCGCCGAAACCGACCTTCGCGCCGCTTATTCGATCGTGCGCAAGCAGGATCGTCAGGACGCCGTCGCCGCGATCAAGCAGAAGGTGATGACGCACTTCTTTCCGGAGGGTGCAGAACCGAAACACAGCAAGCTCGCCGTCGCCGGCGTGTTCAAGGAGCTCGAAGCCAAGATCGTGCGCTGGAATATTCTCGATACCGGCAAGCGCATCGACGGCCGTGACGTCAAAACCGTCCGCCAGATCGTGGCGGAAGTCGGTGTGCTGCCGCGCACCCACGGCTCGGCGCTGTTTACCCGCGGCGAGACCCAGGCGCTGGTCGTCGCCACGCTCGGCACTTCCGAGGACGAGCAGTTCGTCGACGCGCTGCAGGGCACCTACAAGGAGACGTTCCTGCTGCACTACAACTTCCCGCCCTATTCGGTCGGCGAAACCGGCCGCATGGGCGCGCCCGGCCGCCGCGAAATCGGCCACGGCAAACTCGCCTGGCGAGCCATCCATCCGATGTTGCCGTCCAAGGAAGAGTTCCCCTACACGATCCGTCTCGTCTCCGAGATCACCGAGTCGAACGGCTCGTCGTCGATGGCGACGGTGTGCGGGTCGTCGCTGGCACTGATGGATGCCGGCGTGCCGCTCAAGCGGCCGACCGCCGGCATCGCCATGGGATTGATCCTCGAAGACAAGCGCTATGCGGTGCTCTCCGACATTCTCGGCGACGAAGATCATCTCGGCGACATGGACTTCAAGGTCGCCGGCACCGAGGGCGGCGTCACCTCGCTGCAAATGGACATCAAGATCGCCGGCATCACCGAGGAGATCATGAAGGTTGCTTTGGCCCAGGCCAAAGACGGCCGTATGCACATCCTGGGTGAGATGGCGAAGGCGCTCAACACCGCACGCGGCGAACTCGGCGAGTACGCTCCACGCATCGAGACATTCAAGATCCCGACCGACAAGATCCGGGAAGTCATCGGCACCGGCGGCAAGGTGATCCGCGAAATCGTCGAAAAGACCGGCGCCAAGATCAACATCGAAGACGATGGATCGGTGAAAGTGGCGTCCGCCAATGCCGAGGCGATCAAGGCGGCGATCGACTGGATCAAGTCGATCGCGTCCGACCCGGAAATCGGCCACATCTACACCGGCACCGTCGTCAAGGTGATGGACTTCGGCGCGTTCGTAAACTTCTTCGGCGCCAAGGACGGACTGGTCCACATCAGCCAGCTCGCGCAGCGCCGGGTGCAGAAGACGAGCGACGTCGTCAAAGAAGGCGACAAGGTAAAGGTCAAGCTGCTCGGCTTCGACGAGCGCGGCAAGGTGCGGTTGTCGATGAAGGCCGTCGATCAGCAGACCGGCGAGGATCTGGAAGCCAAGCAAAAAGCCGAGGCGGGCGAGCCGCGCGACGCCGCGGCCGGCGGGGAATAGCGTTTCCCGCTCATTCCCGCGAAAGCGGGAATCCAATGCACTAGTCGTGCACGATGACCGGGGCTGCCGCGCCGCTTCGCGGCAGCCGCTTGAACACGAACAACAGCGGCATCACCACTAAAGTGGCGATCATCAAAAACTTGTAATCGTCGATATAGGCGATGATCTGCGCCTGCTGGGTGATCACCGCGTCGAGCGCTGCGCGGCCGCCGGCGGTCAGCGGATTCCAGGCGTGCGCGATCAGCGGATTCTCGAAGGCGCGATTCACCGGCGTAACGCCCTGCGCGATGTCGGCGTGATTGGCCTGGGTATTCTGCACCAGCAGGCTGTTGACCACCGAAATGCCGATGCTGGAGCCCATGTTGCGTGACAGGCTGAACAGTCCGGCGCCTTCGGCCCGCTCGGTCATCGGCAGGGTCGACAACGTCGCCGCGCTCAACGGCACGAACAGAAAGCCAAGGCCGAAGCCCTGAACCATGGTGACGCCGATGATGGTCCCCTGCGAAATATCCGGCGTCCAGCCGGTCATCTGATTGAACGACCAGGCGGTCAGCGACAGGCCGACGACGACCAGGATGCGGGTATCGACGCGACCGACCATACGGCCGACGAACAGCATGGAAATCATGGTGCCGACGCCGCGCGGTCCCATCACCAGACCGGCGGTCACCACCGGATAATTCATCAGTTCCTGCAGGTATGGCGGCTGCAACGCCATCGAAGCGTAATAGGTCAGGCCGACGATGGCGATGAACAGCATGCCGGCGGCGAAGTTGCGGTCGCGGAACATGCCCGGCCGCACGAACGGATTTTTCGCGGTGAACGTGTGCACCAGGAACAGATAGAAGGCCGATGCCGCGACGATCGTTTCGATGATGATTTCACCCGAGCCGAACCAGTCGAGCTGCTCGCCGCGGTCGAGCACGATCTGCAAGCTGCCGATGGCAATGCTGAGCGTGCCGAAGCCGAACCAGTCGAGCTTCGACTTGGCGTCGGGCGGCGAATCCGGAAGAAAGATCATGATGCCGATCAGATCGATAATGCCGATCGGCAGATTGATATAGAACACGTAGCGCCAGCTGTAATTTTCGGTCAGCCAGCCGCCGAGCACCGGCCCCAACACCGGACCGATCATCACGCCGATGCCGAACAGCGCCATGGCAAAGCCCTGGCGTTCGCGGGAGTAGCTGCCGAGCAGCACGGTCTGCGACAGCGGCACCAGCGAGGCGCCAAAGGCGCCCTGCATGACGCGGAACAGCACGAGCTGGTTCAGCGATTGGGCCATGCCGCACAGCATCGATGCGATTGTGAAGCCGGTGATGGCGACAAGGAACAGGCGCTTCAACCCGAAGCGGCCGGCCAGAAAGCCGGTGGGCGGAGTCATGATCGCGGCGGCGACGATATACGACGTCAGCACCCAGGCGATCTGGTCCTGGCTCGCCGCGACGCTGCCCTGCATATAGGGCAACGCGACGTTGGCGATCGTGGTGTCGAGCGCCTGCATCAGCGTCGCCATGATCACGCAAACGGTCAGCCCGACGCGACTGCCGCCGGCCGCGGTGATCTCGCCGCCCATCAGCGGCCTCGATGCGACCGGCCGAACCATCCGGTAAGGAAGTGAGGCAGACCGCGGGCATGGCCGGTGTCAACGTCAACCTCGACACTCATTCCGGCACGTAGCGGCGGCAGATTTTTATCGCTGGTGTCGAGCCTCACCCGCATCGGCACGCGCTGCACCACCTTGACCCAGTTGCCGCTGGTGTTCTGCGCCGGCAGCAGCGAAAATTCCTGCGCCGCCGCCGGGCTCACGCTCTCGACCACGCCGTGCCACTCGTAGTCCGGATAGGTATCCACGGTAACGGTGGCTTTCTGACCGGGCCGGACATAAGTCAGCTCGGTTTCCTTCGGCGTCGCATCGACCCAGACGTGGTCGGTGTCGACCAGGAAGAAGGCGGTCGTCGAAGCGGCGAGATATTTTCCAGGCGCAATTGACGGAACGCTGGTGACGGTGCCGGCGAACGGCGCGGTGATCACCGTGTGGTCGAGCTGCCGCTGCGCTTCGTCGACTTGCGCTTTCGCTTGCAGATATTGCGGATGCTGGGCGGTATCGATATTCGGATTGCCGCCGAGCTTGGCGAGCTGCACTTGCGCCTGCTCGTGCAGGGCCGCGAGCTTGCTCTTGTCGTTGTCGAGCGAGTAATGGGCCTGATCGAAGACCGCCTGCGAGATGGTGGCGCTCTTGAGCAGCATTGCATTGCGATCGTAGTTGATCTGGTCGAGATCGACTTGCGCCTGTTGGGCGGCGACGTCGCTCAGCATCCGCCGGTAATCCTGCTTCATCGCGTCGATCGACAGCCCGATCTGCGCCAGATTGCTCTTGGCGTTATCGAGCGCGATCTGGAATTGACGCGGATCGAGTCGGTAGAGAACCTGGCCGGCGTCGACGTGCTGATTGTCCTTGACGTCGACCTTCTGCACGATGCCGGACACGTCGGTCGAGATGCCGACCTTCTCCGCGTTCACATAGGCGTCGTCGGTGGACATCACCCTACCGCCGGTCACGTACCAGATGGCGCCGATGATCAGGACGAGCGGCAGCAGCGCGAACAGCATCCAGCGCACGCGGTCACGGCGTTTCATGCGGCGAAATTTGTCGACCGGCTGGATTCGCCGCGGCGAACCGGCGTCGGCCGGACTGACCGGGGCGATTGCCGGCCGCGGCGCCTCATCGTTGCGAATCGGCGGAGCGGATTTGCGCAGCGGTTCAACCATAGCGCCGCTCTTGTGCCGTGCCGTCACCGCGCTGCTGAATCAGCCGGCGCAGATTTTCCTTCACCGCCGAGAGGTCGCCGATCATCTGATCGATGCTGGCCCGGTCGAGGCCGGACAGCGCATCGGCCATGGTCTCTTCGCCGAGCACGCGTAGCTGCTCCAGCAGCGGGCGCGCCGCCGGCGTCAGGTACAGCCGCTTGGCACGGCGGTCGTCCGGGTCCGGCCGCCGCTCGATCAAACCACCGTCGCAGAGCTTATCGAGGAGCCGCGTCAGCGTGATCGGCTGCAGGTCGAGCGTATCGGCAAGTTTCGACTGATTGAGCCCCTCCTCACGGTCAACTCGGACCAACACCGCCCATTGCGCGCGGGTAATGCCGAACTGCGCCGCGCGGTAGTTGGCGTAGGTCCGCAACAAGCGAGCTACATCATTGAGAAGGAAGGCAAATTCGCGTTTTCGCGACAGCGGGGGCATCGGGCGCCGACTCCAGTCTAATAACCATCGGTGCGTAATATAAGCTAGCTTATATTTTATCTATGCATATTCCCGCGGGGCTGCATTGCAGCCCACTCAGTGTCAGCTCAGGCGATGCCAAGGTCGGCGAACGCATCAACATGGCGGTCGGCCGCCGCCGGCGCGAAACAGCAGAATACGACGCGACCGATGCCGCGCGGGCGGGATGCGAGTTCGGCCGCGACCGTGCCGACGGCAACGCGCGCGGCGCGATCGGGCGGAAAGCGATAGACGCCGGTCGAGATCGCCGGAAAAGCGATCGAGTTCAGGCGATGCGCGGCGGCAAGATCGAGCGAAGCGCGGTAGCACGACGCCAGCAGTTCCTCCTCGCCGTTTTCGCCGCCGCTCCACACCGGACCGACCGCATGGATCACGTGTTTGGCGGGGAGCCGGTAGCCGCGGCTGATCTTCGCACTGCCGGTCGCACAACCGCCGAGCTTACGACATTCTTCCAGCAGCTCCGGGCCGGCGCCGCGATGGATCGCGCCATCGACACCACCGCCGCCCAATAACGTCCGGTTGGCCGCATTCACGATCGCATCGAGAGCCAGCGTCGTGATGTCGGCAACGCACACATCGACCCGGACGGGTCCGATTTCAGCGGACAAAAGCGGCGATACGTCATCCATCAGCCCGAACGTATCACGCCCATTCGGCTTGCGCTTCGGCGAGAAGATCCACCGTACTCCTGACGCCGATGTCGTCGAAATGGTTGTCGAGGAAACGGCGCGCGGCGCGCTTGCCGTTGACGCGCAACGTTTCGAAAAACGTATAGTCGGTCGTGATCTTGCTCGACGCATCGAAGTGCGCACCGAAGCGATCGAATACGATACGATGGACGTTGATCCGGCGGTATTGGCCGGGCCCGACACCGCGCGGCAACCGCCCTCGATCGATCAAGCGGGCGACGAACTCGATCGCCCGATATTCAGACGGCAGCGACGAATTGAAGGTAATTTCATTGATGCGATTCATGATCTCGCTGGCCGAAGTCGGCGTCTCCTGCCGTACCAGCGGATTGATCTGCACGACCAGGACGTCCTCGGTCGCAGTAGTGCCGAAAAACGGGAAGATCACCGGGTTGGCAAGATAGCCGCCGTCCCAATAGGGCACGCCGTCGATCTCGACCGCGCGAAACAGAAGCGGCAGGCAGGCCGAAGCCATCAATGCCTCGGCGGTAATTTTTTCGCGCGAGAAAATGCGCACGCGCCCAGTCTGCACGTTGGTCGCCGAAATGAAGAGTTGCAAATCGGGATAGGCGCGCACGGCGCCAAAATCGACGAAGCGCTCGAACAGATCCTTGAGCGGATTGATATTGAGCGGATTGAAATCGTAGGGCGAAAAATATTTTGAGATGGTATCGAGCCACGCCTGCATCGGCGTGCCTTCGAGCGGAATAAAAGACATCAGCCGCTCCACCACGGCGCGCTGCACCGCGGGCAGATTGCCGTTATTGCTCACCGCCCGCCAGAAGTCGGCAAGGCGCTTGATCGCTTCGTCGCGACCGCCGCGCGCCATCCCGTCGGCGAGCATCACAGCGTTGACCGCGCCGGCCGACGTACCTGAAATGCCTTCGATGGCCAGACGGCCATCGGTCAGGATTTGCTCGAGCACGCCCCAGGTGAACGCGCCGTGCGCACCGCCGCCTTGCAGCGCGAGATTGATAGGCTTGGTGGTTTGCGCGCCCTGCCTGTCCGCCGCGCGTCCGGGCATGAGCGAATTGAGAATAGCCTTAACGACCATGCGCAGCTCAGCGACGCGAAGCCATGAAGAAGCAGGAGCTACGGGCCATCATGCTGCGGTCCAGCCGCCATCGATGGACAGATTGGCGCCGGTGATCGCCTTGGCGGCGTCGGAGCAAAGATAGACGGCGAGCGCCGCAACTTCCTCGACGGTGACGAATTCCTTGGTCGGCTGCGCGGCCAGGAGCACGTCGCGCTTGACCTGATCGGCGGTCATGTTGCGCGCCTTCATGGTGTCGGGAATCTGTTTTTCTACCAGCGGAGTCCAGACATAGCCGGGACTGATACAGTTTACCGTGATGCCGAACGTCGCCAGCTCCAGCGCTACCGTCTTGGTGAGTCCGGCAATGCCATGCTTGGCCGAGACATAGGCGGCCTTGAAAGGCGAGGCGACCAGCGAGTGCGCCGAGGCGGTCGAGATGATGCGGCCCCATTTGCGCTTTTTCATGCCGGGCACCGCGGCGCGAATGGCGTGAAACGCCGCCGACAGGTTGATGGCGATGATCTGATTCCATTTGTCGATCGGAAATTCCTCGATCGGAGAAACGAACTGGATGCCGGCGTTGTTGATGAGAATATCGAGCGAGCCGAAAGTCTGCTCGGTCTTGCGGACCATCTCAGCAATTTCTTCGGGCTTGGTCATGTCGGCCGGCGAGTAAAACGCGCGGACGCCGAAATCTTTCTCGATGCGCGTGCGCTCGGTCTCGATCGCGGCCGCATCGCCAAAGCCGTTGATGGTGATGTTGGCGCCTTCGGCGGCGAGCGCGCGCGCATAGCCAAGCCCAATCCCCGAGGTCGATCCGGTGACAAGGGCGGTCTTTCCCTTCAGCATGGTGATCCCCAATTTGAGATGGTCGTCATCAGGCGGCGGTGCCTGCATGCAAACGCCGTTTACCGCGTGACTTTTCCGCAAGGCGGCGGCAATGTGGGGCGCTTTTTGCTGCAGCGCAACATCAAAGTCAGGGGCCGCGTCACGATTTCGCGGGGCCCGTCGAACAGCTAAAATGATGGCAATAAGGACTGTTATGCCGCAAGCGATCTTCCCGGCGCCCGACCATGACCACGGTAGCTGCGCCAGCACCGCTATCGCCCATGCCGAACGGCTTTGCGCGGCGCGCTCGGCGCGGCTGACCCCGACGCGGCGCCACGTGCTGGAAACTTTGCTTGCAAGCCACAAGCCGCTCGGCGCTTACGAGATCATGGATCGGCTTGCCGCCGGCGACGGTCGGCCGGCACCGATCACGGTGTATCGCGCGCTGGATTTTCTGCGTGACAATGGACTTGTACACCGCATCGAAAGCCGCAACGCCTTCGTCGCATGCGTGCGTGAGCACGCCGACAGCGCTCCGGTCGTATTCCTGATCTGCGAGCATTGTGGCGCAGTCGGCGAGGCAACCGGCGGCGCCATCGCCGACGCACTCGCGACGTCGTGTCGGGCGGCGGGCTTTTCGCCCAAAAGTCCGGTGATTGAAATCGCCGGCGTCTGCTCGCATTGTCGCCAACGCTGACGCACGCCTCGTCACAATCTGAACTGCAGTGCAGCAATCCTCGCAATCTCGTCCGCTCGACGCGCTCGCCGTTACGGCGATGGTCGTCCTGTGCCTGACTTGGGGATTCAACCAGGTCGCCATCAAGCTCGCCATCCATGACATTCCGCCGCTGATTCAGGCGGTCGTCCGTTCGATGATCGCGGTACTGCTGGTCGCGGCCTACGCGAAACTGCGCGGCCAAGCGCTATTCAAACGGGACGGCACGTTGCTGCCCGGAATTATCGCCGGGATCCTGTTCGCACTGGAATTCCTGCTCATTTACCGCGGGCTGATCTGGACCTCGGCAACGCGCGCCGTGCTGTTTATCTATCTGGCGCCATTCTTCGTGGTCATCGGCTCGCGCTGGTTCATTCCGGGCGATCATTTCTACCCCTCGCAATGGATCGGTCTGGTGCTGTCGTTCGTCGGCATGGTGATCGCCTTCGGCCTGCCGACGCCGGCGAGCGATCCGCATCAGATGCTCGGCGATATCATGATGGTCGGCGCTGCCGGCGCCTGGGGCGCGACGACTCTGGTCATCAAGGCAAGCGCGCTCAACCGGATCAGCTCCGAAAAGACCATGCTGTATCAGCTGGTGGTCTCGACTCCGCTGCTTGCCGTTGCAGCGCTCGGGTTCGGC
>JAGXAC010000090.1 GCA_019075925.1 Hyphomicrobiales bacterium | reverse complement strand
AACGGATGGCCGACCTGGCGCTCAATTTGCTGCAAGCGGTCCTGGTAGGCGCGGCGGAATTGGTCGATGCCGATTTCGGTATGACCGATTTTGGCCAGGGTCGAACGCCCGAAGCCGCGGAAAATGTCATTGATGCCCCAGATTGCGAAGCTGACGACCAACAGTCCCAGCACGACGCCCATGACCGCGCGGCCGAGCCAATTGGTGGAGGCTTTGCGAATACCTCTAAGCATGAATGTCCTGCGCGTGACGTGAAATGGCCGTTCAAAATCGCGGCGGCGGCACTATAAGGACCACGTCCAATGCCCGCAACTGACGGGCTTCCCAGCAGATCGTGCATTAAATAGCCCCTTTTCGGCGTGCAATGCGTCTGCTAACGGCTGTTTGTCGCAGCCTTTCGTAATTGTCGCAGAAGACGAGGGATCATGGCCCCCCGGGCGCTGCTCGCCGGCAACTGGAAAATGCACGGCCTGCAGAGCGCCGTCGGCGAACTCCAGAAAATTATCGCGGGCGCGGATGGGCTGCCCAAGCTGGACCTGATGGTCTGCCCGCCGGCGACGCTGATCGCAGCTTTCGCCAAAGCGGCCCGTGGCTCGCGCGTCCTGATCGGCGGTCAAGATTGCCATTCCTTGCCCGCCGGCGCCTACACCGGCGACATTTCGGCGGAAATGCTTAAGGACGCCGGCGCCGCCGCGGTCATCGTCGGCCATTCCGAGCGCCGCCAATATCACGGCGAAACCGACGAGATGGTCAGGACGAAGGCGCGCGCGGCGCACCGCGCCGGATTACTCCCCATTATTTGCGTTGGCGAAACCCGCGCCGAACGCCAGGCCGGTAGCGCGCTCATGATCGTGCGTGCACAGCTTGACCGCTCGGTCCCCGATGATCTGACCGAGGTGGTCATTGCTTACGAGCCGGTCTGGGCGATCGGCACCGGGCTGACGCCGACGCCGTCCGACGTCGCCGAAATGCACGCAACCATGCGCGAATGGCTGGGTCGCCGTGAAGCGGTGCGCCTCTTGTATGGCGGCTCGGTCAATCCGGCCAACGCCAATGAACTGCTCACTGTGGCAAACGTAGATGGCGCGCTGGTCGGAGGCGCGAGCCTCAAGGCAGAGGAATTCCTGGCGATTGCAGCGGTTTACCGCTAAGGGAACCGCTACCGGCGCGGCCATGGAAAATCCGCGTTGGATCATGTAGAGACCCGTCCGGCTTCCTATATCGGGGTCACAGCGGGCAAGGCCGTGAGCGGACACTATCGATGCTGACCGTCGTTATCGTCATCCACCTAATGATCGTCATCGCCATGATCGCGGTGGTGTTGCTGCAAAAATCCGAGGGTGGCGGTCTCGTCAGCTCGTCGAATGCCGGATTCATGACCGGCCGCGGCACGGCCAACGTGCTCACCCGCACGACCGCAGCCCTTGCGATCGGATTCTTCGTCACCAGCCTGGCCCTGTCGTGGCTTGCCGGCCTTGGCCGTCATCCGGCCTCGATCATCAATACCGGTGGCGGCCCCGCGACCCAACAGGCTCCCGCCAATTCTTCCCAGGCGCCACTCAGCCAAAGCGGCCACGGCGTACTCGACCAGCTGCGTGGCAAAGGGCCGGTTGCACCGGCCCCCGGCGGACCGCAAGTTCCACAGTCGAAATAGGCTAAAGCCCGATGACGCAGACGATGGCCCCGGCAGTCTCCAAGAAGCCTGCAGGGCCAGCTTCCGCGCGGCATGAGGATTTCCCCGCAGCCATCGGAGATTGCAAAGCTTTTCACAGGAATCTCAAGCCTCGCGCGGCTGCTATTCCGGAATTTCGCTCGTCGAATCGAGCGATCGGCAGTAAGGCTTAAATCCCATGGCGCGGTACATTTTTATCACCGGCGGCGTGGTTTCCTCCCTGGGCAAAGGTCTCGCTTCCGCCGCGCTCGGCGCGCTTCTCCAGGCGCGCGGCTACAAGGTGCGGCTCCGCAAACTCGACCCCTATCTGAACGTCGACCCGGGCACCATGTCGCCGTATCAGCACGGCGAGGTGTTCGTCACCGACGACGGCGCCGAAACCGATCTCGACCTCGGCCACTACGAGCGCTTCACCGGCCGGCCGGCGACGCGCATGGACAACATCACCACCGGCCGCATTTACCAGGACATCCTCAACAAGGAGCGGCGCGGCGACTATCTCGGCGCCACCATCCAGGTCATTCCGCACGTCACCAACGCCATCAAGGACTTCATTCGCACGGGCAACGAGGATTTCGATTTCGTGCTGTGCGAAATCGGCGGAACCGTGGGCGATATCGAAGGCCTGCCGTATTTCGAAGCCATCCGGCAAATGGGCAACGATCTGCCGCGCGGCCACGCCGTCTACATCCATCTGACGCTGATGCCGTTTATTCCCAGCGCCGGCGAATTGAAGACCAAACCGACCCAGCATTCGGTGCGCGAATTACGCGCCATCGGCATCCAGCCGGACATTCTGCTTTGCCGTTCCGACCGGCCGATACCGGCAAGCGAGCGCAAAAAGCTCGCGCTGTTCTGCAACGTGCGTGAAAGCGCGGTGATCGAGGCGCTCGACGTTGACAATATCTATGCGGTGCCGGAGGCCTATCACGCCGGCGGACTGGACGACGAAGTATTGGCCGCCTTCGGCATCGACAATCCGCCGACGCCCGATCTCGCCACCTGGCGCGTCATCAACGAGCGCATCCGCAATCCGGAAGGCAACGTGACCATTGCCGTCGTCGGCAAGTACACCGGGATGAAGGACGCCTACAAGTCGCTGATCGAGGCGCTCTCGCACGGCGGCATCTCCAACAAGGTGAAGGTCAATCTCGACTGGATCGAGAGCGAGGTGTTCGAAAACGAGGATCCGACGCCGTTCCTCGAACATGTCGACGGCATCCTGGTCCCAGGCGGCTTCGGCCAGCGTGGCGCCGAAGGAAAAATCCGCGCCGCCCGTTTCGCGCGGGAACGGCAGGTGCCTTATTTCGGCATCTGCTTCGGCATGCAAATGGCGGTGATCGAAGCCGCACGCAATCTGTGCGGCATCGACGAAGCGAACTCGACGGAGTTCGCGCCAACACGCGAGCCGATCGTCGGCCTGATGACCGAGTGGATGAAGGGCAACGAACTGCAAAAGCGCGGCATCAACGGCGACCTCGGCGGCACCATGCGGCTTGGCGCCTATCCGGCGCTGCTTGCTCGTGGCAGCAAGGTTGCGGAGATTTACGGCACCACGGAAATTTCCGAGCGGCACCGCCATCGGTACGAAGTCAACACGGCATACAAGGACCGGCTGGCGCAGCATGGCATGCGTTTCTCCGGCATGTCGCCCGACGGCCTGCTGCCGGAGATTATCGAATACGCCGACCACCCATGGTTCATCGGCGTGCAATTCCATCCCGAACTGAAATCCCGGCCGTTCGCGCCGCATCCGCTGTTCTCATCCTTCATTGGAGCGGCGGTGGAACAGTCGAGGCTGGTGTAAGCTCCGTTGACCGGCGGCCCGCGCGCCGTCATGGTGGGCCCGATGAAACCCAATGCAGCCGTCACCATCGGACATGTGCGCTTCGGCAACGCGCTACCGCTCGCATTGATCGCGGGGCCGTGCGTGCTGGAGAGCCGCGCGCACGCATTCGAGATGGCGGGCGCGCTCAAGCAGATCGCCGCGCGCCGCGGCATCGGTCTCGTCTACAAGACCTCGTTTGACAAGGCCAACCGCACCAGCGGCGCCGGCGCGCGCGGGCTCGGCATCGAAAAGGCGCTGTCGGTGTTCGCCGAACTGCGCGAGGCGCTTGGCGTGCCGGTTTTGACCGACGTGCACGAGCCGGGGCAATGCGCGCGGGTGGCCGAAGTCGCCGATATTCTGCAAATCCCTGCGTTTCTGTGCCGGCAGACCGACTTGCTGGTGGCCGCGGCGAACACCGGCAAACCGGTCAACGTGAAAAAGGGTCAGTTTCTCGCGCCGTGGGACATGAAAAACGTCGTGGAGAAAATCACCGGCGCCGGCAACGTCAACGTGCTGGTCACCGAGCGCGGCGTCTCGTTCGGCTACAATACGCTCGTTACCGACATGCGGGCGCTGCCGGTACTGGCAAAAATCGGCGCGCCGGTGATTTTCGACGCCACCCATTCGGTGCAGCAACCGGGCGGGCAGGCGACCTCATCCGGTGGCGAGCGCGACTTCGTGCCGGTGCTGGCGCGCGCGGCCGTCGCCGTCGGCGTCGCCGGTGTTTTCATCGAAACACACCAGGACCCGGACCGCGCACCGTCCGACGGACCGAACATGCTGCCGCTAAAGCAATTGGAGCCGCTGATCGAGCGGCTGCAAGCATTCGACAAGCTGGCGAAGAGTTAGAGCCTCGCGCCTATTTCAAATAATTGCCGACGAAGTCTTCGAACTCGCGCCGGTTCTTGCACGGCTTGGTGTCCTTGACGGTCGGAATCAGCAGGCAGGAAGTCATGCCGCCGTCCGTTTCCACATAGAGCGCATACATCGTGCGGCTGGCGGCATCGATCAGGTAGGACGTATCTGAAATTTCCCGATTTATCGACGCTTTCTTGTGAACCAGCAGCAGGCAGCTATTCGCTTTTTCGCTGAACCCCGCCTGATAATCGTTGGCAATGATTTCGAACCGTACTTTTACGTTCAGCAACACCGCGACATATTCTTGCATCAAGTCCTGAAACGAGCTTTTCGCCTGCCTTTCGCAGTTCGCCCGTTCGTGCGTCGGATCGGCGCGAGCAAACCCGCCGAAGGCGACTGAAGCCATCGCCGCAAACGCCAGCGCGAGCAATGTTGTCCTGGCGGAATAGGCGGTCAGCGGTATAGCCACGACGTCATCCGAAAACGACTTCCTGCCAGAAGCCTCAAGCCGCGGGCACGCTCTCCTCGGCCAACATTTCGCGCACCAGCGGCATGACCTTTTTGCCGTAAAGCTCGATGCTTTGCATCATGGTCGCGTGCGGCAGCGTGCCGGCCGAGTATTTCATATCGAAACGCACGATGCCGAGTGCCTTGGCGGTCGAGGCGATCTTGCGCGCGACCGTCTCCGGCGCGCCGACATAAAGCGAGCCATGCTCGACCTCTTGCTCGAATTGCGCGCGGCTGATCGGCCGCCAGCCGCGCTCGCCGCCAATCTTGTCGTGCATGGCCTTGTAGCCCGACCAGTAGTCTTCGCGCGCCTGCGCGTCGGTGGTCCCGACATGGCCGGGCGAATGCACGGCAATGTCTTTCGCCGGCCGGCCGAGCTGAGCGAAGGCGCGATGATAAAGATCGACAAACGGACGAAAGCGCTTCGGATCGCCGCCGATAATGGCGAGCGCGAGCGGCAGATCGTAGTTCGCGGCACGCACCACCGATTCCGGACTGCCGCCGACGCCGACCCAGGTTCGGAGCGGTCCGTCTTCGATTGGCGGAAACACCCGCTGATTTTTCAACGGCGGCCGCAAGCGGCCCTGCCAGGTCACCTGCTCGTTGCGTAATACCGCCACGAACAGATCGAGCTTTTCTTCGAACAGTTCTTCGTATTGGGCAAGATCCAAGCCGAACAGTGGAAACGACTCGGTAAACGACCCGCGCCCGACGGTGATTTCAGCGCGGCCGTTGGAAGCGGCGTTGAGCGTCGAAAAGCGCTCGAATACGCGGATCGGGTCGTCGGAGGAAAGCACCGTCACCGCCGAACCGAGCTTGATGCGTCCGGTGCGCGAAGCAATCGCCGCCAGCACCACTTCCGGCGCAGATACCGCAAAATCCGGCCGATGGTGCTCGCCGACCCCGAAGGCATCAACACCCAGCGCATCGGCCAGTGCTGCTTCCTCGATGACGTCGCGCACAACCTGCGCGTGGCTCAAAAGCGTCCCGCCGACACCCTTCGTGATATCGCCGAACGTGTCCAAGCCGAATTCAAAAGTCCGCACCATGTCCCGCTCGCCCCAATGATCGCCTTGCCGGGGAGCCCCGGAGTTCCGCACACGTAGAGAGCGCCCAAAGCCGGCGCAATGGAGTCCCAAGGCGGTAAACCCGCAATTCTGCATTTTTTGGCACCGGGACAAGCCGTAAAAGTGCCAGTTTCGCACCGCGTGCTGCGACGGTCCGCGCCGCATCTTCGGCTTGATTACCGGCCGCCAGCGCGGTCAAATAACCCATCCGGGGAGCGAAACTTCAAACCTCCAAACGACGACGAAACGCGCCACGCCTGCGGGCGCGGTAATTCGAAGGATGTATGCAATGATCAAGACAACTTTCGTGGCCGCCGCTGCGCTTGCACTCGTTGCCGGCCCGGCGATGGCCCAGCAGAAAACCGTCAAAATCGGCTTTGTCAGCACGTTCAGCGGCCCAACCGCCGTGATCGGCAATGACATGCGCAATTCGTTCGAACTCGGCCTCGATCATGTCGGCCGCAAGCTCGGCGGGCTGCCGGTCGAGGTCATCTACGAAGACGACACGCAGAAGCCCGACGTCGGCGTGCAGAAGACCAAGAAATTGATCGAATCCGATCATGTCGATTTCGTCGTCGGCTATATCTGGTCGAATGTGCTGTTGGCATCGCTTAAGCCGCTGGTCGACTCCAAGACGATGACGGTTGTTACCAACGCCGGCTCATCGAAATTCGCCGGGGAGCTGTGTTCGCCTTACGTGTTCTCGACCTCCTGGCAGAACGACCAGACCCCAGAGGCGATGGGAATGTATATGAATCAGAAGGGCATCAAAAAAGCCTTTCTGATCGGGCCGAACTATGCCGCCGGCAAGGACATGCTGGCGGGCGTAAAGCTGACTTATAAGGGGGCGGTCGTCGGCGAGGAATATACGCGCTGGCCGGACCAGCTCGATTTCTCGGCTGAATTGTCGAAAGCACGCGCCGCCAATCCGGACGCTATCTTCGTGTTTTATCCGGGCGGCGCCGGGGTGCAGTTTATTACGCAATATGTGCAGGCCGGCCTGAAGGGCAAAATCCCGCTCTACCAGGTGTTCACAATCGACGAATTGTCGCTGCCGCGATTAAAGGACCTCGCCGTCGGCATTCCCGGCGCGCAGGAATGGGTCAACGATCTGCCCAACGCGGCGAACAAGAAGTTCGTTGCCGACTACATCGCCAAGTACAAAAAACGGCCGTCGTTCTATGGCGCGCAAACCTATGACGCGGTTGGGCTGATCAACAGCGCCATCACCGCAGTCAAGGGCGATCTGACGAAGAAAGACGCCATGCGCAAGGAAATGGAAAAGGCCGATTTCGCCTCGGTACGCGGCCACTTCACTTACGGCAACAACCACATCCCGATCCAGAACTTCTACCTCCAGGACGCGGTCAAGGAGGGTGACGATTACGTGCTCAAAACCGTCGCCACCATCGTCAAGGACGATCAGGACCGCTTCCACGACAAATGTCCGATGAAGTGATCGGAAGGCACTAGATTCGCTTGACCGGCCGGAGCCGTCATCCTTGGATGGCGGCTCCAGACCGTTCATGGCGACTGATGCTGTATTTCATCGAGCAATCTCTCAACGGCGTGCAACTCGGAATGCTGCTATTTCTGCTGGCGGCCGGGCTGACGCTCGTTTTCGGCATTATGGACCTGGTGAACTTGGCCCATGGTTCGCTTTACATGCTTGGCGCCTATTTCGCCGCCACCTTCGCGGTGCTGACCGGCAGTTTCGTTGCCGCGGTCGCTTTGGCGCTGATTGGGTCGCTGATCGTCGGCATGGTGCTCGAAGTCGTCGCCATCAGACGGCTGTATGAACGCAGCCACCTCGACCAGGTGCTCGGCACATTCGGGCTCTTGCTGTTCTTCAACGAGGCCGTGCGCCTGATCTGGGGACCGGCCGGCATGACGCTCGCGTTGCCGGCGGCCATGCTGACCGCGGTGCAGATCATTCCCGGCGTGTTTTATCCGGTCTACCGCCTGGTCATTATTTTGGCGGCGCTGGCGGTGGCGGCATTGCTCTATTTCGTCGTGATGCGGACCCGGCTTGGCATGCTGATCCGCGCCGGCGCCTCCAATCGCGAAATGGTCGGCGCGCTGGGCATCAACATCAAGCTCCTTTACACGCTGGTATTCGGCCTCGGCGCCGCGCTCGCCGGCTTTGCCGGTGTGATGCAGGCACCGATCCTGACGGTACAGATCGGCATGGGCGAGAATATTCTCATCCTTGCGTTCGTCGTCATCATCATCGGCGGCATCGGTTCGATCCGCGGCGCGTTCGTCGCCGCGGTCTTCGTCGGGTTGGTCGAGACTGTCGGCCGTGCCTTCCTGCCCGATATGCTGCACCGGATTCTGAGCACCAATGCAGCCGCGACACTCGGTCCGGCACTGTCGTCGATGTCGATCTACATGGTGATGGCGGCGGTCCTGGTGTTTCGGCCGGAAGGATTGTTTCCGGCAGCCAGCCGATGAGCGCTTCGCTCGAACAGGACACGATCGGCGCCGGCTCCGACGCGCGGTGGATGGCCAGCGCCCTCGTCACCATCGCCGTGGTGGCCGTGCTCGGTCTGGTCCCACTCTACACCACGCTCACCGGCAATGCGTTCTTGCTGACGTTATTCACCCGCGTCCTGATCCTGGCGATTGGCGCCGTCAGTCTCAATTTGATCATGGGCTATGGCGGCATGGTGAGCTTCGGCCACGCCGCCTACCTCGGCATCGGCGGCTACGCAGTCGGCATCCTGGCCAAGGAAGGCGTCGGCTCCGGTTACATTCAGTGGCCGGTCGCCGTCGCCGCATCGGCGCTCTATGCGCTGGTGGTCGGTGCACTTAGCCTTCGCACGCGCGGCGTTTATTTCATCATGATCACGCTCGCGTTCGCGCAAATGATCTATTACGTGGCGATTGGGCTTGACCGCTATGGCGGCGATGACGGGCTTACCATCTATCAGCGCAGCACGTTCGGCGGCGTCGTCGATCTCAACAACAAGACGGTGTTTTATTATCTGTGCTTCGCCGTCCTGCTTGCCGGCATTTATCTGGTCTCGCGTATCGTCAATTCGCGTTTCGGACTGGTCATCCAGGGCGCGCGCGCCAACGAGCGACGGATGCGGGCGATCGGATTTCCGACCTTCCGTTACAAACTCGTCTGTTTCGTGATCGCGGGCGCGCTATGCGGACTCGCCGGCGCGCTGTTAGCCAATCATACCAACTTCATTAGTCCGGCGATGATGCACTGGACGCGCTCGGGCGACCTCATCGTGATGGTTGTCCTCGGCGGTCTCGGCACTTTGTTTGGTCCGCTGATCGGCGCCCTCGTCTTTCTGTTGCTGGAGGAAGGCCTGTCGCGGCTGACCGAATATCCCGATCTGTTCCTCGGGCCGATCCTGCTGCTCGTCGCAATCTACGCGCATGGCGGCATCGAAGGCTTGCTGAGAGGCGGCCGCCGTGGCTGAGCCGCTGTTGCAGGTCGATGGCCTGACCAAGCGCTTCGGCGGCGTGGTGCCGGCCGACGCGATCACGCTCACGATTGCGCCCGGCGAGGTCCACGCGGTGATCGGGCCGAACGGTGCCGGCAAGACCACGCTCATCGGGCTTCTCAGCGGCGAGATTCCCCCCCATCAGGGCCGCATCCATTTCGACGGCGTCGATATTACACAGCTGCCGGTGTATCGGCGCAGCCGCCTCGGACTCGCGCGCTCGTTTCAGATTACCTCGCTCCTTACCGGTTTCACTGCGCTCGACAACGTCGCCCTCGCCGTGCAGGCCCATCGCGGTCACTCGTTCCGGTTCTGGCGCGACGCCCGCCGCGAACAGCATCTGCGCGAGCCGGCACTGGCGGCGCTCGACCGCGTGGGGCTCGCCGAACGCGCCGACGTGCGAGTCGAGCGCCTCAGTCACGGCGAGCACCGGCAGCTCGAGATCGCCATGGCGCTGGCGATGGAGCCGCGGCTGTTGCTGCTCGACGAGCCTATGGCGGGCATGGGTCCGGACGAATCCGCGCAAATGGTCCGGATGCTGCAAAAGCTCAAAGGCAACGTCACCATCATGCTCGTTGAACACGACATGGAGGCGGTGTTCGCGCTGGCCGATCGTCTCACCGTGCTGGTCTATGGCCGCATCATTGCCAGCGGCGATCCGGCCGCCGTGCGTGAAGACGCCGCCGTGCGCCAAGCCTACCTCGGCGAGAAAGACGGCGGGCAGGGCGCGCGTCATGGCTGAGGCGTTGCTCGACGTCGCCGGAATTGAAACGAGCTACGGGCTCAGCCGCGTGCTATTTGGCATTTCGCTGTCCGTCGCCGCCGGCGAAATGGTCTCGCTGATGGGGCGAAACGGCATGGGCAAGACCACGACCGTGCGCTCCATCATGGGGCTGACGCCACCCGCGGCCGGATCGATCCGCTTCGCCGGCACCGCCATTCGCGCGCTTCCTGCCTATCGCATCGCCAAGCTCGGACTCGGCCTGGTACCGGAAGGCCGTCAGGTGTTTCCCAATCTTACCGCTCGCGAAAATCTTGTCGCCACCGCCGCCAATCGGAGCGCTGTACCGGAGCCGTGGACGATCGAGAAAATCTTCACGCTGTTTCCGCGGCTGGAAGCCCGCGCCAACGCCATGGCAAATTTGCTGTCCGGCGGCGAGCAGCAGATGCTAGCGATCGGCCGCGCGCTGATGACCAATCCGCGACTGCTTATCCTCGACGAAGCGACCGAAGGATTGGCGCCGCTCATTCGCGACGAAATCTGGCGCTGCCTCGAACTCTTGCGCAGCGCCGGCCAGTCGATCCTGGTGATCGACAAGAATGTGGATGCGCTCACCCGTATTGCCGACCGCCATTACATTATCGAGCGCGGCCGCGTGGTCTGGACCGGAAGCTCGGCGGCGCTCGCCGCCGCGCCTGACATCCAGCATCGCTATCTCGGAATCTGACGAAACGGCCCAGGCAGGAGGCCATGATGTTCAAGGACGGACTATTGAAGGGCCGGCGGATTCTGGTAACCGGCGGCGGTACCGGTCTCGGCAAGGGCATGGCGGAACGCTTTCTGCAGCTCGGCGCCGACCTGTTCATCTGCGGGCGGCGCAAATCGGTATGCGAGGCGACCGCCGCCGAGCTCATGGGCCGGCATGGCGGCAAAGTCGGCGTTTACGGCGTCGACATCCGCGATGCGGCAGCCGTCGACGCCATGATCGGCGATATCTTCGCGTCCGGCCCGCTGACCGACCTCGTCAACAACGCCGCCGGCAATTTCATCTCGCGCACCGAGGGTTTGTCGCCGCGCGGCTTCGACGCCGTCGCCAACATCGTCATGCACGGCACCTTCTATGTCACGCAGGCGGTCGGCAAGCGATGGATCGAAGGCCACCATCGCGGCAACGTCGTGTCGATCGTCGTCACCTGGGTCTATAACGGCAGCCCCTACGTGGTGCCGTCGGTGATGAGCAAATCGGCCGTGCACGCCATGACCATGTCGCTCGCGACCGAATGGGCGAAATACGGCATCCGGCTCAACGCCATTGCACCCGGTGTCATCCCGACCGAGGGGGCCAGCAAGCGCTTAAGTCCCGGCGAAGGACCGAACGACCGCACGATCAAAAGCAATCCGATGGGCCGCGTCGGCACCATGGCGGAATTACAAAACCTCGCGACCTTTTTGATTGCGCCCGGCTGCGAGTGGCTCACCGGCGAGACCATCACGCTCGATGGCGGCCAGAGCCACGCAACCGGCTCGAATTTCTATGAGCTCCGCCACTGGAAGGACGCGCAGTGGCAATCCGCCCGCGACGCCATCAAAGCGCAGAACGAGAAGGACAAGGCGCTGCGCTCGTCGTGAGCAAGCAGCCGCTCACTTCGAGCACACACCCATCAACGGATGACACCAGCGTCCCGGCTGGCAGACCTGGTAATTGCCGGTCGTTGCACGGCACGCGCACGTCGCGTGTACCAGGCCTTCGGCGCAATTATGCAGGTATTTGTGTGGATCGGCGACGCCGACAACCCTTGCCTCGGCGCCACTTACAAACAAGATCATCAGCATTCCGCCAAATAGGACTCTCGACATTTCCGCCTCCTGCCTCATGTAGACTGACGATAGTCACATATCGGCCGGCGAAAGTAACGAGCAGGCCAAGAATTCGTAGTAAGATAAAAATACGGAAGGGTGGCCGAGTGGTTTAAGGCACCGGTCTTGAAAACCGGCAGAGGGTTGACGCTCTCTCGTGGGTTCGAATCCCACCCCTTCCGCCAAGCACCGGGGTGTTAGGGTAACAAATAAACTTTAGGAGGCCGCCGGGCCAAGGCGCCGGCCGCTTTTTCGTTGCTCATTTATCAAGTTCTGGAGCCGCACCTCTGCTTCGCTTTGCTCCCGCTCCAAGTCCGCCACGCGCCTGTTGAGTGCTTGACGCTCCTGGTCGGCGGATACTGTGGTGATCAAATCGACGATCCTGCTCCTCTGCTCCTTGATCTGATTCAAACGCCTCACAAGGAACTCCTGCTCTTCCGCTGAGTCCATTTTTGCTCGCTCCCGTCTTTTTGTTCGCTGCTACCCCAGAGTCTTGCAGGCGGCATTACATCCTCCGCAACCCGCCCCGTAAGGCAATAGAGCAAAATCGCGGGAATGTCCGCGCCGACGTTGATGGACGTAACAAGGTTAGTTGCCGGCGCGAAACTACGGAGTTCGGCCCCCTTTGTCTCAAACTGTATCATCGTATGCGCCCGGCAGACGATTGCGGGGGGCGACCGATTTATCTAACGTGGACGGCAACTTGGAGGTGGATCGTGAGAACACTCAGTACCGCTGGCGTTATACTTTTGGGCGCAACCATCTGCGCATTTCCAATCTCGCTTCACTGGTCCTCGGCACATGTGCCATCGCTCTCCATCGATAAGGCCGATGCCCGAATTGGGCGGCCGCTGACGCCCTTGAGCGTGGCTGGTGTGAACCGCCGCGTGAACCGGCGTGCTTATTATCGCGGCGCAGCCGGCTACGGTTATGGCCGGTACGGCCATGCATACAGATACGGCGCATATCGGTACGGCGCATACAGGTACGGGGCGTATCGGTATGGCGGATATGGCTCCGGTGAAAATTACGCCGCTTACTCCGGCGCGACATATTCGGGATACGCGCAGCCTTACTCTTCCTACGGATACGCGCCCGGATATTCCCCTTTAGTGGGCTACGGCGGTTACCAGCCCGGTTACACTTACGGCTATTCGCCTTACGCGTACGCTTATTACGCCGGCGTCATCTACATTCCTTAGAGCCCATCCGGGAAGTTTGGATTCATGACGAGGCATTTGCGGCAAGTCGCCTGAGCATGATGCGGATCATGGCGAGGCGAACGAACACAGCGACGGTTGTTGCATAGCGCTCGAAGTCGCGAGCCAAGCGGCGATTGCGACTGATCCATGCGAACGTCCTCTCGACAATCCACCGTTTGGGCAGCACCTCGAATCCAGCTGCATCCGACCGCTTGACGATTTGCAATCGCCAGACACCGGTGCGCCACACCGTCAATGCCATCTTGCCTCCGGCGTATCCGCCATCAGCAAAAATGCGTTCGATGAACGGGAACATTCGGCGCGTCCGGCGCAGCAAATGGAAGGCACCGTCCCGGTCTTGAACATCGGCGGGAT
>JAGXAC010000089.1 GCA_019075925.1 Hyphomicrobiales bacterium | reverse complement strand
AACCGCAAGCGGTTTTCCGGATCATGCTTTAGCGCGGGACGACGCCGATGCTGCTCCTGGTCGGACTTGGGAATCCGGGAGCACGTTATGTGGGCAACCGCCACAACGTCGGCTTCATGGCCTTGCAGGAAATCGCCAAGCGCCACGGCATCGCGCCGTGGCGCCGCCGTTTCCAAGGCCTTGTCTGTGAAGGGCCGCTCGGCGGCGAGCGCGTACTGTTGTTGTTACCCGGCACCTATATGAACGAGTCCGGCCGCGCGGTCGCCGAGGCGGTGCAATTTTACAAGCTTTCCTCCGGCGATGTGACGGTATTTCATGACGAGATCGAGCTGCCGGCGGGCAAAGTGCGGGTCAAGGTTGGCGGCGGTATCGCCGGTCATAACGGGTTGCGCTCGATCAGCGAGCACATCGGCAACGATTACCGGCGCGTGCGCATCGGCGTCGATCATCCCGGCCACAAGGATCTGGTGGAGCATTACGTGCTGAGCGATTTTGCCAAGAGCGAGCAGCCCTGGGTCGAGGCGCTCACCGCCATTCTCGCCGACAACGTCGATCTTCTGATCCGCGGGGAGGATGCGAGCTTTCAGAACAAGGTGCATCTCGGCATGATTGCCAAGGGATTCGGAGACTCCGGCGGCGGTCCAAAATCTGAAAAGGCGTGATCCGCCGAACCACAGGTGAATAATCCTCCATGGGCTTCAAATGCGGCATTGTCGGTTTGCCGAACGTAGGCAAATCGACGCTCTTCAACGCGCTGACGGAAACCGCTGCGGCGCAGGCGGCGAATTATCCGTTCTGCACCATCGAACCGAATGTCGGTGAAGTGGCGGTGCCGGACAAACGGCTCGACACGCTGGCCACGCTCGCCAAATCGGCGACGATCGTGCCGACGCGGCTGACTTTCGTCGACATCGCCGGCCTCGTCCGCGGCGCCTCGAAAGGCGAGGGCCTCGGCAACCAGTTCCTCGCCAATATCCGCGAGGTCGACGCCATCGCTCATGTCGTGCGCTGCTTTGAGGATACCGACGTGACGCATGTCGAGGGCCGCATCGATCCGGTCGCCGACATCGAAACCGTCGAGACCGAGCTGATGCTGGCCGATCTGGAAAGTCTCGAGCGGCGGGTCGATGCCTTGAGCAAAAAGGCCAAAGGCGGCGACAAAGACGCCAAAGAATCGCTTGATCTCATCAACCGCGCGCTGGCGTTGCTGCGCGACGGCAAACCGGCGCGGCTGGTCGAGCGCAAGCCCGAGGAGGAGCGCGCCTTCCATATGCTCGGCCTGTTGACCGCTTTGCCGGTGCTCTATGTCTGCAATGTCGAGGAGGCCGCGGCCGCCGGCGGCAATGCCTTCTCGAAAAAAGTCGAGGCCCGCGCCCGGCAGGAAGGGGCGGCCGCGGTCGTCATTTCGGCCAAGATCGAATCGGAGATTGCCGTCCTCTCGCGCGGCGAGCGCACCGATTACCTTGCCGCCGTCGGGCTCAATGAAGCCGGGCTCGACCGGCTTATCCGCGCCGGCTATGCGCTGCTCGACCTGGTGACGTTTTTCACCGCCGGACCGAAAGAAACGCGCGCCTGGACGGTCACGCGCGGCGCCAGGGCGCCGCAGGCCGCCGGCGTCATCCACACCGATTTCGAGCGTGGTTTCATCCGCGCCGAAACCATCTCCTATGACGATTATGTCGCCGGCGGCGGCGAAGCCGGCGCGCGCGACGCCGGCAAGATGCGGCTGGAGGGCAAGGATTACGTCGTGCAGGACGGCGACGTGATGCACTTTCGCTTCGCGAACTGACCGCCCGGCGCCGGTCGTCTCACTGCTTGCCGAGCGCTCCTTGATTGCGGATCGCGCCGAGATGCTCGTTGATCCGGAACACGATCAGCACGAACTCGGCGACGATGCGCGACAGCACCACGCCCATGCAGGCGCCGAGCAAGCTGGCGATCAGGAAAATCATGCCGACAAAGGGGTTGTACGCCATGGTGGTCAGCGAGGAGACCGCGCCGGCGAGCCCTACCAGCACGGAAATGACCACCGCCAGCCAATAAAACACTTTGATGATGGTGGGGGTGACGAAGCGCTCCCACTGGAACAAGTCGCTGATTCCGAACATGCCGCTCTCCCCCGCGTCAACGAACTGACCGCGACTCGCGACGAAAACGCCGAATCTTGTACTGCTTGCTAGGCCCGCCAGACTGCACCCCGACCCTGCCATGGTCAATCGAGCGCCGTTTGACGGCGATTTTGCGGCGTCGGAACGCGGGTTCCGCCGCACCGCGGTTCAGGAACGCAAGCACAGTGCCGCGCGTTGGGTTCCACGCACGGATGATTCGATCCGTACCATTAAAATGGAGTGCTCAATGCGAAACCTTATCTCGTATGGCGCCCTCGCCGTTGCGCTTGCCGCCGGCGTCTCCGCTGCACAGGCGCAAACGGTGGATACCGTCATCGCACCGCAGCCGTCGCCGGTCGCCATCGCGCCGGCTCCCGTTGAGACCGTGCGAACGGTACACACGGTGCGATCCACCACGACGGTCCCTCGCCATGTCGTGCGCCGTCACAACCGAGTGACGACGACGACGACCGTTACCGAGCGCGTCGTGCCGGCGCCGGTGGCGCCGGCCGTCGTTGCCGAGCCGGCGTACAGCCAGATCGCGGCGACGCCGTATCCGCGGCTCTACGATGTCGCGACACCACCGGGAATCCCGCCCGCAGGTCCGATCGCCGCTCCGGCGCCGACCTATCGCTACGTTTACGAGCCTGATCGCATTCTGGTGATCGATCCCTACACCAACATTGCGGTGCAGGCGATCCCGCGCTGACGCTGAATGGGCCGGCGCGGCGCGACACATTGTTGTGCCGCGTTGGTCCGCAAGCATGGAGGCAGCGATGAAAAGCTATCTGGTGCATCGTCTGACGACGGCGGCGTTGATCGGTGCGGCCGCTGCCATTACCGGCGCCGTGACCGCCGCCGCACAAAGCAGCAGTATCGACGAGACGGTCGCATCGCACGGCCTGGCGCCAAAGCTCGAACTGACGCCGGCGCAGCGAAGCGCGATCTATCAGGAAGTCCACAAGGACAAGAGCAAGCTCGCGCCCAGCCGGTTCGCGACCAATGTCGGCGACGAGGTGCCGCCGATGATCGAGCTGTACATGCTGCCCGACGACATCCTCGCCGCCAATCCGGAAACCAAGTATTACAAATATACGCGGGTGGACGATCGGATCGTGCTGGTCGATCCGACCAAGATGCGCGTCATTGCAGTGATCGGGCCGGGTCCGGCGCGATAGCACATTGCTAGCGCGCGACATCCTTGGCGCCGGCGATCACCGCCTTGGGCAGCACGTCCAGATACGGGCCCATGAAAAACGCTTCACCGGTGCCGTCGCCGTAATAGCGATCATAGGCGTCGATCATCGCGCGGACCGAAGTCAAACACGGCCGCATCGAGGCAACGATCAGGTCGCCGAGCGCGTTGCCGGCTTGCGCGCCGTATCGGGGGTCGGTGACGACGGCGTGCACGATGCAATCGGTCGCCGAGCGCACCAACGGTTCCGTCGCCGCCGCCTTTTCCTGGGCCGAGAAACTGGCTTGGCGGCCCGAATCCAGCGCCGGCCCGGTTGCCACGGCGACGAGCAGTGTAGCGTTGAAGATCTGTGCGACGATCATGGCAATTCCCTCACCGCATGCGCAGCCATAGCGGGGGAAATCGGCGGCGGTCAATCGTTTTCCACCGCCCGGCACGCCGGTTCCGCGCCAAAGCAACGGGTGTTATAATGCCGGCATGGATCGGGAGACGGTCGAATGATTCTGCCCAAGGCGCTCATGCTCGGCGCGCAATTGCTGATGCCGGTCGCCGCGACTGTCTCCGACACCGTGCCGCAGCTCGACGTCGAACAGGTTTGCGACGGCATCGCCAAGCAGGGCGGCGTCACCTTCCGCGATCCGGCCATCGCGCAGGAGAAAAAGAATTGCCTGCAAAGCGAGCAATCGATCCGGGACGAATTGGTCAAGCAATGGTCGAGCTTCTCGCCGGCTGACCGGATGTCATGCGTGAACGAAGCACGCATGGGCGGGGAGTCGAGCTACACCGAGCTGCTCACGTGCCTGGAAATGGCGCGCGACGTGCGGGCCATGCGCGAGCAGCAGAAAGAGGGTGCGCCGCCACCCGACAAAGCGGCGCCGACGACCGGCCCTCGGCCGCGCCACTAACGCCGAAGGCCGTAGCGACAATCCAACAGTTCGCGACGACCTGAGCGCCGTCCGGGTCGCGTATCATCCGGATCGCGCCTGCTTTCGGCGGCGACGCCGGCGATCAATAAGCGAGCAGAATTTCGCTGACCGTAGGATTGGCCGCTTGCAGCGCGGAATCGCCCGAGGAGAATGCGCGATCGGCGGGCGCCGCGGCCAATGCCGAGGCCGACGTTTTCGGATCGGCGCGCAGGCTAAGGCCAAGCTTGCAGCCGCCCGGGAGGACGGCGAGTTGACCGCCGTTCCAGTCGCTCAAGGTCGCGACACGGTCCTTGTTAAAGCCCAAAAGCTTGAACGGCTTGCCGTTGAGCTTTTCAAGTTCGGCGAGCGTGAGGCCGAGCCTGATCTCGCCGGGTGCAATCCAGTCCGACCGGCCGTTGATCACGATCAGATGCGTGTCGGTCCGGGTCGCCGGCTTTGACCACCACACCTCCAGACGCCGCTTCGGATCCTTGGCGAACAGGACGCTCGCCATCACCCTGGCGCCGGAGGCGGCGTCGACCTGGGTAAAGGCGACGTTGCGCGAACGATAAGTCTTGGCGAGCTTCGCATGACTGGAATCGCGTCCGAACACGCCGTCGCAGCCGACCACGTCGGGTTTCGCAAGACGCGTCGCCCGTCGCGTCGCGGGCTCTTCCGGCACCGCTTCCATGTTGTGCGACGCCGACCGCATGCGCTTTTCGCCGCCGGTCGGCATGGCGACGGCGGGCGGTATCGGCTGGCGTATCTGCGAAGGCGCGAGTTCGTCCTCGACGTCGAGATCGGGATTGTCGGTAGCCGGCGCCGCCATCCTGGTACGGACGCGTGACGAATGTGCCGACTGCGGCGGCGGAGAGGCGGGTACCGTATCTTCTTCGTCATCCATGATGGACGGTTGGCCGGCGGGGGGCTGCTTCTGCTGTGCCGCAATCGGGCCGGCGGCGGCGAAGGCAAGCCCACACAGCAATAGAGCCTCGATCAACCGTCGATGCATGCGAAAGTGCCTCCCGTCTCGCGCCGCCCCACGGTAACATAGGATGGCGCTCGTCGACAGCACGAGCGCCAATGCACAACCGGGAGCAAGCCTCGTGCAACTTCAGCAGAACATCGATCGCATCCAGACGACTCATATCGGCAGTCTGCCGCGGCCGCATGCTCTGCTCGACGCCATGAAAGCGAAATATTCCGGGCAGAATTACGACGAGCGGGCTTATCGGGCGGCGTTGCGCGATGCCGTCGCCGCCGTCGTGCGCGAGCAGGTCAATTGCGGCATCGACATCGTCACCGACGGCGAATTCTCCAAACCCGGCTTCTTCACCTACATTCGCGAACGCCTTGAAGGCTTCGAATCGCGCCCCGGCATGAAAGTGCAATTGTTTCAGCAGGAAGTCGCCGCGTTCCCGGAATATTACGAGCAGTATTTCAAGCGGGCGATGCTGGGCGGCGCCGTTGTTTCGTTGGCGCCGGTGGTTTGCGTCGGGCCGGTCAGATATCGCGGCGAAAAACTGTTGGCGACCGACATCGAGAATGTGAAGGCGGCGGCTGCCGCGGCCGGTGTCGCCAACGAGCACGTGTTTTTACCGGCGACCGCGCCGTCCGGCGTCGGCAAGAACGAATACTACAAATCGGACGACGAGTATTTCCACGCGCTGGCTGTGGAAATGGGCAAGGAATACCGCGCGATCGTGGACGCCGGCATCCTCGTGCAAATCGACGATCCGTTTCTGCCGGATATTTTTTACGAGCCCGGACTCGACGACGCGCAGAAAAAACGCCGTGCCGAGATTTACGTCGAGGCCGTCAATGTCGGCCTGCGCGGAATTCCGCCCGAGCGGGTACGATTCCACACCTGCTACGGCATCAACCAGGGGCCGCGCATCCATGAGGCGGCATTGCAGGACATCATCGGCTATGTGCTCAAGATCGACGCCGGTTCATACAGCTTCGAGGCGGCAAATCCTCGCCACGAGCACGAATATCATGTGTTCGAACGGGTGAAGATTCCCGACGGAAAAGTGTTGGTGCCGGGTGTCATCACCCACGCCAGCAACATTGTCGAGCATCCCGAATTGATCGCCGAACGGATCATCCGTTATGCGCGCCTGGTTGGGCGCGAGAACGTCATTGCGGGTGCCGATTGCGGCTTCTCATCGCAGGCGATGTACGAAACCGAGGTTCACCGCACGGTGGTGTGGGAAAAATTCAAGGCGATGCGGGCAGGCGCCGATCTTGCGACCCAGCAATTGTGGGGTGACTGACGAACCGTGGCACTTCGATTTATCGCTGGCTTGACGGATTTTGACCTGGTGGAGCCAGGGGGAGTCGAACCCCCGACCTCTTGAATGCCATTCAAGCGCTCTCCCAACTGAGCTATGGCCCCTCCGGCAACAGGAATTGGCCGCCAGAAAATCAGAAAGAGAAGACAGACAGACGGTCAGAGCGTGGCCGCATACGCGGTCGATTCAATTACGACTGACCACTGATTGCCAATTTCTGATCAGCCTTCTTCCTCGTTTTCGATGTCGCCACCGATGATATCGGTGACATCGGCGTCCTCTTCCTCCTGCTCCTCGATGAAGGTCGCGTCGTCGAGAGTCTCGTCCATCTCGACTTCTTCCTCAATGTCCGGTTCGGCGGTCTCGACCGGTCCCTTCGCGCCTGCCGCCTCGGCATCGGCTTCTTCCAGCGACACCGTTTCGGCTTCCTGCGGCTCGGTCGTGACGACTTCTTCGGCAGGCGGTGGGGCGGCGGCCGCTACCGGCCGAGCGGTCGATGCCGGCGGCGGCGCGGGTTCCGGTCGCGCGCGCGCGGCCGGGGTCTCGATCGGCACGACTTTGCCGGTATAGGGCGAGATCACCGGGTTTTTGTTGAGGTCGTAGAATTTGCGTCCGGTTTCGGGACAGACGCGCTTGGTGCCAAGTTCCGCTTTCGCCACGGCCGGAATCCCTTCGATTTGGGTGCTTCACTTGGCTAGTCGGGATGCGCCTGTCAATAGCCCATGGTAGGTGACGCGTCTTGAATGCGCCCCGATGCATGATGGACCCCGCTCCCGATGGTCGCCGCCCCAGCCCCTTTGACCGCTCGCCGCCTCGGTCCGCTGCGGGGCCGCATCCGGGTCCCGGGCGACAAATCGATCTCGCATCGGGCGCTGATCCTCGGCGCGCTTGCCGTGGGCGAGACCCGGATCGCGGGCTTGCTCGAAGGCGAGGACGTGCTCAACACCGCCGGCGCCGTGCGCGCGCTGGGGGCGCAGGCCGAACGGCATGGCGCCGGCGAATGGAGCATCCGCGGCGTCGGCGTTGGCGGTTTCGCCGAGCCTGCCGGCAACCTCGATTTTGGCAATTCCGGCACCGGCTGTCGGCTTATGCTCGGCGCGGTCGCCGGCTGCCCGATCACCGCGACCTTCGATGGCGATGCTTCCTTGCGCAAACGTCCGATGCGGCGGGTGCTCGATCCGCTCGAGCGGATCGGCGCCCATACGCTCGCCTCAAACGATGGCCGTCTGCCGTTGACGCTGGCCGGCGCGCGCGATCCAATTCCGATCGTGTTCGAGCCGCAGGTCGCATCGGCGCAATTGAAATCGGCGGTGTTGCTCGCCGCGCTTGCCGCGCCGGGCGAAACCGTCGTCATCGAGGCGGAGGCGACGCGCGACCACACCGAAAAAATGCTGAGCCATTTCGGCGCGAAGCTTCGGGTTGAAACCATTGGGGCTCATGGCCGGCGCATCACGCTTGCCGGCCAGCCGGAATTGACGCCGCGACCGATTCAAGTCCCCGCGGATCCATCCTCGGCCGCGTTCCCACTGGTTGCTGCGCTGATCGTGCCGGGCTCCGACGTCATCCTCGAGGGCGTCATGCTCAATCCGTTACGCACCGGCATCCTGACGACGCTTGCCGAGATGGGAGCCACGATCGAACGGCTTGCGAGCCGCGACGAAGGCGGCGAGGAGGTCGCCGACCTGAGGGTGCGTGCCGGCGCGTTGCGCGGCGTCGAGGTTCCCGCCGCGCGCGCGCCATCGATGATCGACGAATACCCGGTGCTTGCCGTCGCCGCCGCCTTTGCCGAAGGCACGACGGTGATGCGCGGACTGAAAGAACTGCGGGTGAAGGAATCGGACCGGCTTGCCGGGACCGCCGAATTGTTGCGTGGCAACGGTGTCGCGGCCGAGATCAATGGCGACGACCTGATCGTGCAGGGCAGGGGGACCGCTGCGGGCGGCGGCCTCGTCGCTACGCATATGGACCATCGCATCGCCATGGCCGCGCTGGTGATGGGGATGGCGAGCGAAAAGCCGGTCGCGGTAGACGATGCCGCGTTCATCGCCACCAGCTTTCCGGGATTTACCGGGCTGATGCGCTCGCTGGGCGGCGATTTAAGCTGATGAAATCTACGCGCGGCCGAGCGCCAGCACCGCGTTCAATCCGCCGAATGCGAACGAGCTCGATATGGCTTTGCCGATCGGCGCGTTGCGGGCCGTGTTCGGCACGTAATCGAGATCGCAATCGGGATCGGGCTCTTCGAAGTTTGCCGTCGGCGGAACAATCTGGTGATGCAGCGCGAGCGCCGTCGCTGCAAGCTCGAGCGCGCCGGCGGCACCGAGACTGTGGCCGAGCACCGCCTTGGTCGACGAAACCGCCAGCCGATCGGCGCTGTCGCCGAATGCCATGTGCAGCGCCACCGTCTCGCCTCTGTCGTTGAGCACCGTGCCGGTGCCGTGAGCGTTGACGTAATCAACCTCATCCGCGTTGATTTTGCCGTCGGTCAGCGCGCCGCGAATCGCGCGGGCGGCACCATCGGGATCGATGGCGGTGAGATCGCGGGCGTCGGCGCTCATGCCGAAGCCCAGCAATTCGGCATAGATCGGTGCGCCGCGCGCCATCGCATGATCGCGCCGTTCCAGCACGAACATGGCGGCGCCCTCGCCGAGGACCAGGCCGGTACGGTTTTTTGAGAACGGGCGGCAGGTGTCGGTGCTGAGCACCCGCAACGCCTCCCAGCCCTTGAACGTCCCCAAAACCAGACACGCTTCGCTGCCGCCGGTCAGTGCGATCGGCGCCTGTCCGGAACGCACCATATGAAACGCCTGCCCGATGGCATGCGTGCCGGAAGCGCAGGCAGACACGATGGTAAACGTCGGTCCCTTGAGACCGAGGTGCATGGAAACCTGGCTGCATGCGGCGTTCGCCATGTAGCGTGGAATGGCCAGCGGATGTGCGCGCGTTGCGCTTTGCCCATAGAGCTTGAGATAGGATTCGTCGAGCGTGGTCAGTCCGCCGGCGCCGTTGCCGACGATGGTCGCCGCCGTCAGCGCGAGTTCTTCGCTCAGTTCGAGGTGGGCGTCCTTGACGGCCGAGCGCGCGGCGACCACCGCGAATTGCGAGAAGCGATCGAGCAGACCCACGCGTTTCGGATCGAAATGCTGAAGCGGATCGAAGTCGCGGACCTCGGCCGCGATCGGCGTGCTGATGCGATCGGTGGCGATGTTGGTGATCGGCCCGATGCCGGAGCGGCCTTCGACGACGGCCGACCAGAATGCCGCGTTCGCGCTGCCGATCGGCGACACGACGCCGATTCCGGTAACAACCACCCGGTGCATCAGGAGGCCTTCGTCTTCGCCGCGACCAGCCTCTGGACGATGTTGGCGACGTCGCCGACGGTGGTGAATTCGATCTCCTCCGGGCCATTTTTGCCCGGAACGGTGACGCGGGTGCCCTGATCCGCTTTGAACGGGACGGAGATATCGAATTTTTCTTCCAGGCCGAAGACGATCTCAATGACGTCGAGCGATTCCGCGCCCAATTCGTCGAGACGTGTTTCGGGCTTTAGCCGCTCGACCGGGATTTTGAGCGACTCAGCGATAATAGTCCGCACGTCGTCGATGATCTCCACGCGGCTCCCCACACCGTTGTTATTCGCTTCGGTGACCTGCATTTCCTGTTCGTCCATTATTCGATACCCGGAGGCCAATCTCAAGCCGCCGCGGACTGCGCCCTAACGCGGCTATTGCCGCCCGTCGGCAATGACGTGCGCGCGCTCGGTCGCCGCGTTAAGGGCATTTTCCAGCTTTGCGCGCGCGGTTTCGAGTGTTTGGCCGTCCGCTTCCGCCGGCACACGTATAGGTTCCCCGACGACCACGGCACCGTGGCTCAACGGCAGATTGATCTCGGAACGATCCCAGTTTTTCAACACGATCCGCCGGCTTGTGGTCACGGCGACCGGAAAAATCGGCCGGCCCGACTCCGAGGCAAGCTTGATGATGCCGAGGCCGGCGACGCGCGAGACTTTCGGAATATCTGCGGTCAACGCCATGTTGCAACCGTGGGCCAGCGAGTCGAGCATGCTGCGGAACGCGCCGACGCCGCCCTTGATCTGAAAACGGCGGGCGTGATCGCCAGAGCCGCGAATGGTGCCAACGCCGAGCCGCTCCGCGGCAATGGCGTTGATTTCACCGTCGGCATGTCTTGAGATCAGCACCTTGATGCGGTAGTTGCGGCGGAAGAACGGCAGCAGAAAATGCTGGCCATGCCACATGGCGATAATGACCGGCTCAAATTTTTCGTAGATGCCGAACGGGTCCGCCGGCTCCATGGTGAAACGGCTGGTCTTCCATACCAGCCGAAGATATTCGGCCGCGGCGATTCCGATCGCCCGCTGGACCTTGGGCGTGTTCGTGATCCGTCTCGCAAATTTCACGGGAAAATAATGCTCTTGGATGAGAGAGGGACGGCTTAAATCCAGACCAAGCCGGTTTTCGTGCTTGCGGAATTCCTCGTCCGGCCGCTTGATCTACCCGCTTCCGCGCCAAGGCACAACAGCGCAAAGACCCTACGACGATGATCATCGCAATCGACGGACCGGCAGCTTCGGGCAAGGGCACGATCGCGAAAAAGATCGCGTCGATCTACCGTCTGCATCATCTCGATACCGGACTGATCTACCGCGCGGTGGCGAAGGCGATGCTTGATGCCGGCCATTCGCCTGACAACGGCAAGGAGGCGCTGGCGGCTGCGATCGCGCTCGATCCGGCCAATTTCGACGAGGCGGCGCTGAAGGCGCCGGCGGTTAGCGAAGCCGCGTCGGTGGTAGCGGCGAATCCGGACGTTCGGCAGGCTCTGATGAACTACCAGCGCGCGTTCGCCACCAAGCCGCCCGGCGCGGTGCTCGACGGCCGCGACATCGGCACGGTGATCGCGCCGGACGCCGACGTGAAACTGTTTGTGGTGGCTACGCCGGAGGTGCGGGCCGCCCGCCGCGTGATGGAATTGCGGGCGCGCGGCGAGGATACCGACGAGCACGAGGTTCTGGCCGACCTGCTGCGCCGCGACGAACGCGATTCCCGCCGTACCGCCGCCCCCCTGAAGCCGGCGCCCGACGCGCACTTGCTCGACACCACGCATTTGAGTATAGACGCGGCATTCCGGGCTGCCGTCGATATTATCGAAGGTGTCCGAACGGGCCGAAAGCGCCGCTGACCGGGCTTTCGTCATTGGAGGAACGCCCGTTCGCGCTTCGAATAAGGCGCCCGATCAGCTTTCTCCCGACCGTCTGGCTTAAGCCCCTACCGCCGGTTTCCCGGCGGTTGCCGTGCGTTCCGGATTGATCCATTCACGGGGGCCTGGTGTGGTGGATTTGAAGTTCCTAAGACTTTGCGGCACCCGCAGATAGGAACTTCAAATCCAAGAACCACACTGGAATGATAAACTTGCTAGTGTCCCTTTGATTTCGAAGTTCGCATCAAAGGCGCCGCAAACTCTTGCGAACTTCGGAATCGGGACACTAGGAGTGTTTATGGCTCAAGCTGCCGCCGCCGCGCCGACGCGCGAAGATTTCGCCAGCATGATCGATGAATCGTTCGGTCATGGCAATTTGCAGGAAGGATCCGTTGTCAAAGGCACCGTCGTCGGCATCGAAAAGGAAGTCGCCGTTATTGACGTGGGCCTGAAGACCGAAGGCCGGGTGGCGCTCCGCGAATTCGCCGGGCCGGGCCGGCAATCCGAAATCAAAGTCGGCGACACCGTCGAAGTTTACCTGGAACGGATCGAAAATGCGCTCGGCGAAGCGGTGCTCTCGCGCGACAAGGCGCGTCGCGAGGAAAGCTGGGGCAAGCTGGAAAAGGCGTTTCAAAATAACGAAAAGGTCACCGGCGTCATCTTCAATCAGGTCAAGGGCGGCTTTACCGTCGATCTTGACGGCGCAGTCGCCTTCTTGCCGCGCTCGCAAGTCGATATCCGGCCGATTCGCGATGTGTCGCCGCTGATGAACAATCAGCAGCCGTTCCAGATTCTCAAGATGGATCGCCGGCGCGGCAACATCGTGGTGTCGCGCCGCACGGTTCTGGAAGAGACCCGCGCCGAGCAGCGCCAGGAACTGGTGCAAAATCTGGAAGAAGGACAGGTGATCGACGGCGCGGTCAAAAATATCACCGACTACGGCGCGTTGGTCGATCTCGGCGGCATCGACGGTCTCCTCCACGTCACCGATATCGCCTGGCGGCGCGTCAACCATCCGTCCGAAGTGCTCAGCATCGGCCAGCAGGTGAAGGTCAAGATCATCAAGATCAACCACGAGACGCACCGCATCTCGCTTGGCATGAAGCAGCTTCAGGAGGACCCCTGGTCCAACATCGAGGCGCGCTACCATCTCGGCCAGAAGCTGAAGGGCCGCGTCACCAACATCACCGACTACGGCGCGTTCGTCGAATTGGAGCCGGGCATCGAGGGCCTCATCCACGTCTCCGAAATGTCGTGGACCAAGAAGAACGTCCACCCCGGCAAGATCATCTCGACTTCGCAGGAAGTCGAAGTGCAGGTGCTCGAGGTCGACGCCTCCAAGCGCCGCATCTCGCTCGGCCTCAAGCAGACCTTGCAGAACCCGTGGGAGGCCTTCCTGGAGAAGCACCCCATCGGCTCGATGGTCGAGGGCGAGGTCAAGAACAAGACCGAGTTCGGCCTGTTCATCGGCCTCGACGGCGATGTGGACGGCATGGTCCATCTCTCCGACCTCGACTGGAACCGCCCCGGCGAGCAGGCGATCGAGGACTACAAGAAGGGCGACGTGGTGCGCGCCCGCGTTCTCGACGTCGATGTCGAGAAGGAGCGCATCTCGCTCGGCGTCAAGCAGCTGGGCGGCGACCCCTTCGCCACGGCCGCGGCCGGCGACGACGGCGAGCTGAAGAAGGGCTCGGTCGTCACCTGCGAAGTGCTTGAGGTCAAGGACGGCGGCGTGGAAGTCAAGATCGTCGGAACCGACCTTCAGGCTTTCATCAAGCGCAACGAACTCGCCCGCGACCGCGCCGACCAGCGCCCCGACCGTTTCGCGGTCGGCGAGAAGGTCGACGCCCGCGTCACCAACATCACCGACTACGGCGCGTTCGTCGAATTGGAGCCGGGCATCGAGGGCCTCATCCACGTCTCCGAAATGTCGTGGACCAAGAAGAACGTCCACCCCGGCAA
>JAGXAC010000088.1 GCA_019075925.1 Hyphomicrobiales bacterium | reverse complement strand
ATGCGTTTGAATATCGCGCGTGCCTGCATATTGCTCACCATCGGGTTGGGCGCCGGTGACGCAGGAGCGGGCCAAGAAGGCACCGATATGCGGCTCGAGGATATGGGCTTCGTCATGCGTACGGCCAACACGCCCGAGCAACTCGCCCGCCTGCGGGTGGTGCCACCCCGCAAATTCCTCGTACGCAACAAAAACGGCAGACGTTACTATATTTACGCCGATCCTGATTATTGCCAGTGCGTCTTTCTCGGCGAGGAACGGGCGATGCAAAACTACAAAAATCTTGTATCGCCGTTTCCGCGAGCGCCGACGGTCGTCGGATCCGGCGACCTGCCGCCCACCATCGGGCAGCAGATGATCGACGAAGTCGATCCCGGCCTTACGTTCGCCGACGACGACATTCTCAATTACTGACCCGAACGGCCGGCGGACCCGCAATCAGCCGCGGCGATCGCGAAATTCATGCGGCGTCGTGCTGGTGTGTTTGCGGAAGAAGCGGGCGAAATGCGACGGATCGGAAAACGCCAGTTCCTGCGCAATGTCCTGGATCGGTTGCGTGGTGAAGACGAGCTGGCGCTTGGCTTCCGTAAGCACGCGTTGGCGGATGAGGTGACCGGCGGTAACGCCGGTCGCGCGCTTGACGTGATCGTTCAGACGATCGACCGTCATGCCAAGTTTTTCGGCGTAAAAGCCGAGCTGGTGCTCGGCACGAAAAAATTCATCGACCAACGAGCGCAATCGCGCGACAGTCGCGTCGGCGGGCTGTAGCGTGACGCTGCCGGTACGCGCGCGGCTCGCGGCAAGCCGCGCCACGCCGACGGCGATGAGCGACAACAGTCCGCGCATCGCGACCCGATAGCCTTCGCGCGCGAGGCTGCTCTCCTCGAATAATTCGCCGCACAACGCCGACAGCCGGGTGCGCTCGACATCGTCGGCGATCGGCACAATCGGGTGGCTCGCGAGCGCCCGCAGCCGCGACAGCGCTTCGCCGGCGCGATCGGCAAGCGCCACGGCTGCGTCCTCGGTGAAGGTCAATACCCAACCTTGCGTGGCGCCGGGTTCGAAGCGAAAGCCGTGCGCAACCGCTGCGGGCACGAGGATAGCCGACGGCGCCGCGAATGGCAGCCGGGCCGCTTCAAATATCATTTCGCCGCCGCCCTGATCGATCAGCAGGATTTGAAACAGATTGCGGTGCCTATGCGCGCGTATCGTCCAGTCGTGAATCGAGGACCGCGACACGATCGTTTCGACGTGAATGAAATCAAATGCCTGATCGTCGGGCGGGTCGCCGTAGAGATGAAACAGGGGCAGCGCATTGGCCATGCAACAAGCATAGCCGATTGAGCGAAGAAAAGAGATCGGCGTTACCGAAAAGACGGCAACCGGGCGACACCCGGTTGCCGTGACCTTAAGTGCAATCTTTAGCGGCCCGCGCCGCCCTGATGACTGCCGCCACCCTGACCGGGCTCGGTTCGACCGCCTTGCTGGCCGGGCTTCTGGCCACCCTGCTGCTGCTGACCTGGCCTCTGGCCACCCTGCTGCTGCTGGCCGGGCTTCTGCCCGCCCTGCTGCGGGTTCTGCTGACTGTGTTGCGGGTTCTGCTGTTCATTCGACATTTGCGATTTGCTCCGCTGGGGAAGCCCTCGCCCAATCCCACAACGCCCGCCGAGGATGCCGGTTCCCCATCTGCGCGGTGCGCAAATACGCAACAAACTGTAATCACTCGCAAAACATGGATGCAGCCAGGCTTGTGGCGCGAACCGACTTCGAAGCCCCACGGCTGCATCATTCCGAGCGCGCGTTGTCGCATGTTCGAGCCCCTGTTAAGACGTTTATCGGTCGAGATTCGAAAAGGCGCGCGGACGCATGGAATATTTCGTCCAGCAACTCATCAACGGCATCACGCTCGGTTCGATCTATGGCCTCATCGCCATCGGCTACACGATGGTCTACGGCATTATCGGCATGATCAATTTCGCCCATGGCGATATTTTCATGGTCGGTGCGTTTCTGGCCCTTATCGCTTTCCTGGTCGCGGTCGCGGCAGGCGTGAGCAGCGTGCCGCTCGCCTTGTTCATCGTGCTGCTGGTCTCGATGGCGCTTACCGCGCTCTACGGTTGGACGGTCGAGCGGATCGCCTATCGGCCGCTGCGCCAGTCGTTTCGGCTGGCACCGCTTATTTCCGCCATCGGCATGTCGATCGTGCTGGAGAATTACGTGCAGGTCGCCCAGGGCGCACGCGTCAAACCGCTGCCGCCGCTGGTGCACGGCGGTTACACGCTGTTCGAAGGAAACGACTTCGCGGTTCGACTGTCGAACATTCAGATCATCGTTGTCATCACCACAATCGCGCTGATGGCCGGGTTTTCGTTCGTTGTCGCCCGCACGCGGCTTGGCCGCAACATGCGAGCCTGCGAACAGGACATGAAAATGGCGGCGCTGGTCGGCATCGACGTCGACCGCACCATATCATTGACATTCGTCATCGGCGCCGCATTGGCGGCGGTCGCCGGCCTGATGTTCCTGCTTTATTATGGCGTGGTGGATTTCTTCATCGGCTTTCTCGCCGGAGTGAAAGCGTTCACCGCCGCCGTGCTCGGCGGTATCGGATCGTTGCCCGGCGCCATGATCGGCGGCATTTTGATCGGGCTGATCGAGACGATGTGGTCGGCCTATTTTTCCATCGAATATAAGGACGTCGCGGCCTTCGGCATTCTCATTATTGTGCTGATTTTCCTACCAACCGGGCTCCTCGGCCGGCCTGAAGTCGAAAAAGTGTGACGGAGGCAGGGACGGCGTGCCGCGCGAAGGCAAGCTCGACAGACCTCCGGACCTTCCGGCGGCGCTGAAAGAAGCAGCCATCGCCGCGCTCGTGGCTTTCGGACTTTTCGTATTGCTGATCGGCATCCGGACCGATCAGGGACCGACCGGAGCGCTCGTCTTCACCACGCGTTTCGGCGCGCTTGCGGCAATTGTCGCCGCGGTCTTCGTTGCCACGGCACTCCGGGCCCTGTTCTGGCGGCGCATCGTCCTTGCTTTCGGGTCCGTTGCGCCGATCCCAATCAAGCGTTCCGCGGCGCGGCTTGCAAACTACGCCGCCGCGGCTTTTCTCGGATTTGCGCTGCTCGTTCCCATCGTCTTTTACGGCAACCGTTATCTGCTCGATCTCGGAATTTTGATCGTCACCTACACGATGCTCGGCTTCGGTCTGAACATCGTCGTTGGTCTCGCGGGTCTGCTCGACCTTGGTTACGTGGCCTTCTATGCGGTCGGTGCGTATTCCTATGCATTGATCGCACAGTATTTCGGCCTGTCATTCTGGATCTGCTTGCCGCTGGCCGGCCTTCTCGCGGCGTTCGCCGGAATTCTGCTTGGCTTTCCGGTGCTTCGCCTGCGCGGCGACTATCTGGCCATTGTGACTCTCGGCTTCGGCGAGATCATCCGTTTTGTGCTGCTCAACTGGCAAAGCCTGACCGGAGGCCCAAACGGCATTCCGGGAATTCCACGGCCGTCGTTTTTCGGCCTGCCGTTCAACGCATCCGAACATGGCTTTGCCGCCACGTTCGGGCTTCACTATTCGCCGACGCACCGCATTGTGTTTCTTTATTATGTCATCCTCACGCTGGCGTTGTTGACCAACTGGGTAACGTTGCGGCTGCGGCGGCTGCCGATCGGCCGCGCCTGGGAAGCGTTGCGCGAGGACGAAGTCGCCTGCCGCGCGCTTGGCGTCAACACCACGAACACAAAACTCACCGCCTTCGCCATGGGCGCCATGTTCGGCGGCTTTGCCGGCGCGTTCTTTGCCACCCGGCAGGGCTTCATCAGCCCGGAATCGTTCACCTTCACCGAATCCGCGCTGGTGCTGGCGATCGTCGTTCTCGGCGGCATGGGCTCGCAGCTTGGCGTAGCAATTGCCGCGACCGTCATGCTCGGCGGCTTCGAACTGTTCCGCGAGTTCCATCAATACCGGATGCTGGTTTTCGGCATCGCCATGGTCGCCATCGTGATTTATCGTCCGCGTGGACTGGTGGCGACACGCGCGCCGTCGGTGTCGCTTGGCAAACCCAAGGATATCTCAGCCGCGGCCGTCGGCGACGCGCGCACGGAGACGCCGGCATGACGGCGCCGGTCTTGACGGTCGAGCATCTGAGCATGCGTTTTGGCGGACTGGTCGCCGTCAGCGATCTGACGCTCGCCGCGCGGCCGAAGGAAATCACCGCGCTGATCGGGCCGAACGGCGCCGGCAAAACCACGTTGTTCAATTGCATCACCGGCTTCTACAAGCCGACGGTTGGACGACTGTCGCTGGCCCATCCGGACGGCACATTGTTTCTGCTCGAGCGCATGCCGGAATTCCGCATCGTGCGCGATGCGCGCGTTGCGCGCACCTTCCAGAATGTGCGGCTGTTCGCCGGCATGACGCTTTTGGAAAATCTTCTGGTCGCCCAACATAACACGCTGATGGCGGCGTCCGGCTATTCGGTGCTCGGACTGTTCGGCTTTTCCGGTTACACGCGGGCACAAAACCTCGCGATCGATCGGGCGCGCTATTGGCTCGACCGCGTGGGCCTTGCGGAGCGCGCCGACGACACCGCCGGCGCCCTGCCCTACGGCGCCCAGCGCCGGCTCGAAATCGCTCGCGCGATGTGCACCGGTCCGGTACTGCTCTGCCTCGACGAGCCGGCCGCCGGACTCAACAATCGCGAAAGCGCCGAACTCAACGCACTTCTGCGCGCCATTCGCGACGAGCACGGCACGTCGATCCTGTTGATCGAGCACGACATGGGCGTGGTCATGGAGATTTCCGACCACATCGTCGTGCTCGATTACGGCATCAAGATCGCCGACGGGTCCCCCGCCGACGTGCGCAATGATCCGAAAGTGATCGCGGCCTATCTGGGCGTTGCCGACGAAGACGGCGCAGAAGCGAAGGCAAGCGCGTGACCGCTCCCGGCCAACCTCTCCTCGCATTGCGCGGCGTCAAAGCCTATTACGGCAATGTCGCCGCTCTCAAAGGCGTCGACGTCGAGATTCGCGAGGGCGAGATCGTTGCGCTGATCGGCGCCAACGGCGCCGGCAAATCGACCTTGATGATGACGGTGTTCGGCGCTCCGCGCGCCCGCGAAGGCGAAATCCGGTTTGCCGGCCGCGACATCACCGCGCTGCCGACTCACGAAATCGCCAAACTTCGCATCGCCCAGTCGCCGGAAGGACGGCGGATTTTTCCGCGCATGACCGTGTTGGAAAATTTGCAGATCGGCGGCACGGTGTCCGACGCGGCGGATTTAAGCGCCGATCTCGACCGGGTTTTCACGCTGTTCCCGCGATTGCGCGACCGGCAGCATCAGCGTGGCGGCACGCTGTCCGGCGGCGAGCAGCAGATGCTCGCGATCGGCCGAGCGCTGATGGCGCGGCCGCGCCTCATTTTGCTCGACGAGCCGTCGCTTGGACTGGCGCCGCTTTTGGTGCAGCAAATCTTCGCGGCCATTCGTACGCTCAACGAACAAGACAAGCTGACCGTGTTTTTGGTCGAGCAGAACGCCCACCATGCGCTCAAGCTTGCGCATCGCGGTTATGTCATCGTGAATGGTGAAATCTCGATGCAGGGCAGCGGTCGCGAATTGTTGCAGCGGCCGGAAATACGCGCGGCTTACCTCGAAGGCGGCGTGCGCTAGGACAAACCGCATGGATGCGCTGTACGCCAATCAAAATGCGATTCACGTCGTGCTGGTGACGCTGGTGCTCGGCGGCGGTGCGGCGTGCCTGTCAGGCCGCGCCATCGCGCGTGCGTGGCGGCCGCCGTGGCAGGTGGCCGTGGCGGCGCTTTTGCTCGGGGCTGCCGTGCGCTTTATCTATTATGCACTGCTGGGCGGTACTCTGCTGTCGCCGGCCTCGTATATCGTCGACACCTCGATATTGCTGGTTGCCGGCATGATCGCATGGCGCGCGACCTGGGCGGCGCAGATGGTGCGGCAATATCCGTGGCTATATGTCCGAGCCAGCCCGCTTGGCTGGCGCGAAATCCGGCCACAAAACGCCCCACAACAGTGATATGTTTTTCGGCTACCGTCTTTCCCGCCGGAACAACAAGACCAGGATTGGCAATGAAAACGCTTCGGCTCTGCGCGGTCGCGCTTGCGGCAGCCGCCCTCGGATCACCGGCCTACGCGCAGAGCATCGAAGTCGCCGTCGCGGCTCCAATGACGGGCGGTCAAGCGGCCTTCGGATTGCAGATTTCGACCGGCGCGATTCAAGCCGTCGCCGACATCAATGCCGCAGGTGGCGTGCTCGGGAAAAAGCTTAAGCTCGAGACCGGCGACGATGCCTGCGATCCCAAGCAGGCGCGCTCGGTCGCGGAAAAGCTTTCCGGCATGGGAGTCGTCGTCGTCGTCGGACATTATTGCTCGTCGTCGTCGATCCCGGCGTCGGATGCTTATCTCGACGGCGGCGTTCTGCAAATCACTCCGGCTTCGACCAATCCGCTGTTCACCGATCGCGGCATGTGGAACACGTTCCGCACCTGCGGGCGCGACGATCAGCAAGGCGGCTATGCCGCCGGCTATCTGGCGAAAAACTTCAAGAACAAGAATATCGCCATCATCGACGACAAGACGACCTACGGCAAAGGTCTCGCCGACCAGGTCCGGCGCGCGCTCAACGCCGCGGGCGTCAAGGAGAAGCTCGACGAATCCTACAATCAGGGCGATAAGGATTTCACCGCGCTGGTCTCCAAGCTCAAGCTCAACGCCATCGATATCGTCTATGACGGCGGCTATCATCAGGAAGCCGGATTGATCGTGCGGCAGATGCGCGACCAAGGGCTCAAGAGCATTCTGATGGCGGGCGACGCGCTGGCTTCGCGCGAATTCGCCTCCATTACCGGCCCGGCGGCCGAAGGCGTCCTGTTCACCTTCCCGCCCGATCCGCGCAAGCGGCCGAGCGCCGCCGCCGTCGTCAAGAAATTCAAAGACGCCGGCGTCGATCCGGAGGGCTACACCCTCTACACCTACGCCGCCTTCCAGGTGTGGTCGCAGGCCGCCGCCAAGGCCGGGACCACCGATCCGCAAAAAGTCGCCGCGGCATTGCGCGCGGGAACCTGGGACACGGTCCTCGGGCCGATGTCATTCGACAAGAAAGGTGACATCACCCATGGCGGGTGGGCGGTGTACCGATGGGACAAAGCCGGCAATTACGATCAGATCACCGACGCCGGCCCGAGCTGACCCTCAGCCGATCTTTCCGAGCATGGGAAAGGCGTCGAGCAACCAGTAACTCACTTGCGTCACCACGCCGGTGAGAAAAGCAATTCCGGTCAGCACCAGCAAACCGCCCATCGCCTTCTCAACCAGACCGAGATGCGCGCGAAAGCGGGCAAGGAAAGCGGCAAACTTTTCGATCGCCAACGCCGCAATAATGAACGGGATGCCAAGCCCGAGCGAATAGACCGCCAGCATTGCGGCACCCTTGGCGACTGTGTCCTCGGAAGCGGCGACGGCCAAAATCGCAGCGAGGATCGGCCCGATGCACGGCGTCCAGCCCAACGCGAACGCCAGCCCCATCAGATAAGCACCCCATAAGCCGACGGGTTTGGCGACTTCGACCCGCTTCTCGCGCATCAGCAGCGCGATCGGCGTCAAGCCGAGAAAGTGCAAGCCCATCACAATGATGGCAATCCCAGCAACGATGGCGAGCTCGCTGGAATAGGCACGCAAAATCGAACCGACCGCGCTGGCGCTGGCGCCGAGCGCGACGAAGATGGTGGTAAAGCCGAGCACGAACAAGAGCGCTGCAGCAAGCGTCTCGCGCCCAGCGCGCGGCTTGGTCTCTGCGTCGGCAAAGCGCTCCAGCGAAGCGCCGGTGAGGTAGACGACGTAAGGCGGCACCAGAGGCAGCACGCAGGGCGACAAAAAACTGAGCATGCCTGCGGCGACAGCGGCGGCGATCGTGACATTCATGCATGCATCCATGCCCGGCCGGGGAGTGCCGCGCAAGCGCGGCATCGCCGCGCCCGCGAGGATGTGATCGTTTGTCATTCCATGACGGCCCGCAGCCCCAGGCCGGAAATCGGTAATCGCCTCATTGCCGGAAAACACTCATGTTATGTTGATGTGTTTCGTGATTATGAATTCCGGCCTCTCGCGCCTGGCGCGGCGGAATGACGGGAGAGAATTTGCGCAACCTCATCACCGATGTTCCGGGACTGCGGATCGGCCACGCCGAGGATTTGAAACTCGGCTCCGGTGCGACCGCGATCGTCTTCGATCGGCCGGCAGTGGCGTCGATCGACCTGCGCGGCGGCGGACCGGGAACGCGCGAAACCGCGCTGCTCGATCCGGCGCAAACTGTGGAAGGCATCGACGCCATCACGCTGTCCGGCGGATCGGCGTTCGGCCTCGATGCCGCGTCGGGCGTCCAGGCTTGGCTGAGGGAACACGGCCGCGGCTTTGCCGTGCGAACGGCACGGGTGCCGATCGTCCCGTCCGCCATTTTGTTCGACCTTCTCGGCAGCGGCGACAAGAATTGGGGACGCTTTCCACCCTATCGCGAGCTTGGGTATGCCGCCGCGGCTGCCGCCGACGTTGATTTCGCCCTCGGCAGCGTCGGCGCCGGCACCGGAGCGACGACGCTGAACTGCAAGGGCGGCATCGGTTCGGCTTCGGCACAGACGCCCGACGGTTGCATCGTTGGCGCCCTTGCCGCCGCGAATGCTGCCGGCCGCGTCACCATCGATAACGGACCGCATTTTTGGGCCGCACCTTACGAGCGGAACGACGAATTCGGCGGCCTCGGCTGGCCGGCATCCTTTCCGGCGAGCGCTTTGACACCGATCACCAAAGGCGGCGCGCGCGAGAACACCACCCTGGTGGTCGTCGCGACCGATGCAATTTTGACCAAGGCGCAAGCCAACCGCGTCGCCGTGATGGCGCAATCGGGTTTGTCGCGCGCCATCTATCCAGTGCACACGCCGCTCGATGGCGATATCGTATTTGCCGTCTCTACCGGCCACCGGCCGCTGTCGGATCCGTTGCTCGGATTAACCACAATTGGGGCCATTGCCGCGAATGTGGTCGCCCGCGCGATCGCGCGCGGCGTTTACGCCGCCAAAGCGCTGCCGTTTGCGGGTGCGCAGCCGAGCTGGCAGGACCAATTCGGACGGTAACTGAATGCCATTGTGGGTTCCATCAACCATGTCGCGTGCCACGGAAACCACAACCACCATCTTTCCCCGGACTGCGTGTGCCTGGCGTTGACTCCCCCACCGATAGAGCCTTCACTTCCAGCTAAGCGATCGTCGTTTGCGTGGGGGTTGCGATGCGTACCTTCGTCATCGTTGTTGCCGGTTTGTTGAGCCTTGGGCTCGCAGCCTTCGGCGTCGTATCGGCGCAAAAAGCGGCGGCGCCGAATGCGACGATGGCTTCCAACGTGCGCGTTGCATCGCTCGCCGCGCGTGTGCCGGTTCCCGTCCGCCAACCGGTCACGCAAGTGGCTCAGGCGCGGGCGGCCGATGCGCCGGTGGCGGCCGCATCGCCGGCCGCGCAATCCGCTTCACCAGCGCCAGCACCTTCGGCAGCCGCAGCCTCGGCACCCGAACATGTCGCGCAAAACTTGCCCGTCCCCGCAGTAGCCGCGCCGCCCGCTCCCGCGCCTGCCGCCACACCCGCGGCCAAGCCTGCCGCCATGGCTGCGGCAACGCCGAATGGCGGCAGCACCCCCGACCCCACTGCGATTCCTGCATGCAACAAACCTGGCGGAATGGGCCTTTCGCGCATCGTTGAGATCGACACCACCGGGGGTCCCGGCTTCGGTTTCGAGCATTTCAAGCAATACGACTTCTTGCGCGAGAAAGAGGTGGTGCTCACATTCGACGACGGGCCTTGGCCGGAAAACACCGCCGCCGTGCTCAAGGCGCTCGCCGACAACTGCCTCAAAGCGACGTTCTTCGAAATCGGCGAGCATGCGATGTGGCATCCGGAGCTGACCAAGGAAGTGGTGGCAGCCGGGATGACCGTCGGCACACACACTTGGTCGCACAAGGACCTGGCGAAAAATCCCTACGCCAGCGACATCGAGCTTGCGAAGCAGGAAATCGAAATGGGCTTCAGCGCCGTGCACGCGGCCGCGGGTGGCGCGGCGATCGCACCGTTCTTCCGCTTCCCGGACTTGCAGCATCCGCCGGATTTGCTCGCCTATCTCGCCGAGCGTAACATCGCAACCTTCTCGACGGACATCGATTCATTTGATTTCAAGCTGCATAAGCCCGAGCAGGTCATCAAGTCGGTGATGAGCAAGCTCGAAAAACGCGGCAAGGGCATCATTTTGATGCACGACTTCCAGCGCGCCACCGGCGAAGCGATGCCGGAACTGCTCAAGCAATTAAAAGCCGGCGGGTACAAGGTCGTGCATCTGGTGCCGCACGCGCCGGTGACCACGATCGCCAAATACGACGAAATGGTTTCGCAACAGGACAAGCTGTCGTCGAACAACACGCGGCCGGCTTCGAACGTCTTCCACACCATCGGCGAGTATAAGGGCTCGCCGGCACCGGCGTCGGCGAACTCGCAATAGCCGCGTTTTTCGGTTTCAGCGCATGAAGCGTTCCGCGCCGTAAGGCTTCGGATCGCAGAACGGCGTCGCGCCCGTCATCATCTCGGCAAGCAGACGTCCGGTCGCCGGTCCGAGCGTCAACCCCCAATGCGCGTGGCCGTAAGCGAGCCACAATCCGCGCTGACGCGGCGCCCGGCCAATGACCGGCCGCGAGTCGGGAAAACACGGCCGCGCGCCGAGCCAGGGTTTTGCTTCGACCGGTTCGCCGAGCGGAAACAGTTCGCGCGCCGCCGGCAACAACCGGTCGAGCTGGACCGGGGTGGGACGTGCGTCGCGGGCGGCAAACTCGACGCCGGTGGTGACGCGGACGCCCTGCTCCATCGGCGCCAGCACGTAACCGTTTTCGGCATCCAGAACCGGGCGTGACAGCCTGGCGTTGCCCTGCGGACGGAAGTGACGGTGATAGCCGCGCTTGACCGCGAGCGGCAACTGAATCCCGAGCGGAGCGACGATGTCGGCGGTCCACGGGCCCAGCGCAACGACGACGTCGCCGGCATCGATCGGCCCGGCAGCGGTGTCGACGCGCCAATACGGCGCCGCGCGATGCAGCGTGCGCGCGTCGCCGCTCAGCGTTAACCCGCCGAGCGTGGCAAAGCGGGCCGCGTAAGCCTGGGTCAGCGCCAGCGGATTGTCGATGCTGACGGCCCCGGTCCAATGCACGGCATGACGGAAGACGGCGTTGAGTGCGGGCTCGAGCGCCTGCGCCTCGTCGCGGTTGAGCAGAACGTTGGCGATGCCGAAGCGCGCGGCAACTTCGAGCTCCGGCGCGAGCGCGGCGAAGGCGGCCTCGTGGCGATAGAGCTTGAGCCAGCCGCGGCGGCCGAAATGACGTTCGGCGCCGGCTTCAGCGGCAAGCGCTTCGTGCTCGCCGATCGCGCGTGCCATCAGCGGACGCATCAGTTGCGCGGTCTCCACCAGCCGGTCGGGCCGTGACGCTGCCCGGAAAGCCATCAGCCAGGGCGCGATGCGCGGCAAATGCGCGAGGTGATAATTCGCCACCGGCGAGCGTTTGAGCGCGATGCGCAGGAGATCGCCAAACTTCGTGGGAAACGCCGGTGGAAAGACGGTATTGCCTTCGATAATGCCGGCATTGCCGTAGGAGGTAGCCTCCCCCGGCGCCTGTCGATCGATCAACGCAACCGCCATGCCGCGCTTGGCGAGATGCAGCGCCACCGACGTGCCAACGACGCCCGCTCCAAGAACGATGATATCCGTGTGCGCCAGGAACGACCTCCAAAATCGCTAGTTAATGCCGGTGGCGCCGTTCCGCCATTGCCAAAAAGCGCCCGCCGTTGCCGGTCGGCGTGGGCCGTGTTAGGCGAACTTCGACCGTAGGAGAACCAGGTGCGGCCGCTCCTTATCGCCCCGTCGATCCTTTCCGCCGACTTCGCCAAACTCGGCGAGGAAGTCCGCGCGATCGACTCAGCCGGTGCGGATTGGATCCATGTCGACGTGATGGACGGCCATTTCGTGCCCAATATTTCCATCGGGCCGGATGTGGTGAAAGCGCTCCGCCCTCACAGCAAGAAGACATTCGACGTCCATTTGATGATTGCGCCCTGCGATCCGTATCTGGAGGCGTTTGCCAAAGCCGGATCGGACATCATCACCGTACACGTCGAGGCCGGCCCGCATGTGCATCGTTCGCTGCAAGCGATCCGGGCGCTCGGCAAGAAAGCCGGCGTGACGATGAATCCCGCGACCCCGACCGACACCGTCGAGTCGGTGATCGACATCGTCGATCTCATCCTGGTCATGTCGGTCAATCCCGGCTTCGGCGGCCAAAAATTCATTCCGGCGGCGATCGAAAAAATTCGCAAGCTGCGCGCACTGGCGGGCGGGCGGCCGATCGACATCGAGGTCGACGGCGGCATCACGCCGGAAACCGCATCCGAGGTGGTGCGCGCGGGCGCCAACGTGCTGGTCGCCGGCTCGGCCGTGTTCAAGGATCGTACGGCGGAGTCCTATCGCGCCAACATCGCAGCGATCCGGCACGCGGGCTCGCTCGCCCGAGGAGAAGCCGCATAATGGGAATGCTGGTCGATGGCCGATGGCGAGCCGACGAAGACCCGCCGACCGAAGTCGGCAAAGCCGGCAATTTTCAACGCGTCGATAGCGTCTTTCGCGACCGCGTCACCGCCGACGGCTCTTCGGGATTTAAGGCCGAGGCGGGCCGCTATCACCTTTATGTCGCCTACACCTGCCCGTGGGCGCACCGCACGCAGATTTTTCTCGCACTGAAAAAACTCAAGGACGCGATCAGCGTCGCCGTCGCCGTTCCCGGGCTGCGGGAAGAAGGCTGGACGTTCGAGGCCAACGCCGCGTTTCCCGATTGCCCGCCGGACCGGGTCAACGGCTTCCGTTACCTGCATCAGGCCTATACGGCCAGCGATCCGCGCTACACCGGCAAAGTGACCGTGCCGACGTTGTGGGACAAAAAGACCGGACGGATCGTCAACAACGAATCGTCCGAAATCATCCGTATGCTCAATTCGGAATTCGCCGCCGTCGGCGCCGATCCCGCCGACTATTACCCGCCGGCCCTGCGTGCGGAGATCGATCGCCTCAATGCGCAGGTCTACGCCAACATCAACAACGGCGTTTATCGTTGCGGCTTCGCGCGCTCGCAGGCGGCTTACGAGGACGCATACGACGCGCTGTTTGCCGCGCTTGATGACATCGAGGCGCGGCTCGGACGGCAGCGCTACCTCGCCGGCAACCAGATCACCGAGGCGGACTGGCGGTTGTTTCCGACCCTGGTCCGGTTCGATGTCGCCTACTTCTCGCTGTTCAAATGCAACCGGAACCGGATCGCGGATTTCCCGAACCTGCTGAACTACATGCGCGACCTTTATGCGATGCCGGGGATCGCCGAGACGGTGAAGCCCCGCTACTACGTCATCGGCTATTACTCGATCACGCGCGTCAATCCGACCGGCATTATTCCGAAAGGCACGCCGGTCGATTACCGGCAGCCGCACGATCGCGCGCGCTTCGCCGCCTAGACGTTTTGGCCTGCAGCAATAGATCGCAAACTCACGGGGCGTATGCGCCGCCTCGCAGTCATAACACGGGACTATCGGGCGCATCGGCCACGGTGCTGGCGGCGCGTTGGTGCCGATAGTTTGGGTGTGGCTGCTGCCAGAAACCCGTTGGCCTAGCGCCTGCGGTATTGAATACGCACCGACGACAGACGGTCGCCGAAATGCCG
>JAGXAC010000087.1 GCA_019075925.1 Hyphomicrobiales bacterium | reverse complement strand
ACGGCGCGGCCGCAATCCGACAACGTGCCATGGTTCGTATCACTGCTGATTTCCTGGCTGCCCTTCGTCGCGCTGATCGGTGTTTGGATTTTTCTGTCGCGACAGATGCAGGGGGCCGGCGGCAAAGCGCTCGGCTTCGGCAAGTCGCGGGCAAAGCTTTTGACCGAGGCACATGGCCGCGTCACCTTCGAAGATGTGGCCGGCTTGGACGAGGCCAAGTTCGACTTGCAGGAGATTGTCGAATTCCTGCGCGATCCAGGTAAATTCCAGCGGCTCGGCGGGCGGATTCCCCGTGGTCTGTTGCTGGTCGGTCCGCCCGGCACCGGCAAAACCTTGCTGGCCAGGGCCATCGCCGGCGAGGCCAACGTCCCGTTCTTCACGATTTCCGGTTCCGACTTCGTCGAGATGTTCGTCGGTGTCGGCGCCAGCCGCGTGCGCGACATGTTCGAGCAGGCCAAGAAGAACGCGCCCTGCATCATTTTTATCGACGAGATCGACGCCGTCGGCCGCCACCGCGGAGCGGGTTTGGGTGGCGGCAACGACGAACGCGAGCAAACGCTGAACCAATTGCTGGTGGAGATGGATGGCTTCGAGGCCAATGAAGGCATCATTTTGATCGCCGCCACCAACCGGCCGGACGTGCTCGATCCGGCGTTGCTGCGGCCGGGCCGCTTCGACCGTCAAGTCGTGGTGCCGAATCCGGACGTGGTCGGCCGCGAGCAGATTTTGAAGGTGCATGTGCGCAAGGTGCCGTTGGCGCCGGACGTGAACCTGAAGACCATCGCGCGCGGCACACCCGGCTTTTCCGGCGCCGATCTTATGAATCTCGTCAACGAAGCCGCGTTAATGGCGGCGCGGCGCAACAAGCGCATGGTGACGCACGTCGAATTCGAGGACGCCAAAGACAAAGTGATGATGGGCGCCGAACGAAAGTCGCTGGTGATGACCGAGGAGGAGAAGCTCCTCACCGCCTATCACGAAGGCGGTCACGCGATCGTAGCGCTCAACGTCAAAGCGACCGATCCGGTGCATAAGGCGACGATCATCCCGCGCGGTCGCGCGCTTGGGATGGTCATGCAATTGCCCGAACGCGATAAGCTGTCGATGAGTCTCGAACAGATGACGTCACGGCTCGCCATCATGATGGGGGGCCGCGTCGCCGAAGAGATGGTGTTCGGTCATGAAAAAGTCACTTCGGGCGCCGCTTCGGACATCGAGCAGGCGACCAAGCTCGCGCGGATGATGGTGACGCGCTGGGGCCTATCGGAAGCGCTCGGCAACGTCGCCTATGGCGAAAACCAGGAGGAAGTCTTCCTGGGCTATTCGGTGTCGCGCCAGCAGACCATTTCGGAAGCCACCGTGCAGAAGATCGACGCCGAAATCAAACGGCTGGTTGAGGCCGGCTATCAGGAGGCGCAGCAGATTCTGACCGAGAGGCGCGCCGACCTTGAAACGCTGGCCAAAGGTCTGCTCGAATTCGAAACGCTGAGCGGCGACGAGATAAAAGACTTGCTTATGGGCAAGCGTCCGAACCGCGAATCGACAATCGAGCCAACGGCACCACGGCCGTCGACCGTGCCGACCGCCGGTGCTGGCCGCAACCGGCCGCGCACCGAGCCGGGGCCAATGGAGCCGCAGCCGCAGGCGTAAGCCCGGCAGGGGGTTATTGATGCGGACGGTTCCGCTCGCAGGGCTCATCTTGGCCGTGATGACGGGTATGGCGGTCGCGGAGCCGCCCCAGGTCGCCGGCCAACCTGTGCTGCTTAATCCGGGCGCATCGCCGGCGGCTGTGCCCAACAGGCCGGCGCCCCCGTCGGCGAAACCGGCACAGCGGTCAGTCAAGGCCGTCAAGCCTGCCAACACCGCAAGGAAGGCACCCTCCACGCCGGAAACCCGTTCGGCGGCGTTGCTGGCGCTCTCGTCCGATCCGGTCTTCGATGAGGGCACTTATGCGCGTATCAAGGAGGCCTTGCTCAGCTATGCCGACATCCAGGTGCGCGGCGGCTGGCCCAGCCTGCCGGCCGACGCCAAGCTCACGCCGGGCGCGAGCGGTCCCGACGTCGCGCTGCTGCGGCGGCGCCTCGTTATCACCGAGGACATGCCGGTCGCGCAGGAGACGGGTGACGCTTACGACGCCGACGTGATCGAGGGAGTCAAACGATTTCAACTGCGTCACGGCCTCGAGGCCACCGGCAGCGTCAGCGCGCAGACGTTGAAAGCCCTCAACGTTCCGGTCGCTGCGCGCCTCAAGCAACTCGAAGCCTCGCTTGAGCGTCTGCTTGGCATGGATTTCGTCTTTGCCGAACGCTATGTGGTGGTGAACATCCCGGCAGCGTTCGTCGAGGCGGTCGGCGGCGACAAGGTGCAGCGGCGCTATCGGGTTATTGTCGGCAAGGTCGACAAGCCTTCGCCGACTCTGACGGCGTACATCACCGCGATCAATCTCAATCCGACCTGGACGGTGCCGCTGTCCATCACCAAGAACGAAATCTTCGCGCACATGCGGCGCGATCCGAGCTATTTGAACCGCATGCACATGCGCGTGCTCGGCGCGCACGACGAGGAAATCGATCCGCAATCGATCGACTGGTCATCCGGCCATTCGCCGAATTTCACCGTCCGGCAGGATTCCGGCACTTGGAATGCGCTGGGCAATCTCAAGATCGACATGCCGAATCCGTATTCGGTCTACATGCACGATACCGACGCGCGGCGGCTGTTTGAAAACGACTATCGCTTCGACTCGCACGGCTGCACGCGTGTCGACAATGTGCGCGATCTTGCCGCCTGGATTCTCGAGGACGTGCCCGGATGGAATCGCGCCGGCATCGACGCCGGCATCGCCACCGGCGAGCGCAAAATCATCAATCTTCCGCACAAGATGCCGGTCGCCTGGGTGTATCTCACCGGATGGATGAGACGCGACGGCGTCATCGAATTTCGAAATGACGTTTACGCTCACGATGAAGCGCTTGACCGCGCAGGCCTCGACGAGGCGGCCCGCGCCGGCGGCTTCGTGGCGCCGCTGGGGCACGACCTCAAGCAGGTCTCGATCGACAATCGTTAGACGAAGCGGTCACGCTCGCTGGCCGCGGTGCTCATATCCGCGACCCCTCCCAGGCGATGGCAACGATTGCAGCCATGACGACCTGCACGGCCATGACGGCGATGACACAGCCGGTCCAGCCCGCGGCGTTCCAGACAAATCCGATCAGGAATGCACCGGCACTGCCGCCGGTATAGTAGAGCGACGCATAGAGGCCGGCGGCCGACGAGCGCCCTTCCTTGGCGGTGGTGATGACGTAGCCGGTCGAAACCGCCTGGCAAACCATGCCGCACACCGCGCAAATCGTCAGTCCGGCCACGATGACGCCGATAGGCTGCGCCAGCAGCATGAATAATCCGACGATCCACGCGGCAATGATGCCGAGGATGAAATTCCGGCGACCGAACAGCGGGATCGCGCGGCCGACCCAGGGTACTGCAAGACTGCCGCCGAGGTAGGTCGCGAACAGAGCGCCGAGCATGGCCGGCGAAAAGAAATACGGCGGCCCGGCGAGATGAAAGCTGATGTAAGTGAACGTCGCGACGAAGTTGAATAAGACACTGAAGCCGACGGCGTAGATGGCGAGCAGGCGGGCGTTGGCGAGGTGCGCGAGCATCTGCCGTGCGGCGGCGGCGAAGCCGCCGGAGCGCACGAACTGGCGTTCGCGTGGCAGTGCAACGGTGACGATCAGCGCTCCAGCCAGTGTCAGGATGGCGACGGCTACAAAAGACGCGCGCCAGCCCATCAGATCCGCGATAACGCCGGTCACGAACCTGCCGGCGAACCCGCCGACGCTCGATCCGGAAATAAACAGCCCGGCGATGCGCGGCACGTCGGCCGGCGGCCATTCGTCGCCGACATAGGCGACGGCAACGGTGAAGATCGGCGGCAGCAGCAATCCCTGCACGAAGCGCCATGCCACGAGTTGCGACACATCGGATGCGAACGTCATGATCAAGGTCGGCACGACGATGGCGAACGCGGCGGCCGTGATCAGCCGCTTCCTGCCGAGGACGTCGGCGAGTGCCCCGGTAAACGGCGCAGTGAGCGCGATGGCCGCCGTGGTTGCGGTCATCAACGCGCTGATTTCGCCCGGGCCGACGCCGAACTCATGCGACAGTTCCGGCAGTAGCGCCTGCGGCGAATAGAGATTGACGAAAGCGGAAAATCCGGCAGTGGCTATCGCGAGCGCGCGCAAATCAACGGCCATGGCGCATTATGCGGGAGGCGGGGTACGAAAGCACCTGCATGCCTGGTCCGCGCCGGACGCTAAAGGCGCACGAGCGGCAGCTTCAGCGCTTTCAGGCTGCCTCAACCGAAAGGCCTGATGCTTTCGGCGACGGAATCGGCAATGTGCTCTTTCGAGATAATGCCGAGAATCTCGTCCGGCCGGCCGCGGCCATGGGCTTTGACGACCACGGCCATGGCGGCATCGTGCCTGGCCATGCGCTGGACCACGTCGAACATGATGTCGGCCTCGCGCGCAATCGTGAAATTGCGTTGCGCCACGTCGCCGAGCCGCACGCCGCTATAAGCCTGCTCGACGCCACGCCGCAGACTGGTATTCACGCGCACCACGCCGGCAATGTGATTGCCGCGTATGACGACCACGTGCCGGAAGCCGTCCTTGTTCGCGTTCTCGCGAAGGAACGCGTCGAAGTCGGCGTCGGCCGTCAGAATAGTCACGTCCCTGCGCATCACTTCGCGCGCGCGCCGCACAAGAAACATGTTCGCGTGCAGCGCCTTCGGCACGAAATGCCCGCGGCCGACCAGTTTGATTGTGTAGATATTTTCAACCGACAGCAGGCGGCGTACGCCGATCGCCAGCGCCACGGCAATGATACTCGGCATCACCAGGTCGTAATCGCGTGTCATTTCGAAAATCATGGTGACGGCGGTCATCGCGGCGCCGGTTCCGCCGCCGACCATGGCGGCCATGCCGACGATAGCGCAGGTCGTCACGCTGAAATCCGATATCGGGACAATGGCGTTCACCAACAGACCGAACGCGCCACCGATCGTCGCGCCCATGAACAGGGACGGAGAAAAAATGCCGCCCGATGCTCCGGCTCCGATACTCACCGAGGTGGCCGCGAGCTTGGCGACGAACAGCAGCAGGAGCAGTGCCGGCAGACTGAGACTACCGTTGAGGATGGCCTGGATGGTCGAATAGCCTACCCCCTCGACGTGATAATGTCCGGCACCGACGAACAGCGCGTAGATCAGAACGCCGATGAACAGCATCCCGGCTATGTTGCGCAGATACGGATTTTCGATCCACTCCAGGGCATCTTCGGCGAAGCTCAGTCCGCGGATGAAGCCAGCCGCCGCCAGCCCGATCAGGCCGCCAAGAAGCGCATAAAGCAAAAGTGCCGTCAGTGAGGCGGGGGCCTGCGAGGCGAGGAGCGCACTCGGAATCACGAAAGCGGGGTGAATGCCGAAGAAAATACGGCCGACAAAAGTCGCGGTGCCGGTGGCGAGCGCCACCGGCAAAAAAGTCCGTGCGCTGAGTTCCGGCATCATCAGTTCGATCGCGAACATCACCCCGCCGATCGGCGTGTTGAAGGTCGCGGCAATGCCTGCCCCGGCGCCGGCGGCGACAAGCGTAATGCGCTGCCACGGCGCCATGCGGACAATTTGGCCGAGCGTCGATCCGAGCGCGGCCCCGATCTGGATGATGGGCCCTTCGCGGCCGACGGAAGCGCCGGTACCGATCGACAACGCCGAAGCGAGCGACTTGATCAGCGCAACCACCGGCCGGATCAAGCCTTCGCGGTAGTAGATCGCGTCCATCACTTCAGGCACGCCATGTCCGCGCGCTTCGGGGGCAAAATTGGTAATCAGGAAGGTAACGATCAGGCCGCCGATCACCGGGACCAAAATGATAAACGCACGCCATGGGCCCGGCGGCGTGAACGCGCTGGAATCGTAGGGTACGGAAAATACGCCGAGAAAGGCGATGTTATGGATCAAACCGATCAGGGCGCGGAACAACACGGCGCCGAAGCCGGTGACGACGCCAACGACGATCGCGAGGATTGATAGCCGCAGCAGCCCAAGCCGTATTGGCCGGCGGAGTTTCATCTCAAATCAAGGCCGTGCCGGCGATTAAAGTTGGCGGATGGAGCCGAAATCCCAAGTGCTGCCGCTCGGATTCTGTCCGATCCTGATCGTCGTATCGCTGACGAAGGTGTAGGGCGGGACCGGCAGATTGTAAGGCGCCGGCACTCCCGAAAAAACGCGGCCGGCGGCGTCGTATTTCGAGCCATGGCAGGGGCAGAAATAGCCGCCCGGCCAGTCGGCGACCGGGGTGTTCGCGCTTGGCTGCGGGTAGAACAGCGGGATACAGCCAAGGTGCGTGCAGATGCCGACCAGCACGCCCAGCTCCGGTTTGATCGAACGCGTGGCGTTGGTCGCGTAGGGCGCCTGCTGCTCGTTCTGTGAATTTGGATCGGACAGTATTGCCAGTAATTTCGGGTCGGTCAGCGACTTCACCGTTTCGGGCGTGCGGTGAAAGACAAAAATCGGCCGCTCGCGCCAACGCACGACCACCTGCTGGCCCGGTTCGATTTTAGAGATGTCGAGATCGACCGGCCCGCCGGCGGCAAGTGTGGAGGCGTCCGGGTTCATCTGGACGACCAGGGGCACCAGAGTAGCGGCTGCGCCGACGGCGGCGACCGTACCGGTGGCGATATAGAGGAAATCGCGGCGTGAAGGCTCTTCCGGGTGTTCGTTTCCAGTCGCCGCCGTTGCAGCACCTGCCATTTTTCGCGCCTTTCGATCCCGGTTTGTCCCGCGCTTATATTGGCGCCGAGGCGTCCTCGTCAATCAAGCGCCGCCAGGATCGCCTCCACCCGCGACAAAGTGGCTTCCGGCGCTCCGGAGGCGTCGACGCAAGTCCAATCGATCGCGCCGATATCGTAGCCTTCCTGCGCCCGCGCGATGGCGGCATCGGCGTCGGAAGCGTCGTGCCGGCGCCCGCCTATGCGGGCCAGCCGGACCTCAAGGCTTGCCGTCAGGAACAGTCCGCACACGCTGGCGCCCACCGCTTTCGCCGAGTCGGCAAGATGGGTGCGCTCGCCGGCGCGGGCGAACACGGCATCGACGATAACCGAATGGCCGGCCTTGAAGACGCGCGCCGCATTGGCGGCAAGCAGGCGATAAACGCGCTCGTCGGTCTGCGGGGTATACGCGTCGGGCGGCAGTTTGTCGGTCTCGCCGACGCCCAACAGAGTTTTGCGTTCGACGTCTGAGCGCAAGACGACGGCTCCCGGCATTGGCGCGACGAGGGGAGCGAGATCGCGCGCAAGTTTGCTCTTGCCGGTGCCCGACAGTCCGCCGACCGCAATGAATTTGGGTGCCGTGGGTCTGATCGCCCACCGGGCAAAATCGAAATAGGCGCGGGCGCTTTTGCCGATCGCCGCCTTCTCGCGCGCGGCCGCGCGCTCCATGCGGGCGGCGGTGACTTTGGCGCGTATCGCCGCGCGGAGCGACAGAAACAGTGGCAGCGCCGCCAGTGCGTCGAGATCTTCCGTTCGGCGGGTTTGCGTCAAATAGCGGTTCAGAACCGTGTTCGCTTGCGGGGCAAGCCCGCGCTCGAGCAAATCCATCAGCAGGAAGGCGAGGTCATAGAGAACGTCGCCGGACGCGATCAGATCGCTGAATTCGATTGCGTCGAACAAAACCGGTGCATTGTCGATCAATACGATATTGCCGAGATGGAGATCGCCATGAATGCGGCGAATGAAGCCCTGACGTCCGCGTTCGCGCAGAAGCGGCAGAATGCGGTGGTAAGCCGAGCGGCTTGCCTCGATCAGGGCCGTGGCATCGCTGGCGGGAAAGATGTCCGGATATTCGCGGAACGCTTCGGCGTGCTCGTCGATGTAGGCGCCGAGGGCTGCGATCCACGGCTGCGGATCGATTGGCCGCGTGTTCGCATGTGCCGCTGCGACGGCGCGGCCGAGCGCTTCGGCAAGCGTCGTATCGATTTGACCGGCGAGATGGTCGAGCGTGCGTTTCTCGTCGAAGCGCCGCATCTCGACGGCCCATTCGACGGGCTCTCCGGCGCCGGCGATGGCGAGCTTGCCGTCCCTCTCGCGTGTGATCGGCGCCGCGCGGCAGTAGATTTGCGGCGCATACGGCACGTTGACCGCGATTTCCGCCTCGCAGGCCTGCTTGCGCAGGGCAAGCGTCGAATAGTCGAGAAAGGGGAATCGGACGGCGCGCTTGATCTTGAAGACGCGCTCGCCGGCCAGAAATACGGAAGCCGCGTGGGTGTCGATCCGTTGCACCTTTTGCCCGCCATGGGTCGCCGGGTCGGCAAGGAAGGCGAACACTTCGTCCTGGCTGGCCGTCGTGGCAGTCATGCAGCGAACTCCTTGGCGGCATGCCGGCGGCACAGGCCCGCCGGGGTTGGGGGACTGGACTATCGGCGCATGGCGCGGCAATCAACGTCATAATGCGTGGCGCAGCGAATCGGCTGCGCCCGATCCGGGAACACGCCGATGCGCGGCAAGTCAAATAACCGCACCGCCGCCGAGGTTCTGGTCGACCAACTGCGCATCCACGGCGTACATCACGTATTTTGCGTGCCCGGCGAAAGCTATCTCGCGGTTCTCGACGCGTTTCGTGACAGCGATCTTGCCGTCACGGTATGCCGGCAAGAGGGTGGGGCGGCGATGATGGCCGAAGCGATCGGCAAGGCGACCGGCCGCCCCGGCGTTTGTTTCGTCACCCGTGGGCCGGGAGCAACCAACGCCTCGCCCGGCATTCACATCGCGCGCCAGGATTCGACGCCGATGATCATGTTTGTCGGCCAGGTCGCGCGCGACATGCGCGAACGCGAGGCCTTTCAGGAGCTCGACTATCGGGCGGTTTTTGGCTCGATGACCAAATGGGTGACCGAGATCGACGAGCCCGAGCGCGTACCGGAAATCGTTTCGCGCGCGTTTTATACGGCGGGAAACGGCCGGCCCGGCCCGGTGGTCGTAAGCCTGCCCGAGGACATGTTGACCGAACGGATCACCGTCGAGGACGCCGCGCCTTACGCGCCGGTTGAGACCTCGCCCGGTTCGGCCGACATGGAGAGGTTCGGGCGGCTTCTCGCCGCCGCCCAGGCGCCGATCTTCGTCCTTGGCGGCGGCCGCTGGTCGCAAGCGGCATCCGACCAAATCGCAAGCTTTGCTCAAACCCATGGCATTCCGGTCTGCACCACCTTTCGCCGGCTGCATCTCTTTGATGCGCTCCACTCATGCTACGCGGGCGATCTTGGTATCGGTCCCAATCCGAAATTGGTCGAACGCTTCAAACGATCGGATCTCGTTGTTTTGATCGGTGGGCGGCTCGGCGAATTGCCGTCGCAAAGTTACACGCTGGTCGATATTCCGCGACCGCAGATGAATTTCGTCCATGTGCATCCGGGCGCTGAAGAGCTCGGCCGCGTGTACGCCGCGAACCTGCCGATCCACGCCTCGCCGACGGCGTTCGCGGCCGCGCTCGGCGGTCTCGACCTACCGGACGGCCGGCGCGGGCAGGGTGAAGCGGCGCATGCCGAATATCTCGCCTGGACGGAGACCCCGACCGAGCAGCCGGGTGCGGTCAATCTCGGGGCGGTCATGGCGTGGCTGCGCGAAAATCTTCCGGCGGATGCGATCCTCTGCAATGGCGCCGGCAATTATGCCGCCTGGATTCATCGCTTCTTTCGGTTCCGCCGCTTCGGCCAACACATTGCGCCAACGTCGGGATCGATGGGATATGGCGTTCCGGCCGCGGTGGCGATGAAGCGGTTGTATCCCAAACGTCAGGTGATCTGCGTCGCTGGCGACGGCGACTTTCTGATGAACGGCCAGGAATTCGCAACTGCTGTGCAATATGGGTTGCCGCTTGTGGTCGTGATTGCCGACAACGGTCTTTATGGAACCATCCGGATGCATCAGGAGCGTGAATATCCGGGGCGCATCAGTGCTACCGATCTGCGCAATCCGGATTTTGCCGCTTACGCGCGCGCCTTCGGCGGTTTTGGCGCCAACGTCGAGCGCACGGCCGACTTTCCCGAAGCATTCCAGCAAGCGATTGCCTCTGCCAAGCCCGCCATCATCCGGCTTGCGATCGACCCGGAAGCCATCACGCCGGCAACGACGCTTGCCAAAATCCGCGCCAAATCATTGGCGGAAAAGCAGAAGTAACACGCTGAATCCGGGTTCACCGGTTGTTATAATGCGGCCGATTCTCATCCGGCTGTTTCATGCCCTATCGTCGCACGGAGAACGTCGCCCGCCGGCTCGCTGCGCGCCGCGATGCCATTATCGTGGCCGCGCGCGAGATAGCGCGAGAGGGCGGAATGGCGACGGTGCAGATCGCGTTGGTCGCGGCGCGTGCCGGCATCGCGGCCGGTACCGTATATCGCTATTTCCCAAGCAAGACCGATCTGGTGAAGGCGATGCTGGCGGAAATGTCCGAACGTGAAATCGGCGCGCTCCGCCGTGCCGCGGCCGGAGCGCCGGGGCCGCTCTCGGCTCTCTCGGCCACCATCATGACTTTCGCCGCGCGCATGTCGCGCGATCGCCGGCTGGCCTTTGCCGCAATCGCCGAGCCGATTGATGCCGGGCTTGATGGTATCCGCGTCGGCTTCCGGCGATCGCTTGCCAGCGAATTTGCCATGCGCATCGCTGCGGCCATCGCCGAGGGGAGGTTGCCGGACCAAAACGCCGAAGTCGCGGCGGTGGCGATGATCGGCTTGCTGACCGAAGCGCTGATCGGGCCGCTTGCACAGGATGTCGCCGGGCGCGAGCGCGACGTCGTTCAATCGTTGACGCTAACGGCGCTGCGCGCGCTCGGGGTTGCCGATGCGCGCGCTCGCGGTTTGGTGGTGCAGACGACGATGCCGGTTTAGCTGCCGGAGCCGGACATCACGTTGCCGAACAGCTTCCAGGTCTGCCCTTCGAATTTCTGCAATTGCATCTGCTTGATGGGGGCGAAATTGGTCGCACTTGTCGACACGACAATTCCGGGCAGCATCATCGGCAGCTTCAGATCGTGAATGCTGGCCGCCTGTTTCATGATGTTGGCGCGGGTAAGATTATTGCCGCTTGCTTTGAGTACCGACACCAGAGTTTCGGCGACGGAATAGCCGTAGACGTTGTTGACGTCGGCAAGGCTGCCGCCGGCGTAATATTTCTTCATCCATGCGAGCCAATCCTTGTACTCGGTCGAGTTTTGCCACTGCGGGTCGTTGGGATCCTTGAGGTAACCGGCAGTGATGATGCCTTGCGACTTGTCGAGGCCCGCCGGCTGCATGACGGCTTTGACCGAGGCCGAAACGTTGGTGATGAAGAAATGCGGTTTCCAACCGAGGTCGGAAACTTTACGGATGGCCTGCGCGGCGAATTTTGGAATGGCCGCCACCAAAAGCGTGTCGGCACCGCTGCCCTGCAGCGCGACGACCTGCGAGTCGATGGTCGGGTCGGTGGTCTCGTAGCTTTGTGTGGCCACGAGCATCTTGCCTGCCTTGTCGCCCAATCCTTCTTTCAAGCCGGTCAAGTAATCCTTACCGAAGTCGTCGTTCTGATAGACGATCGCAACTTTGGCATTGGGAAAGTTCTTGAGGATATAGCGGCCGTAAATACGGGCTTCGATGCGGTAGCTCGGCTGCCAGCCCATCGTCCACGGAAACTTCTTAGGATTATTCCATTTGTCGGCGCCGGTGGCGACGAACAATTGCGGTACCTTGTTGTCGTTGAGATAGCCCTGCACCGCCGTGTTGGGGGGTGTGCCGAGGACATTGAACGTCAATAGCACCTGGTCTTCCTCGACCAGCTTGCGCACCGCTTCCACCGTCTTCGGCGGGCTGTAACCATCATCGCGGCTGATGAGGTTGATTTTGCGGCCGTTGACGCCGCCCTTGTCGTTGATCATTGCGAAATAGGCGCTTTCCGCCTTGCCGATCGTGCCGTAAGCGGAAGCCGGGCCGCTATAGGGCATGGTCTGACCGATCTTGATTTCGGTATCACTGGCGCCCGGCCCGTATTGACCCGCGGCCCAAACCAGTCCGCTCCCGAGCGCGAGTGCAGCGACGGCCAAGCCGATGGCCGTGACATGTTTCGTAGTCATCACGTTTGCTCCTTGACGTGTTCGTTAAGAGTTCAACTGCCCGACATCACTTCGCCGAACAACTTCCAGGTTTTTCCATCGAACTTTTCCGGTTGCATTTGCTTGATCGGCGCGAAATCATCCGGACCGGTCGAGAGCGCAATGCCGGGCAGCAGCATCGGCAGCTTCATGTCATGCAGGCTTGCCGCCTGTTTCATGACGTTTTCCCGGGTGAGATCGTTGCCGCAGGCCTTGAGGACGGCGACCAGCGTTTGCGCGTAAGAGTAGCCGATCACGCCTTGCACGTCGGCCATATTGGCGGACGGGTTGTATTTTTTCATAAACGCCAGCCATTCCCTGTATTCCGGCGTATCGGCCCACTGTGGATCGGTGGGATCTTTGGCGAAAGCCGCGGAGATGATGCCGATGCCCTTTTCGTAACCCGCATTCTTCATCACGGTCCCGACCGAGTTCGACACCGAAGCGAGGAAGTGGGTTGGCTTCCAACCGGTATCGTAGACCTTTCGAATAGCCTGAGCGGCGAATTTTGGGATCGCCGCCGTCATCAGCACGTCGGCGCCGCTGCCCTGCAAGGTTACGACCTGAGAATCTACGGTCGGGTCGGTGGTTTCGTAGGATTGGGTAGCGACGATCATTTTTCCAGCCTTCTCGCCCAATCCCGCGCGTAGGCCGTTGAGATAGTCTTTGCCAAAATCATCGTTCTGGTAGAGCACCGCGATTTTCGCATTCGGCAGATTCTTGAGAATGTAATGCGCGTAGATGCGTGCCTCGGTGCCGTAGCTCGGTATCAGGCCCATGGTCCAGGGAAACTTCTTGGGATTGTTCCATTGCTCGGCGCCGGTGGCGACGAATAGCTGCGGCACCTTGTTGTCATTGAGGTAAGCGTGGATGGCAACGTTGGGCGGCGTGCCGAGCGTGCTGAACAGGAGCAGGACTTGATCCTGCTCGACCAGTTGCCGCACCTGTTCGACGGTTTTCGGCGGGCTATAGCCGTCGTCGCGGCTGATGAAGTCGATCTTGCGCCCGTTGATGCCGCCATGCTCGTTGATCATGGTGAAGTAGGCGGCTTCGGTCTTGCCGATAATGCCATAGGCGGAGGCCGGGCCGCTGTAGGGCATGGTGTTGCCGATTTTGATCTCGTTATCGTTCGCTCCGGTGCTATATTGGCCGGCCGCGGAAGCAGCTCCACTTGCCAAAGCCAGGCCGATTGCCAACGCGCTCGTCGCGATTATCGATCTTGCCATGGTTTCCTCCCTTGTCTCGTCGGCGATTTGTTCGCCGGACGATCATGTCTTCGAACCGTTTACCGACGTCATCGCCTTATTCCGCCTTCTCGGACGCCGAGCGCATAATGGCTCGACCAATCCGGGGCCATAGCGTTCCGATGACGCCGCGCGGCATGACATACATGAACAACAACATCGCCAAGCCATAGATCGCCCAAGGCGCAGCGTCGGAAATATCGTTGGCCAAATTGGGTACGAACTCAATGAACAATCCGCCTACGATTGCGCCGCCGATTGTCGCAATGCCTCCAATTGCGGAGCCTACCAGAAACGAGACCGACAGGAACAGGCTGTAGCCCTCGGGTGAGACGTAGCCGACGACGATGGCGGCGAGCGCTCCCGCGACGCCGGTGAACAATGTCGAGATACCGAACGCGATTGTCTTGTAGCGTGCGGTATGGATCCCCATGGCGGCAGCCGCAATCGGCTGGTCGCGGATTGCCACCAGCGCCCGCCCGGTGCGGCCGTGCAGGATATTGGCGGCGATGCGGATGGCAATGAGCAGCACAATCAGCGCGATAAAGTAGAGCCAGCGATCTCGATCTAGGCCGAGCCAATGCGGCGGCACCGGTTTGGCCAGATTGATGCCTTGTTGTCCGCCGGTCCAACCATCGAAATATTTGAGCAGT
>JAGXAC010000086.1 GCA_019075925.1 Hyphomicrobiales bacterium | reverse complement strand
GCGCTGCAAATCATTTTCCTCGAACAGCTTACGACCTCGATCGGAATCGTGCTTAATTCGATCGAGGCGACAATGCAGACCGAAGGTCTGCTCAAGCAATCGCAGCAACTGGCCGGTGAGCTGCAGGCGCAGCAGAAAGAATTGCAAAAGACCAACGAGCAGCTCGAACAAAAGGCGCAACAGCTCGCCGAACGCAACGTCGAAGTCGAGCGCAAGAATCAGGAAATCGAACAAGCGCGCCGCGCAGTGGAAGAGAAGGCGACCGAGCTTGCGCTAACCTCCAAATACAAATCGGAATTCCTCGCCAACATGTCGCACGAGCTGCGCACGCCGCTCAACTCGATTCTGATTCTCGGCCAACAGCTCACCGACAATCCCGAAGGCAACCTGACTGACAAGCAGGTCGAGTTCGCCAGAACGATCCACGGCGCGGGCACCGACCTGCTCAATCTCATCAGCGATATCCTGGATTTGTCGAAGATCGAGTCTGGCACGGTGACTGTCGATGCCGAGGAGGTCTTCTTCTCGAACTTGCTCGACATGATGGCGCGGCCGTTCCGTCATGAGGCGGAAACCCGTCAACTTTCCTTCGAGGTTCATGCCGATCAAAATCTTGGCCGGACGATCACCACGGACGCCAAACGCTTGCAGCAGGTGCTCAAGAATTTGCTGTCGAATGCCTTCAAGTTCACCTCTCAGGGTGGCGTTCGCCTCAACGTCGCCGTCGCGCTCGGTGGCTGGACCGCCGAGCATCCGGTGCTTAGCCAGGCGTCCGCTGTCGTGGCGTTCGAGGTAACGGACACTGGCATCGGCATTCCGCTCGAAAAACAGAAGATTATTTTCGAAGCCTTCCAGCAAGCCGATGCGTCGACCAGCCGGAAATATGGCGGCACCGGACTCGGTCTCGCCATCAGCCGCGAACTGGCCAACCTGCTCGGGGGTGAAATTCATCTACGCAGCTCGCCCGGCACCGGATCGACGTTTACCCTCTATCTGCCGATCAAATACGTCGGTCCGAGCGCGGCGGCGCATGTTGCCACGACGACCGCGTCGCCGGCCGCGCCGCAATTGTTGGGGTTTCACATCACTCCCGACCGCGCGATCGAGCCGATCCCCGATGACCGGCTGGATATTCTGCCCGGCGACAGCATTCTTCTTATCGTCGAGGATGACCCGCATTACGCCCGCATTTTGATCGATCTCGCGCGTGTCAAGGGTTTCAAGGCGTTACTGGCGATGCGCGGCGACGATGCACTCAATCTTTCCAAGCAGTATCAACCAACTGCGGTATCGCTCGATGTGTTCCTGCCCGACATGCTTGGCTGGAATGTGCTTAGTCAACTCAAGCAGAATCCGCTCACCCGGCATATTCCGGTGCAGATCGTGTCGCTCGACGAAGATCGCGAGCATGGTCTGGCGCGCGGCGCGTTTGCCTTTGTCAACAAGCCGACGACGCGCGAAGACATTGACGCGGCTCTGTCTCGCATCAAGGAATTTACCAGGCCGCGTCGCAAGCGCCTGCTGATCGTCGAAGACAACACCGTTGAGCGGATGAGTATTCATGCATTGCTCGGCCACGACGATATCGACATCGTCAATGCAGCTACGGGCGGCGAGGCATTGGCTACGTTGCACGACCGGTCGTGCGATTGCGTTGTTCTCGATCTTCGTCTTCCGGATATGTCGGGCTTTGAGGTACTGGAACGCATGCGCGCGGACAGTTCGCTGGCCGACATTCCGGTGGTCGTGTTCACTGGTCGCGAATTGTCCGCCGAAGAAGACGCCCAGCTTCACACGATGGCGCGTAGCATCGTGGTGAAAGGGGTCGAATCGCCTGAGCGGCTGCTCAACGAGACCGCGCTGTTCTTGCATCGTATCATCACCGATTTGCCGGCCGAGAAACAGCACATGCTGGAACGGCTCAACAGCTCCGATGAGGATTTGGTCGGCTGCACCGTGCTTCTAGTCGACGACGATCCACGCAATATTTTTGCGCTGTCCAGCGCGCTGGAACGTCGCGGCATGAACGTTTTGACCGCGACGACCGGAGCCGAGGCGATTGCGTTGGTGGAGGAAACGCCGGCGCTTGCCATCGTTCTGATGGACATCATGATGCCGGAGATGGATGGCTATCGGACGATCGAGAAAATCCGGCAAGACCAAGCCCATCGCCGTCTGCCGATCATTGCCCTGACCGCAAAGGCGATGAAGGGCGATCGCGAAAAATGTCTCCAAGCCGGAGCATCAGACTATCTCGCCAAGCCTGTTAACACCGAGCAACTCTTGTCCGCGCTGCGGATGTGGTTGCATCGTTAATCGCAGCCGCCATGACCGAGAAAGTCAACGTCCTACTGGTCGACGATCAGCCCGACAAACTGCTCGCTTACGAGGTAATCCTCCAGGACCTTGGGGAAAATCTGGTTAAAACGTCATCCGCGCGGGAGGCTCTGCAATTTCTACTTAAGAACGACGTCGCCGTCGTCCTCGTCGACGTGTGCATGCCGGTGCTCGACGGCTTCCAGTTTGCCGCCATGCTCCGCGACCATCCCAGGTTCCGAAAAACAGCGATTATTTTCATTTCGGCTGTCCTTCTCACCGACGTCGATCGCTTGCGCGGCTATGAGATGGGAGCGGCCGATTATGTACCGGTGCCGGTCGTTCCCGAAGTGTTGCGCGCGAAGGTCAGGGTGTTTGTCGAACTGTTCCGCAAAACGCGCGAGCTAGAAGAGTTAAACTCGCAACTCGAACAACACGTGGCGGAGCGCACGGCGGAGCTTGAATCTTCGAACCTGCGGCTCCTGCAGAGCGAGCAGGGCCGCAGCCTTGCGCTGGCGGCAGGCCAAATGGGATCGTGGGACTGGGATGTCGGCGCCAACGAATGGAAATGGGACGAAGGTCAACACCGCATCTTCGGAGTCGATCCAAAACGATTTGAAATTTCGGCGGCAAATATTTGCGGCCTTATTCATCCCGAAGATTGGAATTCCTTTTGGCAGAGCATTGAGGGCTTGTCGAAAGGCGAGCCGACGCAGCAAAGCGAGTTTCGCGTGCTTCGCCCCAACGGAGACCAACGCTGGTGCATCGGTATCGCAGCCGCAAGCGTCGACGCCGCCGGCCGGGTGGTGCGCGTCAGCGGCGTCACCACCGACATCACCGATCGCAAGGAAACCGAAGAACGCCAGTCGCTGCTCTCGCGCGAGGTCGACCATCGCGCCCGCAACGCGCTTGCCGTTATCCAATCGATCATCAGGCTTACTCGCGCGAAAAGCGTTGACGACTATGTGCTGGCGATCGAGGGGCGCATCAAGGCGATGGCGCGCGCGCATACGCTACTCTCCGACTCCCGCTGGCATGGCGCCGATCTTGGGGCGCTGGTCGCCGAAGAGTTGGCGCCCTATCGAGCCGGTGACAAGATTGAAATCCGCGGGCCTGACATCTCGCTGCAACCGGCTACCGCTCAGGGTTTAGCGCTTGCGCTGCATGAGCTCGCCACCAACGCGGCAAAGCACGGCGCTCTATCATTGGCCACCGGCAAGGTGAGACTTGATTGGCGATTACACGAGGACACTCTGAACCTGCATTGGGTTGAGAATGGCGGTCCGCTCATCGCGTCGCCGTCCGTGAGTAGCTTTGGATTGAAAGTCATCATTGCCAGCGTCGAACAACAACTTGGCGGCAAGGTCGCGTTTGACTGGGCTTCCAAAGGTCTGCAATGCGTGTTGTCGATACCGCGCAGCGTATTGTTGAAAACGCGAGTCGCGGGCGAGCGAGCCAACGGTCAGGCACACGGCGTCGCAACAGCGTTGAATCCGGCAGGCAAGCCGCGCGTGCTTCTGGTCGAGGACGAAGCGCTGGTCGCCATGATGATTCAGGAGAGCTTGACCGAATTCGGCTTCCACGTCATCGGCCCCGTTTGCACCGTGTCCGAGGCGGAAGCGGTTGCGCGCGATGAACTACCGGACGCCGCCGTCCTTGATATCAACCTTGGCGACGGGATGATCTATTCAGTCGCCGAGATATTATCGGTACGCGGCGTGCCGTTCGTCTTCGTGACCGGATACGATGCCGAGAGTGTCGATAGCCGGTTCAGCGAAATCCCGATCCTTCAGAAGCCAATCGATAGGGAGATTTTGCAGAGGATTTTCGCTCAGCACGCCGAGCGTGCGGTTGCCCATTGATTGCACTGGATCGCGCAAGGAATGGCGGGTTAACGCGGCGGGCGTCGGAATAATCTTCAGTGGGCGGCGGGCAGCAGTGTTCGCGCCATCGCATCACGCCAACCGCGACAGCGCTGGTCGCGGATGTTTTCAGGCATCATTGGTCGGAAGCTGCGATCGAGATGCCAGATCGTGGAGAAGGCATCCGGCGCCGGAACCACTCCGGCTTGCCAGCCGGCCAGCAGCGCGGCACCAAGCGCCGTGGTTTCGCGTACGGTCGGTCGATCGACCTGCACGTCCAGAACATCGGCAAGAAACTGCATTGTCCAGTCGCTTGCGGACATGCCGCCGTCGACGCGGATGACAGGCCTCGCCGTCGCCTGCTGCCGCGTATCGCCGGCGTCGGCATACATGGCTGCGAGCAGATCGCGCGTCTGAAACCCGACGCTTTCGAGCGCGGCGCGCGCCAGCTCCTTCCGCGTCGTGCCGCGTGTCAAGCCGACGATGGTGCCGCGGGCGTTGCTGTCCCAGTGCGGGGCACCCAGGCCGACAAAAGCCGGTACGAAATAGACAAGCTGCTCGGGGTCGGCCTGCGCGGCAAATTCATCGGCCTGTGCCGAGGAGGCGATGATTCCGAGCGCGTCGCGCAGCCACTGAACCGCGGCGCCGGCCACGAAGATCGATCCCTCCAGAGCGTAATGGCGGGTGCCGTTCCATTGGTAGGCGATCGTCGTCAGCAGGCGATGCCGCGAGCGGACGGCGGTCGATCCGGTATTGAGCAAGATGAAACCGCCCGTTCCGTAAGTAGCTTTGACCATTCCAGGCTTTAGGCAGGCTTGGCCGATCAACGCGGCTTGCTGGTCGCCGGCAACGGCGAGAATGGGCACTTGCGTAGCGAAAATCTCTGCCGCGGTGACGCCGAATTCGCCCGCGGTATCTCGTACCTGCGGCAGCAGCGAGGCCGGTACCCTGAACAGCCGCAGCAGTTCCTCATCCCAGCAACCGGATCGGATGTTGAATAAAAGAGTACGCGAAGCGTTGGTTGCGTCGGTCGCGTGTACCGTGCCGCGGGTGAGGCGCCACACCAGATAAGTATCGACGGTGCCAAAAGCCAATTCGCCGTTTTCGGCGCGCGCCCGCGCCCCGGGAACATGATCGAGCATCCAGCAGATTTTGGTCGCTGAGAAATATGGGTCGATCAAAAGCCCGCTGCGCTCGCCAACCATGTCTTCGCAACCGTCGGCCACCATGCGGGCGCAAAGATCGGCGGTCCGGCGATCCTGCCAGACAATCGCGTTGTAAATCGGTTCTCCTGTCTCGCGATTCCAAATGAGGGTGGTCTCACGCTGATTGGCGATACCGATCGCAACAACATCGGTCGGCCGCGGCGCGGCTTTCTGCAGCGCGTCACGCATAGCGGTCAGTGTAGTGTCCCAGATTTCGGCGGGATCGTGTTCCACCCAGCCCGGATGCGGGTAGATTTGTTTGAATTCCCGCTGTGCGACCGAGAGCGGCGCACCGTCGCCGCCGAACAGGATGGCGCGCGTTGAGGTGGTGCCTTGATCGATGGCGAGGATGTATCGCATCCAAGTCAGCTTCTACGGGCGGCGCTTAAGTGTAAACAGGTTCTGGATTGCGCCGCGCGACCGCACCGCCAAAATGGTGCTGGGCTTCCATCGTCTCCGGCAAAATCCGCTTAGAAATCAATCTTCCGCTTGTTGAGAAATGCGTCGATTCCAGCGCGGGCGTCGTCGGACGTAAGGCTGAGGGCCTGCGCTACCTCCTCCGTCCAGAGCCCTTCCGACGCCGCCATTTTCTCGATGCGCGGGATGGCCTGGATAATGAGATAATTTGGAATTTGCGCATTTTTGGCGATAACGTCTGCGAGCTCGATTGCCTTGTCGAGCGCTTTGCCGGCCGCGACCACATAGTGCGAAAGACCGACCCGCTCGCCCGCGGCGGCATCGAGAATGCGGCCGGTCAGCATCATTTCGATCATCCGGCCGGAACCGATAATGCGGGAAACGCTGACGCTCGCGCCACCGCCGACGTAAAAGCCGCGGCGGCCTTCCGGCAGTTGGTAAAACGTGGTCGAGTCGGCCACTCGGACGTGGGTCGCCGCCGCGATTTCCAGGCCGCCGCCGATCACCGCGCCGGGCATTGCCGCCACTACCGGACGCCCGCCGAATTGAATGGCTTCGCAGGTGGCGTGCCCGAGGCGTGACATCGCGATGCTCTCGAACGGCTGGCGATGACGGTGCTCGGTGAGATCAAGGCCGGCGCAGAAATGCGGACCAGTGCCGGTGAGGACCACGGCTCGCACGTCCGGCTCGAAATTCTCAAATGTATTCTTGAGTTGGCGCCACAGGTCTTCGTTCAGCGCGTTGCGTTTTTCGGGCCGATTGATGGTGACAATGGCGATGGCGCCCTGGCGCTCGATCAGCAAAGGTGGCGCAGTTTTACCCATGAATTCCGCTCATCAAATGGTGGATATGTTGCAGGCTGAATGGGGCAGGGCGATCATATAGCCCTGATGGCGGTTGAGATAGGGCTATGGCCGGTACGCTGATGTTCTCGGCTTGTCCGCTTATCAAAGTCCGGACAACAAGGCGATCGATCCTGTAGCATGGCGCCCAACTTCGAGCGCGCTGTCGCGCGAATAAATGCCATGCCGGTCATCGAAAGTCGTATCGATTCCAGTTCCGAGACCTTTCGCGCCAATCGCGACCAGATGCTGGCGCTGATCGGCGAATTTCGCGCGCTCGAGCAGAAAGTGCGGGACGTCTCCAATTCGCGGCGCGAACGCTTTCGGGCCCGCGGCCAGTTGCTGCCGCGTGAGCGGATCGCGCTCGCGCTCGATCCCGGCGCGCCTTGGCTTGAGTTATCGACATTGGCCGGGCTTCGCATGCATGACGATGACGGCGCCGAGGGCATCCAGGGCGGCGGCGGCATCGCCGGCATCGGCTACGTGTCGGGCGTGCGCTGCATGATCTCCGCTAATGACAGCGCGATCAAGGGCGGCACGTCGACTCCGATGGGGGTGAAGAAGAATCTTCGCATGCAGCAAATCTGCCTGGAGAACAAGCTGCCGATGCTTCGCCTCGTGGAGTCGGGGGGCGCCAATCTGCTATTCCAGGCTGAGATGTTCGTCGAAGGCGGCCGTGGCTTTGCCAACCAGGCGCGAATGTCGGCGGCGGGTATTCCGCAGGTCACGGTGGTGCATGGCTCCTCCACCGCAGGCGGCGCCTATTTGCCCGGCCTCTCGGACTACGTGGTCCTGGTCCGTGGCCGTGCCAAAGTCTTTCTTGCAGGCCCGCCGTTGCTACGCGCGGCGACCGGCGAAATCGCGACCGACGAAGAACTGGGCGGCGCCGAGATGCACGCGACCGTTTCCGGCCTCGGCGAATACCTCGCCGAGGATGATGCCGACGGCATCCGCATTGCGCGCGAAGTCATGGCCAAGCTGCCATGGAACGCGCAATTGCCGATGCAGCCGCAAAGATCGTTTAAGGAGCCGCGCTATTCGCCCGACGAAATCGCCGGTGTCGTGCCGCCGGATTACCGCAAGCCCTATGACGTGCGCGAACTCATCGCCCGCGTTGTCGACGATTCCGACTTTCTCGACTTTAAACCGCTCTACGGCACGCACACGGTGTGTGGCCATGCGAACATCGAAAGCTGCGCGGTCGGGATCATCGGCAATAACGGGCCGATCGACGCGGACGGCGCGAGCAAGGCGGCGCAGTTCATCCAGCTTTGCTGCCAGGCTAATATGCCGATCGTCTATCTGCAAAATACCACCGGATACATGGTCGGCCGCGAGGCGGAACAGGCCGGCATCATCAAACACGGCTCGAAGATGATCCAGGCGGTGGCGAATGCGACGGTACCGCAGTTGACCGTGCATGTCGGAGCCTCGTTTGGCGCCGGTAATTACGGGATGTGCGGGCGCGCTTACGATCCTCGTTTTATTTTTGCCTGGCCGAGCAACCGCATCGCCGTCATGGGCGGTGAGCAAGCGGCCAAGGTGATGGCCATCGTCACCGAGGAAAAGCTCAAGCGTGAAGGTAAGCCGGTGGACAAGGCCAAGCTTGATGTGATGGAGCAATCCATCGTCAAGCGAATGGAAAGCGAGTCGACCGCGTTCTATGCTACCGCCCGACTGTGGGATGATGGCCTGATCGATCCGCGCGACACCCGCAAGGTGCTAGGCTTTTGTCTGTCGATATGCCGCGAAGCCGAACTTCGGCCGCTGAAATCCAACACGTTCGGCGTTGGGCGAATGTGATAACGAGGAAGCGCCATGTTGTTTACGCCTGAACATGAGGAGTTGCGCCGCAGCCTGCAAAGGTTCATTGCGGCAGAGATCAACCCGCACGTGGACGAATGGGAGGAGGCCGGCATTTTCCCCGCCCATGAGGTTTTCAAAAAAATGGGCGATCTCGGCTTTCTTGGTCTCAACAAGCCGGTCGAATATGGCGGCCAAGGCCTGGACTATTCCTTTGCGATGGTCATGGCCGAGGAGCTTGGCAATATCGCCAGCGGCAGCGTGCCGATGGCCGTTGGCGTCCAGACCGACATGGCGACACCTGCCCTGGCCCGGTTTGGCAGCGATGCGCTCAAGCGCGAGTTTTTGGCGCCGTCGATTGCCGGCGATTTTGTCGCCTGTCTTGGCGTCTCCGAAGTCGGCGCCGGCTCGGACGTGGCATCGATTAAAACCAGCGCGCGCAAGGACGGCGGCGACTACGTCATTAACGGTGGCAAGATGTGGACCACCAACGGCACCCAGGCGGACTGGATGTGCCTTCTCGCCAATACATCGGTTGGTGCGGTTCACAAGAACAAGTCGCTGATCTGCCTGCCGATGAAGACCAAGGGCGTGCAAATCGCCCGCAAGCTCGACAAGCTCGGCATGCGGGCTTCCGATACTGCGCAGGTTTTCTTCGATAATGTGCGCGTGCCGCAGCGTTATCTGATCGGCGAAGAAGGCAAAGGCTTCACCTATCAGATGATGCAGTTTCAGGAGGAACGGTTATGGGCCGCCGCCGCCAACTTGAAGTCGATGGAACGGCTCATCGAGCAGACCATCGACTATACGCGCAACCGCAAGGCATTCGGCAAGACGATCCTTGACAATCAGGTGGTGCATTTCCGGCTGGCCGAGCTTTCGACCGAGATCGAACTTGTGCGCGCGCTCGTCTATCGGGCCTGCGAACTCTACCTCGCGGGGACAGACGTGACGCGGCTTGCCTCGATGACCAAGCTCAAGGCCGGGCGGCTGCGCCGCGAGGTTGCCGATTCTTGCCTGCAATACTGGGGCGGCATGGGGTACATGAATGAGACGCCAATCAGCCGCGCCTATCGCGATGGCCGTTTGGGCTCGATCGGCGGCGGCGCTGACGAGATCATGCTCACCATTATCTGCAAGCTGATGGGTACGCTGCCGGGAACATCAAACGCACCCAGCGAGAAGGCGGGCCATGCCTGATCTGCCGCAGACGTCGCACATCAAACTCGAGTTACGCGGCGCGGTGTTGCATCTGTGGCTCAACCGGCCGGAGCAGCGCAACGCGCTGAGTTCGCAGATGGTGCGCGAAATTTCAGCGACTTTCGCGGCCATCGCTGCCGACCGCTCGGTACGCATTGTGGTCTTGCGTGGCGCCGGCGGCACCTTCTGCGCCGGCGGCGATGTCAAAAACATGTCCACGGCGGTCGCGGCGCCGCCGCCGGGCGCGCCCGACGATCTCAAAGACAACAACCGCCGTTTTGGCGCCTTGCTCGAGGCGGTGAATGGCGCGCCCCAGGTCGTGATCGCTGCGGTCGAAGGCTACGCCATGGGCGGCGGCTTTGGCCTTGCTTGCGTTGCCGATATCACGATCGTAACGGCCGATGCGCGTCTGGCCATGAGCGAAGTCATGATCGGCGTGGTGGCGGCGGCCATCTCGCCGTTCGTGGTGCAGCGCACCGGCTTGACCGCCGCGCGACGCCTGGGCGTGTCCGGCGCGCGCCTCGAGGGCACGCAAGCCGTGGCGGTCGGTGTTGCCCATGTTTGCGTCAAGGACACGGCCGCGCTCGATGAAACGATCCGCGAAACCTGCAATCAGGTGCTTAAAAGCGCACCGGAGGCGGTCGCGGCCACCAAGCGGTTGATGCTGAGCGCCGCCGGACCGGCTTCGATCCCGGCTTTGCTGGATGAGGCTGCGGCGGTCTTCGCGGCGGCTGTTCGCGGTCCGGAGGGCCGTGAAGGCACTCGCGCATTTGTCGAGAAGCGCAAGCCCTCCTGGGTGGCGCAAATCGAGTGACGGTGGCTTCGGATGGCGGCGTTTAGCAAAGTCCTGATCGCCAACCGCGGCGAGATCGCCTGCCGGATTATGCGCTCGGCCAAGGCGCTCGGCTACCGGACGGTCGCCGTCTTCAGCGATGCCGACGCTGGCGCGCTGCATGTGCGGCAGGCCGATGAGGCAGTCCGCATCGGACCCGCGCCGGTTCAGCAAAGCTACCTCAACATCGACGCGCTTTTGATGGCGGCGAAGATCGCCGGCGCCGATGCGATTCATCCGGGTTACGGCTTTCTGTCCGAGAGCGCCGCTTTTGCGCGCGCTTGCACCGAGGTGGGCCTGGTGTTCGTCGGGCCGCCGGCAGCCGCCATTGAGGCGATGGGTAACAAGGCGCGCGCCAAGGCTTTGATGGAGGCGGCGGGCGTTGCGTGTGTGCCTGGATACCGGGGATCGGATCAAACTGACGACAGGTTTTTGGCGGAAGGCCGCAGCATCGGCTTTCCCTTGATGGTCAAGGCGGCCGCCGGCGGCGGCGGCCGCGGTATGCGGCTGGTTGCGTCCGCCGACGATCTTGCCAACGCGCTCCAGCGGGCCCGTTCGGAGGCGGAAAGCGCGTTCGGTTCGCGCGAATTGATTCTCGAACGCGTCATCGTCAACGCGCGGCATATCGAGATTCAGGTTTTTGCCGACAGCCACGGCGACATGATTCATCTTGGCGAGCGCGATTGCTCAATCCAGCGCCGCCATCAGAAAGTGATCGAGGAGACACCGTCGCCCGCGGTCGCGGCGCAATTGCGGGATCGGATCGGTGCGGCGGCTGTCGCGGCGGCCAAGGCGGTCAATTATGTTGGCGCCGGCACCGTCGAGTTCTTGCTCGACGGTGCCGGCAACTTTTATTTCCTCGAAATGAATACCCGGCTTCAGGTCGAACACCCGGTTACCGAAGCTGTCACCGGCCTTGATCTGGTGGCGTGGCAATTGCGGATCGCCGCCGGGGAAAAATTGCCGCTCTCACAAGAACATGTGCAGATTCGCGGCCACGCCATCGAAGCCCGCCTCTATGCCGAGGATCCATACCGAAGCTTTTTGCCGCAGAGCGGGACTTTGGTTGATTGGCGTCCCGGCACGTGCGAGGGCGTGCGCGTCGATCACGGCCTGCAATCGGGCGCGGTCGTCAGTCCGTTTTACGATCCGATGTTGGCAAAAATGGTCGCGCACGGAGAAACGCGCGAGGAAGCGCGCCGGCGGCTGATCCTGGCACTTGAAGACACAATCGCATTCGGCCTGAGTACCAATCGCAGCTTTCTCGCCGCGGTCCTCCGCCACCCCTCGTTCGTGGTCGGCGAGGCGACGACCGCTTTTATCGAAAGACATTTTCCGGCGGACAGTGTCGCCATGCAGCGTCCGCCGCTCGATCTTCGCACCCTTGCGCTTGCTGCGGTCCTGTTGTTCGAAGCGCGCAAATCCGATGCGGTTCCTTGGTCGTCGACCGGCATCGCCACGTCATCGTTGCAACTGACAACCGAAAGCGTACGGCAGGAGGCGATCGTCGCCGTGATCGCGAAAGGTCGCTATTCGATCGTCTTGGGAAAAAACATTATCGAAATAGCGATCGAAAATCGCAGGACCGGGGAACTGCGTTTCACAGCGGAGGGAATTCAACAGACAGCACGCTTTTCGTTGCACGATGGCGTTCTGCATCTCGATGTGAACGGTATGGTGGCGACCGTTCGCGAAGCCACCCAAGAAGCCGGCATGGCGGCGCGGCGCGAGGGCTCCACGCGACTGCTTGCGCCGATGAACGGCGCGATTATCAGCGTGCAGGCCAAGCCGGGCGACCGCGTCGCTCGCGGCCAACGCATTGTCGTTCTCGAGGCGATGAAGATGCAACACGAGCTTGCCGCCGAACGCGATGGCGTTATCGACAAGGTCCTGGTTAAGCCCGGCGATCAGGTGGCCACCCGCCAGCTCCTTGTCGAACTTAAAGCCGACAAAAGTCTGGAGGAGGCGACAGCATGAGCGACAAAGCGGTCATCACCTGCGCGCTCACGGGCGTTCTGACCGATCCGCGGCGGCATCCAGTGCCGGTGACGCCCGAGGAGATGGCGCGGGAGGCCAAAGCTGCATTCAATGCCGGCGCCGCCGTCATGCATGTGCATTTCCGCCAGCAGGCGCCCGGAAAAGGACATTTGCCGTCGTGGGAGCCGCAGCTGGCCACCACCATCACGCAGGCGATCCGTGATGCCTGCCCGGGCGTCATTCTTAATGAATCGACCGGTACGGTCGGAGCGGACATTTCGGGTCCGCTCGCCTGCCTGCGGGCCGTCAGACCGGAAATCGCGGCCTGCAACGCCGGATCGCTCAACTATCTGAAATTGCGCACGGACGGCTCGTGGGCGTGGCCGCCGCACTTGTTCGACAATCCGGTCGAAAAGGTCAAAGCTTACTTGGACGTCATGGCTGAAACCGGTACGCAGCCGGAGTTTGAGTGCTTCGACGTCGGCATCGTGCGCTGCGTCGGCATGTACGCGAAAAACGGCATGTTTACGGGAAGGCCGAAATACAACTTGGTCATGGGCGTCGAATCCGGAATGCCCGCCGATCCGGACCTCCTGCCAATCCTCGGCAAGCTTCTTGTTGCAAACGCTCCATGGCAGGTAACGGCGGTTGGCCGCGAAAGCATCTGGCCGCTGCATCGACGCGCCGCCGAGCTTGGCGGCCACTTGCGCACCGGTCTCGAAGATACGTTTTATCTGCCGGATGGGGACAAAGTCGGTTCGAATGGTGCGCTCATCGATATGCTGGCACGCTACGCGCACGAAGCCGGCCGCGCGATCGCCAGCCCGGCCGAGGCGCGCAGCCTGATGGGACTCGCGGGCTGAGAAGAGGGCCCGATTCTAGTGAACCTGGCGGTCTTGACCGGTCCAGAACGGCCGGCGTAATTCGCGTTTAAGGATTTTACCGGTTGGTGTGCGCGGTAGCGCATCAACGAAATCGACCGAGCGCGGCGCTTTGAAATGAGCAATACGCTCCCGCACAAAGTCGATCAGCTCTTCCGGCGTGATGTCGACGCCGGATTTTTTGACGACAATCGCCGTCACAGCTTCGCCCCACTTGTCGTCCGGGACGCCAATGACAGCAACGTCGGCGATGGCGGGATGACCGAACATCGCGCTTTCGACTTCGGCTGGATAGATGTTCTCGCCGCCGGAAATGATCATGTCCTTGACGCGATCGTAGATGTAGACGTAGCCGTCCTTGTCGAGATAGCCGGCGTCGCCGGTGTAAAACCATTCGCCCCGAATAGCGCGGCTGGTTGCTTCCGGCTGGCTCCAATAACCCAGCATATTTTGGGGCGAGCGCGTGATGATCTCGCCCACCTCACCCGTGGGAACGTCTTTGCCGCTTGCATCGACCACGCGCATTTCTATTCCAGCCATCGGCTTGCCGCATGATTTAAGGCGCTCCGGGTTATCGTGATCTTCGGGTGGAAGATAGGTGATGGCTCCCGAGGTTTCGGTCAGTCCATATACCTGCGCCAGTTCGCAGCCGAATGCCTTGATGGCGTGACGCACAAGATCGATCGGCGCCGGCGAGGCGCCGTAACAGATCAATTCCAGCGAGGAAAAATCTGCCGTCTTGCACTGCGGGTTCTGCAGGATGAATAAGATCAGCGCCGGCACCATGAACGCTTTGGTGATGCGCAATTCCGATATTGCGC
>JAGXAC010000085.1 GCA_019075925.1 Hyphomicrobiales bacterium | reverse complement strand
GCAAGACCCGTATCGGAGTGACCGTGGTGCATCCCGGCGGTGTCGCCACCTCCATCGTTCGCAACGCCCGCCTGCCCAAAAGCAACTCCCGCGAGGAAGACGAAGCGAAGCGAAAGGCCTTCGAATCGATTCTCACCATGCCGCCGGAGACCGCTGGCGAAATCATTGTCAGCGGCGTTGAAAAACGCAAAGCTCGCATACTGGTCGGCTCCGATGCTAAAAAGATCGCCTTGATCGAGCGGCTGATGCCGGTGAACTACTGGAAACTGCTGGGAGGCGGGATGTCCAAGAAATGACCGTGCTGATCTGGATCATCGGCGCCGCCGCCGTTTTGCTGGCACTGGCGTTGGCGTGCCTCGCGGCCTTTACCGCTTTGACCGCGCGCGGCATCGAGAAACGGCTGCTGCCGCTCGGTCAATTCATCGACATCGACGGCACGAATATTCACTACATCGACGAAGGCTCCGGCCCCACGGTCGTCATGATTCACGGGCTCGCCGGCCAGCACGGCCACTTTGTTTACGCGTTGCACGACGTCTTGATCAGGGATCACCGGGTCGTGATCCTTGACCGTCCGGGCTGTGGTTATTCCACACGTCCGCCATTTGCCTCTGCCACGATCGCCGCGCAGGCGAAAACGGTCTCACGCTTGATCGCAGCGCTCGGACTGAAGAATCCTCTCATCGTCGGTCATTCGCTGGGCGGAGCGATCGCGCTTTCGCTCGCGGTCAATCATCCGGAGCAGGTGGCCGGCCTGGCGCTGCTTGCACCGTTGACGCACAAGCCGCAGCATAGCCCGGCGATATTTCGCGGGCTCGCCATTCCCTCGCCTTTTGCGCGATGGCTGGTCGCCTGGACGATCGCGGTACCGCTATCCATCAAGAACCGCGTAGACGTGCTCGCGGCTGCATTTGGCCCGCAATCGCCGCCCCGCGACTACGCAACCCGAGGCCGCGGAATGTTGAATTTAAGGCCCGGCAGTTTCATCAACGCGTGCCGCGATTTCATGGCGATCCACCAAGAGCAAGCGGATCTGACGGCGGGCTACGGCAGCATCAAGGTGCCGGTTGGCGTGTTGTACGGCGCCGCCGACCGTATCCTTGATCCGGCGGAGCATCAGGCCGCTTTGACGTCAAAACTCCCACTCGCAGAGTGCGAACTCATCGAGGGCGCCGGACACATGATCCCGATCAGTTCGGCCGACCGCTGCGCTCGATTTATTGTCCGCATGGCGCAGCGTGTGGAAAAGAGCGGCGCTTCCCAGGCGGCAAAAGCCCTCGCTTGAGCATGGAACACTTCGACGTCGTCATCGTCGGCGCCGGTCTGTCCGGAATCGACGCCGGCTACCACCTCCAGGTTTATTGCCCGGGCAAATCCTACGCCATACTCGAAGCGCGCGGCGCCATCGGCGGCACGTGGGATTTATTCCGTTATCCCGGCGTCCGCTCCGACTCCGACATGTACACGTTCGGTTATTCATTCCGGCCCTGGCAATCCGACGCGGCTATCGCCGAAGGCGCCGCGATCCGCTCTTACATCCGCGAGACGGCGCAGGTTTACGGCATCGATCGCAAGATTCGTTTCCGGCATCGCGTCACGCGCGCCGCGTGGTCGTCCGCCGACGCTCGCTGGACTCTTGAAATCGAGCGCGGCGAGGCCCGCGAACCGCTAACCGTCACCTGCAATTTCCTGTTTGGCTGTACCGGCTACTACGACTATGCCGCCGGCTACTTGCCGGAATTCCCCGGCATCGGCGTGTTCCGGGGCCGGGTTGTGCATCCGCAGCAATGGCCCGAAGACATCGATTACGCCGGTAAGCGCGTGGTGGTGATCGGCAGCGGCGCAACCGCCGTCACCATCGTACCGGCCATCGCCAGGACCGCCGCGCATGTGACGATGTTGCAGCGTTCCCCGACCTACATCGTCGCGTTGCCGACGCGGAACGCATTTGCCAGTTGGCTTCGCCGCCATCTGCCGGTCCGCGCCGCTTACGCAATCGCGCGATGGTGTTTCGTGCTGTTCGGGATTTACGTTTTCAGGCGCGCCCGCCGCAAACCGGAGGCGGTGAGGCGCTGGATCGTCAATCAGGCCCGCGAGCACCTCGGCGCCGACTACGACGTCGAGACACATTTCACGCCGCGCTATAATCCCTGGGACCAGCGGCTTTGCATCGCGCCGGACGGCGATTTTTTCCGCGCGATCAAGGCCGGCAAGGCTGACGTGGCGACCGACACGATCGAGACCTTCACGCCGGCGGGCATTCGGCTGCAATCGGGCGGCGAACTCAAAGCCGACATCGTCGTCACCGCCACCGGACTCAATTTGCAATTGCTCGGGGGCATCCAGGCCATGGTCGATGGCAAGCCGGTAAAGCTTTCCGATACGATGAACTTCAAAGGCGTCATGTTCAGCGATGTACCGAATTTCGCCGCGGTGTTCGGCTACACCAACGCCTCGTGGACTTTGAAAAGCGATCTGACCTGCGCTTATGTCGCGCGGCTGATCGATTACATGGACAAGCACCACTATGCGTGGTGCGTTCCCCGCCAGCGCGATCCGTCGGTCAAAGCCGAGCCGTTTGTCGATTTCTCTTCCGGCTACTTTCAGCGCGCGCGCGACCGTCTGCCCCGTCAGGGCTCAAAACGGCCGTGGCGGCTCTATCAAAACTATCTGCGGGATCTGCTGACGCTTCGCTACGGCGCGGTGAACGACCGCGCGCTTGAATTCGTGCGGCAAAGCGATCTCGTAAAAGCGGCGTAAATTGCGGCCGCGCGAAGGTCGGCCGGCGCGGCCGCTCATGCTAGCGGCCGCTTCCCCGCGCGACACTGCCGGCGGCGGAAGCGAGGTGAATCCAACTTTCAAAAAACTTGAAGTTTTGACCGGCAATCGTCTTGACGCAGCAGACCGGTTATTGTCCGATTGTGTGCTGACGACCCAATGCCGCAGGCGGCGCTACGGCGCGTTTGCAACGCGACATCACGCCGATATGTCACATCACGCCGATATGTCACATCACGCCGATATGTCACATCACGCCGATATGTCACATCACGCCGATATGTACATCACGCCGATATGTCACATCACTCCGACATGCGGCTAAACGAAATAATCCTGCAATTCGTTTTGAACGTCGAACAGAGGAGGTTTCGCAATGTTTGGCTTTAGTCGTTCGATCAAACTGGGGACGGCGCTGGCTGCCGTGGCATTCATGCTCGGGATGACGGCGCCGTCATACGCAGAGACCTGCTCGATTCGCCTGCACATCGTGAAAGCAGGATTCATCATCGGCGTGGGCGGCGGCAACGGCACGCTGTACTGCCACGGCCATGCCTACCGGCTCAGAATCGGCGGCGTCGGCATCGGCAGCCTCGGCGTTGCGGCGGTCGATCTGGTCGGAACGGCGTCGCATCTGCGCGCCCCGAGCGACATCGTCGGCACCTACGGTGCGGCGGGCGCCGGCGCAACATTCGTGGGCGGCGCCCAGGTGGCTACGCTGCAGAATGACAAGGGCGTCTTGCTTCAGGTGCACGGCGCACAGGCGGGCTTTCAAGTGTCGCTTGGACTTGGCGGCATGACGATCGATTTCCGGTAGGATCGATCACGCTGCGGGGGCGTTTCCTTGTGACCGGAAACGCTTCGCCGCAGCTGCAATTCATCCCCGGTCCCGCGCGGCTACTCCCGGGCATAAGCAGCTTGAATCACGGCTCGTGACGCGTTGCATTTTGGCGGCCGAAGCGGACCCGACGCGCACCCCATTTCAGCCGCTGGCGGACGAAAAGGAGATCGGGGATTAATCAGACCGCGGACTAATGTCCGTCGAAGCTGATCAGTGTACGCACCGGCACGCCAAGCTTCCTGATCTTTTCCGCACCGCCGAGATCGGGCAGGTCGATGATGAAGCACGCGGCGAGAATCTCCGCGCCCATCTGCAAAAGCAGCTTGCACGCAGCCTCGGCGGTGCCGCCGGTCGCCACCAGGTCGTCCACCAGAACGACACGCTCGCCCTTGAACACTGCATCCTCGTGGATCTCCATCTCGTCGATGCCGTATTCCAGCGAATAGCCGATGCTCACGCGCTTGAACGGCAGTTTGCCTTTCTTGCGGATCGGAACGAAACCGGCCGAGACCTGATGAGCGACCGCGCCGCCAAGGATAAATCCCCGCGCTTCGATGCCGGCGACCTTGTCGATCTTGCTGCCGGCCCAGGGCTGGACCAGTTCGTCGACCGCGCGGCGGAATGCCCGCGCATTACCCAGCAGCGTAGTGATGTCGCGAAACATAATGCCCGGCTTGGGATAATCCGGGATGTTGCGGATCGCGGCCTTGAGATCACCTTCCAACGAAAGCGTCGCCATGATTGGGAGCCCCATTTCGCCCGCCGGACCGGCAGCGGCTTACAGCCGGCCGCACTGTGGCGAACCGCGACGACCGGCGCAACTGGCGAGTTCATCGCACCGACAGGATCTTACGGCTGGCGTTAACCGCGCGAATATTCGCTCGGCGGCCGCGGCTCAAGCAATTCGGGGTGATGCTTGACGTCGTACCAAACGCTGCGCTTGGTGAAGTAGAGAAGCCCGGCCAGCACGATCAGGTAAATGAACACCTGGAAGCCGAGGCGCTTGCGAGCGTCGAGCGTCGGCTCCGCCGCCCACATCAAGAAGGCGGCGACGTCACGGCCATATTGATCGACCGTCATCGGCGTGCCGTCGGTATATTTGACCTGCCCGTCGCTCAAAGGCTTCGGCATGCCGATGGCATGACCGGGGAAGTATGTGTTGTACTGGCCGCCCGGAGGCAGCGTCGCGCCGGCCGGCGGCGCATCCACGTAGCCGTTGAGGATGGCGTGAATATAGTCGGGCCCGTCCTCCTGATATTGGGTGAACGCATCGAAAATGAACCAGGGGAAGCCGCGCTCGACGCTGCGCGCTTTCGCCAGCACCGACATGTCCGGCGGCAGCTTGCCGCCGAGCGCCGCGCGCGCAGCTTGATCGTTCGGGAACGGCGGCGGAAAATGATCGGCAAGCTTGCCGGGCCGCTGAAACATCTCGCCCTGGTCGTTCGGGCCGTCGGTGATTTGATAGCCGGCGGCGATCGTCGCCGCTTGCGCTTCGGTGAAGCCGGGCCCGCCCGGATCGGCGAGATTGCGGAAGGCCAGCAGCTTGATGCTATGGCAGTTCGAGCAGACTTCCTTGTAAATCTGGAAGCCGCGCTGAAGCTGCGCCGGATCGTAAACGCCGAACGGGCCGGCGAACGACCAGTGCTGCTTCGGCGGAACTTCCTGCTCCTGCGCGAGCGCCGCGCGCGCCCCGAGCGCCGACAGCGAGACCGCCAGAGCGAATGCGAGGACGATGCCGCGAGTGTTGTTCATGACCGCCCCCCTAACCGCGCGCACCGGCCGGCGGAGGCGCGGATGCGCCTGCCGGCAAGCCCTCGCGTAGCACCGCCTCCGAAATCGAATTCGGCAGCGGCCTGGTCTTCTCGAACAACCCGAGCAGCGGCAGGATGACCAGGAGGAAGATGAAATAATACGCGGTGCAGATGCGCGCGGCGATCACGTAACCGCCTACCGGCTCCTGCGATCCGAGATAGCCGAGCCCGATCACCACCAGGAACCAGACGATCAGGAACTGCCGAAACAGCGGCCGATAATTCGCCGAGCGGACGCGCGACGTATCGAGCCACGGCAGGAAGGCGAGCAGCACGATCGACGCCAGCAGCGCGCAGACGCCGAGCAGCTTGCTCGGGATCGCGCGCAAAATGGCGTAGAACGGCAGGTAATACCATTCCGGCACGATGTGGGTCGGCGTCTGACCGGGATTGGCCATGATGTAATTATCGGAATGGCCGAGATAGTTCGGGATGTAGAACACGAACCAGGCGTAGAACAGGCAGAACACCGCCAGGAAGAACGCATCCTTCACGGTCGCATAGGGCGTGAACGCAACCGTGTCCTTGGAGGTCTTCGGCTCGACGCCGGCCGGATTGTTCTGGCCGACCATGTGCAGCGCCCAGACGTGCAGCACCACCACGCCGGCGATGACGAACGGCAACAGGTAGTGCAGCGAATAGAAACGGTTGAGCGTTGGATTGCCGACCGCGTAACCGCCCCACAGCCAGGTGACGATCGGATTGCCGACGGCCGGAAGCGCCGAGAACAAGTTGGTGATGACGGTCGCCGCCCAGAAGCTCATCTGGCCCCACGGCAGCACGTAGCCCATGAAGCCGGTGACGATCATCAATAGGAACAGGATCACGCCGAGAATCCACAACACCTCGCGCGGCTCCTTGTAGGAGCCGTAATACATCCCGCGAATGATGTGGGCGTAGACCGCGACGAAGAAGAACGAGGCGCCGTTGGCGTGCAGGTAGCGCAACAGCCAACCGTAATCAACGTCGCGCATGATCGATTCGACGGAATTGAAGGCGAGATCGACATGCGGCGTGTAATGCATCGCCAGCACGACGCCGGTGATGATCTGTACGCCCAGCATGAAGCTCAGGATGCCGCCGAACGTCCACCAATAGTTCAGGTTGCGCGGCGTCGGATACACGAAGAAGGAGGAATAGACGAGGCCCGCGATCGGCAGCCGGCGCTCCATCCATTGCATGAAGGCGCTTTGCGGCTTGTAGGCCAAATGCTCGCTCATGATGATCGAACCTTCATTATGCCTGCAATCGAATGAAAATCGCGCCGCGAAGGCTCCGCTGCGGAGATTACAGTCACCGTCCCATCCTCAACTGTCTGGCCGGTTACAACGATCCGCGCTGAAAGGCCCACATGGCCGCGGAAAGGCCGATCGCCTCGACCTGGAGGAGGTCATAGGCGATGCGATCCGACGCGCGCTTATTGGCACCCCTCCCGGGCAAGTGCAAGAGTGCCAACCACCGCACCCCTACGGCCAGTTCTGCCCACTTTGCAAGACACCAATGCACCGATGCACATCGCCCTCTACCAACCCGACATTCCACAAAATACCGGGACGATCCTGAGGCTTTGCGCCTGCCTCGGCATCGAGGCGCACATTGTCGAGCCGGCCGGATTCCCGACCAGCGACCGCGCCTTTCGCCGCGCCGGCATGGACTATCTCGACGCCGTCGCCATCGTCCGACACCGTTCGTGGGCGGATTTCGAGACCTGGCGCCGCAGCGGAGCCCACCGGCTGGTGCTGTTTACGACCGCGGCCTCGCTCTCTTATCTCGATCATGGCTATCGGGCCGACGACGTGCTGCTGTTCGGCCGCGAATCGGCGGGCGTGCCGCCGGACGTCCACGCCGCCGCCGACGCGCGCGTAGTAATTCCGCTCCGTCCCGGCATGCGCTCGCTCAATGTCGCCGTCGCCGCGGCAATCGCCGCCGGCGAAGCGCTGCGGCAGATCGGCCGGCCGCAAGCCTGAGCGGCAACGGCCTCGAAAACCGCCTCGACCCAAGGTAATAGATGACCTGTCATGGATGTGAGCTTGCTCGAAACCCGCAAACAGCGCGCGCGCGCGTGGTTCGAGAGCCTGCGCGACGAGATCATCGCGGCGTTTGAGGCGCTGGAGGATGCGCTGCCTCCCGGCGCGCCTCTGGCCGACCGCCCCGCCGGACGATTTACCCGCACGCCGTGGGCGCGCACCGATCACTCCGGCTCACCCGGCGGCGGCGGCGTCATGGCCACCATGAAAGGCCGCGTGTTCGAGAAAGTCGGCGTCCACGTCTCGACCGTGTTCGGCGAATTCGCCCCCGAATTCCGCAAGGACATTCCCGGCGCCGCCGACGACCCGCGCTTCTTCGCCAGCGGCATTTCGCTGATCGCCCACCTGCACAATCCGCATGTGCCGGCGGTGCACATGAACACCCGCTTCGTCGTCACGACCAAAGCCTGGTTCGGCGGCGGCGCCGATCTCACGCCGGTGCTCGACCGCCGCCGCACCCAGGATGACCCCGACACCGTCGCTTTCCACGCGGCGATGAAACAGGCGTGCGACGCGCATGCCGCGGTCGCGCCCTACCAAAAGTTCAAGACCTGGTGCGACGAGTATTTTTATCTGAAACACCGCGGCGAGGCGCGCGGCATCGGCGGCATCTTCTACGACTATCTGGAAACCGACTGGGACGCGTGCTTTGCCTTCACCCAGGCGGTCGGCCGTGCTTTCCTCGGCGTTTATCCGGAACTGGTGCGGGCGAATTTCGCCGGGCATTGGAGCGGCGCCGAACGCGAGGAACAACTGATCCGCCGCGGGCGTTACGTGGAGTTCAACCTGTTGTATGACCGCGGCACGATTTTCGGCCTGCGCACCGGCGGCAATGTGGAGTCGATTTTGTCGTCGCTGCCGCCGGTGGTGAAATGGCCTTGAGGAGATTCATATGAAGCTTGTCCGCTACGGCGCCCCCGGCCGGGAAAAACCCGGCCTGCTCGATAACGAGGGGCGCATCCGCGATTTGTCGAAAATCGTGCCGGACATCGCCGGCGACGCTCTGTCGCCGAAAAGTCTCGCCAAGCTTTCCAGGCTCAAGCCCAACAGGCTGCCGCTGGTGCGCGGCAAGCCGCGGCTCGGCCCCTGCGTCGGTAAAGTCGGCAATTTCATCGCCATCGGACTGAATTACGCCGACCACGCCGCCGAGGCCGGCATGGCGCTGCCGAAAGAGCCGCTCGTCTTCAACAAGGCGCCAAGCAGCATCTGCGGACCGAACGACGCCACCATGATCCCGAAGGATTCGACCAAGCTCGATTACGAGGTCGAGCTTGGCATCGTCATCGGCAGCCGCGCGCGTTATCTCGCCAAGAACAAAGCGATGGACGCGGTCGCCGGCTATTGCCTTGCCAACGACGTATCCGAACGCGAATTCCAGCTCGAGCGCTCCGGCCAATTCTGCAAAGGCAAGGGCTGCGAGACGTTCGGCCCGCTCGGGCCGTGGCTGGTGACGCACGATGAAATCCCCGATCCGCAGAAGCTCGGCATGTGGCTCACCGTCAACGATGAGAGCCGGCAGAACGGCTCGACCAGCACCATGGTGTTCGGCGTCGCCCACGTGGTCTGGTACTGCTCGCAATTCTTCGTGCTGGAGCCCGGCGACGTCATCGTCACCGGTACGCCGCCCGGCGTCGGCATGGGCTTCAAGCCGGAGCCGAAATATCTGAAAGCCGGCGACGTGGTGCGGCTCGGCATCGACGGCCTCGGCGAGCAGCAGCAGAAGGTGGTGCGGTTCAAGGCGTGATGCGGCCGCCGCCAGCTTGCACGCCCACCCATTTTCGGACAGAGGTGGACGCCATGAAGCTCGGCTTTTTCACCATGCCGATCCATCCGCTGGACAAGGACTGGCGGCAGTCGTTGCGCGAGGACCGCGAAGCGTTCCTGCTCGCCGACAAGCTCGGCTTCGTCGAAGGCTATGTCGGCGAGCACGCCACCGACCGCGCGGAAAATATCACCTCCGCCGCCATCTTCATCGCCAGCCTGATCGACGCCACCAAGACCATCAAGCTCGGCACCGGCACCATCAACATGCCGAATGCGCACCCGGTGGCGACCGCTTCGCAGATCGCCATGCTCGACCACATGCTCGACGGCCGCTTCATCTTCGGCATCAGTCCGGGCGGGCTATTGTCGGACGCGGAAGCGTTCGGCAATCTCGACAACGACCGCAACGCCATGTTCGTCGAGGCGATCGACGCGGTGCTGGAAATCTGGAAGCGCGAGCCGCCCTACAACATCGACGGCAAATTCTGGACCATCAAGATCGAGCGGCAGGCGATGCTCGAGGTCGGCCAGGGCTATCTGGCGAAGCCGCTGCAAAAGCCGCATCCGCCGATCGTGGTCACCGTCGTCGCGCCGTTCTCCAAGGGCGTGACCGAGGCCGCGGCCCGCGGCTGGGAGCCGATCTCGGCGAACTTCCTGATGCCGGAATGGGTCAAGAGCCATTGGCCCAAATACGCCGAAGGCTGCGCGCGCGGCGGCCGGCCGGCCGATCCCGCCAACTGGCGCGTCGCCAAAAGCATCTTCGTCGCCGACGACGACAAGACCGCGAAGGCCTACGTCACCGATCCGAACAGCCCGTATCGCTTCTACTACAGCCAGCTTCTCACCAAGCTGGCGAAGGTCGGGCGCATCGAATTGTTCAAGACGCGCCGCGACCAGCCCGACAGCGACGTCACCCTCGACGGCATCTGTAACGAGCTGATCGTCTACGGCTCGCCCGACAAGGTGGCCGACGAACTGCTCAAATTCCGCGAACGTGTCGGCGACTTCGGCACGCTGCTTTACGCCGGCAAGGACTGGCGCGATCCGGGGCTGGCCAAACGCTCGATGACGCTCTTGGCGGAAAAGGTGCTGCCGAAAATCAACGCCGCGATTAAAGCATGATCCGGAAAAGTGGACACCGGTTTTCCGAATGCTCAACCAAAAAAGAGCTTGAAGTTGGCCAAGCCGCGCATCTTCGTCACCCAGCCGATCGCCGAGAGCGCGCTCAAGCGGCTGCGTAAAGCCGGCAGCGTGACGATCAACCCGGACGCCAGCCGGGTCATGCCCAAACGCGCGCTGATCGCAGCGGTGCGGCGTTGCGACATTCTGTTTGCTCTGCTCCACGACAAAATCGACCAGGACGTGATCGCCGCCAATCCGAAGCTGCGCATGATCGCGGCGATGTCGGTGTCGCCGTCGCATATCGACGTCGCCGCGGCGACCGCGCGGCGCATTCCGGTGACGGTGATCCCGGTGCTGCAGACCGAAACCACCGCCGACCTTTGTTTCGGCTTGATGATCGCGGTGGCGCGGCGGATGCTGGAAGGCGACCGGCTGGTGCGGGCGGGACGGTTTCCCGGCGCGCAGTCGTCCTATCTGCTCGGCGCGCCGGTGCACGGCAAGACGCTCGGGCTGATCGGCGGCGGCGGCGCCATCGGCAAGGCGGTGGCGCGGCGCGCTCGCGGCTTCGGCATGCGGGTGCTGTACTGGACGCCACGGCGGAAATCCGTGCGCGAGGAACGCGCGGCCGGGCTGATCTACACGCCGCTCGACCGGCTGCTACGCCAATCCGATTTCGTCTCGCTGCATTCCCCGCTCAACAAAGCCACGCATCATCAGATCGGCGCGCGCGAGTTCGCCCTGATGAAGAAAACCGCCTACTTCATCAACACCGCGCGCGGCCCGATCGTCGACGAGGCGGCGCTGACGCGCGCGCTGAAGGCCGGGCAGATCGCCGGCGCCGGCCTCGACGTGTTCGAGTTCGAGCCCAAGGTGAGCCGCGCACTGCGCCGGATGCCGAATGTCGTGCTGACCCCGCATCTCGGCAGCGCGGTCGGCGAAGCGCGCGAAGCCATGGCGCATCTGGTCGTCGACCGGATCGTCGCCTTCCTCGGCGGCCACAAACTCGACAATTGCGTCAATCCGCAAGTGTTTGCGCTGTAACGTTGCTGTCCTCCCCCATTTCATGGGGGAGGAAGTTACGACCTCACTTGATCGCTTGCGGATTGAGCGGCGAGCCGGTGCCGCCGGTGATGATCAGCGGCGCGCCGCAAAAGAAGAATTCGTAGATACCGTCGGCGTCGCAATCCTCGGCGAGTTCTTTGACATAGAACATTTCGCCCATGGTCAGGCCCATGGCCGGGATCACCACCCAATGCCAGGGCTGGTTGACTTCCCTGGTTTCGTTCGGCCGCACCTCGACGCCCCAGGTGTCGGAGCAGATGGCGGCGATCTGCTTGTCCTGGCACCAATAGCAATTCTCGAACCGCACGCCCGGCGCGTCGCCGCCGGCATACATGCCCCAGTTCTTTTCCGAGAGGCAGCGCTCCATCTGGCCGGTGCGCAGGATGACGAAATCGCCGCTCCTGATCTCGACGTTCTGATCCTTGGCGCATTTGTCGAGCTCCTCGTTGGCGATCGCCTCGCCGTCCTTGAGCCAGGGAACGCCGCGGAAACGCGCGATGTCGAGCAGTACGCCGCGGCCGACCATTTTGCTTTTGGCGTGCTCGATGCCGAGCCTATGCAAGCCGTTGCAATCGACTTCGCGTGCGTCAAAGCCGTTGTACATCTTGTCTTCATAGAAGATGTGGCCGAGCGAATCCCAGTGGGTGGCGCATTGCACCGGCATATTGATGGCGTCGTCGGCGTAGCGGATGTTCGGCACCTGGTCGTAGCGGCCGGCGACCGCGTCGGTGCCGGTCGCCAGCATGGTGTGGATCGGATTCCAGCGGCCGCCGAACAAGCCGGTCTGCGGCCCGGTGCGGTCGAGCGGGATGCCGAGCGAGAATACCTTGCCGCTGCGGATCAGGCCCGCCGCCCTGACGATATCCTCCGGGGTGACGTGGTTGAGCGTGCCGATCTGATCGTCCTTGCCCCAGCGGCCCCAGTTCTTGAGCTTCTCGGTCGCCTCGGCGATCGCCTTCCTGCCCACGTTGATATTCATTGGAACGTCCCTTCCCAAGTCTGCGACTTGCCCAGTGCGCGGCCTGCCCGGTATGCGACTTATTGATCGGCCGCGATTCGCACGTCTGGATATCGCGCCGGACTCTTGCCATAAAATGGAATCATTGTGGACCTACCCACAACCCGACGCACCCGAAAACGATCATTATCCGGCTGGAGAATCTGCGATGAAGATATTTGCCCATAGTGCAGGGAGGCGCCCGCCCACGGCCCGCGGAGCATTGGTATCGCTGCTGGCGATGGCGCTTTCGCTGTTTCTGCTGGTGCACACGACCAACGCGGGCGCAGCGCAGACCGCAGCTCCGGCCAAGGCTTACGATCACGTTTACCTGCTGCGCGGAGCCTTCAATATCTTCTCGCTCGGGATGGACGAAATCGCCGACCGGTTGCAACGGCGCGGCGTGCGCACCACGGTCGCCAATTACCTGTCCTGGGAATCGCTCGCCGATGAGGCCATCGCCGAATATAAGAGCGGACAAGCGCGCGCCATCATCCTGGTCGGGCACTCCTCCGGCGCGAGTGCGGTGGCCGAAATGGCCGCCCGTCTTGGCCAGCATGGCGTTCCGGTCAAACTCGCCATCGGTCTCGATCCGACCTCGCGCATGGTGGCTTCGGGGCACGTCGACCGTTACATCAATTACTACATTGCCGACGGCATGGGCCTCGCAGTCGTCCGCGGCAAGCAGTTCACCGGCGTGCTGCAGAATATCGACGTCGAGAAAAATCCCGCGCTCAATCATTTCAACATCGACAAGAACCGGGCATTGCAGGACCGCGTGGTGAGCGAGATCCGCGCCGCGCTGTAAGCGGCGGCGAGCGATGAAGCCGGCGCGCGCGGCAGCTTCCCTGATTGCGGCGTTACTTTCCGGCTTCGCCATCCTGTATGGCGCACTCAATCCGGCGACGGCCGATCCGGCCGCCGCCATCGCGCCCGTTGCCGGAACGCAAATTCCCCCAGAGCCGAAGCCCCGCGTCTATCTGTTCCGCGGCTTCGCCGGCATCGTTTTCTCGCGCGGCATGGACACGTTGGCCGGCCTGATCGAGCAGGCCGGCTTTAGCGCCACCATCAACGAAGCGATGATGTGTCCGCTCACCGCCAAGGATGCGATCCGCGACTATCGGGCAAATCCGGCCCCGATCGTCGTGGTCGGACATTCGGTCGGCGCGGCGTGTGCGATCGCTTTCGCCGGAATGCTTGGCGACGAAGATGTCCCGGTAAGCCTGGTGGTGACCACCGATCCAAACCGCATCGCCGGCGACGTGCCCAAAAATGTCCAGCGGTACATCAACATCTTTCAATCGACCAGCGTACTGGGCGGCTGCGACGTGAAGCCGGGCAAAGGCTTCACCGGCCACTACGCCAGCTACGATCTCAAGGAGCATCAGGAAATCTCGCATCTCAACATCGAGAAAATGAAGACGATCCACGAGCAGGTGCTGAGCAAGATTCAAGGGCTGACGACAACGCCGGCGACAAGCGGCGGCGACCCGGTGCCGATCCGCTTTGTCGTCCCCGCCGACGCCGATCTCGAATTATGGGACAGCGGCATCGCGATCAAAGCCCGCGGCGGCGACACGCTGGACGGGCTGGCCGCGCAATACCATCTGCCGCTGTGGTCGCTGACGCAGATCAATCCCGGCGCCGACAAAGGACCGCTCGCAGCCGGCCGGCGGCTGATCGTCCCGCAGCATCTTCTGCCGCAAACCGCCGACGGCGGCGCGACGGTCAGCCAGGTGCCGGCCAAACAGTGACGAGGCGCGCCGGCTAGCGGCGCGGC
>JAGXAC010000084.1 GCA_019075925.1 Hyphomicrobiales bacterium | reverse complement strand
CGCCGGATTTGGCATCGATGACGATCTCATCGGGCTCGATGGCTTTGGCTTTCAGGAGCGGAATGAGCGCGAGTTCGGCGCAACTCGTATAGCAGCCGGGATTGGCAACAAGCTGCGCCGCAGCGATCGCCTTGCGATAGATTTCGGTCAGCCCGTAAACCGCTTTCGGTTGCAATTCCGGCGCGAAATGCTCATGCCCGTACCAGCGCGCGTAAGCGGCCGGATCGGCAAGCCGGAAGTCGGCGGAAAGATCGACGATTTTCAGCGCCGGCTGCCACGCCAGCAAATCCTTGATGACTTTTTGCGTCGTGCCATGCGGCAGCGCGCAGAAAACCAGATCGAGCTTCAGCTTTGCCCAATCGACGGTGTCGAGCGCAGCCAGCGTCGGCAAATTGTACGGCGCGAATTGCGGAAACACATCCGCCATCGGCTTGCCCGCCCGGCGGTCGGCGGTGAGCAGCGCGATCTCCACGTGCGGATGCGGGATGAGCAGCCGCACCAATTCCGCCCCGGTGTAGCCGGAGGCACCGAGGACTCCGATTTTCGCTTTCTTGTCAGTCGCGGACATGATGAAACCTCAAGGCTTTGAAGCACAAAGCCGGCATCCGCGGGAGACTTTTTCGGAAATCAAGTGCCGCGGCGCTAGTTGGAGCGGATTTGACATTCGCTACCCGCCAAGCGGCGAGCTCAGGAAGCGAATGTCAAATCCAAAGCTCCACTAGGACTTAATATTTGCTAGTGGTCCTTTTGATTCTAACATTCGCACGATGGCCTGCCGAACTGGGATGCGAATGTTAGAATCGGACCACTAGTCGGCACGGCCGTTGCGCGTTGTTTACGCGCGCGCGCGTGCCGTGTCGTCAACGCGACGGCGGGGGCGCTTGTCGGTGGCTGTCATCGACCAACTCATGAGCGGCCATATAGAAGCCCGATTGGTTCCCGTCAATGCGGGACCATCAATCTATTCAAACGGGTCCGTGGCATAGTTGACGCCGATTCGCGCCGCCGCTTGCGGCGGGCGAACGGCCTCCACCTCCGCAGATCATCCGGGACAAGTCTTGGGCAAAACAGCGAAAACGCCGAAAGCTCCCGATCTATTCGCCGATCTCGGCGAGCGGGGTAACGCCCGCCGCGCGGCGCGCTCCGGCGGCGGGACGTCCGCGCGTGGGGCGGCTGGCGACGCCGGCTACACCGCCAAGCACATCGAGGTGCTGGAGGGGCTCGAGCCGGTGCGGCGGCGGCCGGGCATGTATATAGGCGGCACCGACGCGAAAGCGCTGCATCACCTGTTCGCCGAAGTCATCGACAATGCCATGGACGAGGCGCTCGCCGGTCATGCCGACTGGATCGAGGTCGAGATGTCCGCCGACGGCTTCGTCACCGTCACCGACAACGGCCGCGGCATCCCGGTCGACCCGCATCCGAAATTCAAGAACAAGTCAGCGCTTGAAGTGATCATGTGCACGCTGCACGCCGGCGGCAAATTCGATTCCAAGGTCTACGACACTTCTGGAGGTTTGCACGGCGTCGGCGTATCGGTGGCAAATGCGCTGTCGGAGCGCATGGAGGTCGAGGTCGCGCGCGGTCAGCGGCTTTACCGCATGGCGTTCGAGCGCGGCATTCCAAAGACCAAGCTGCAGGACGCAGGCAAAGCGCCGAACCGCCGCGGCACCAAAGTTCGTTTCCGGCCCGATCCGCAGATTTTCGGACCGAAGGCGCATTTTGAGGCCGAGCGTGTATTCAAAATGACGCGGTCGAAAGCGTATCTGTTCGGCGGCGTCGAAATCCGCTGGTTCTGCGACCGCGAGCTTTTGCGCGGGACCGACGACGTGCCGGAAAAGGCCACATTCCATTTCGAAGAAGGCCTGCGCGATTACCTTAAGGAAACGCTGAAAGACGCCACACTGGTTCATCCGGACATCTTCACCGGCAGCGCCGGAAAAATCGGGATGCACGGCGCCGTGCAATGGGCGGTGGCGTGGACCGCTGACGCCGACGGCTTTCTCAACTCCTATTGCAATACCATTCCTACTCCCGACGGTGGCACCCATGAGTCTGGCCTGCGATCAGCACTGACGCGCGGGCTTAAGGATCATGCCGAGCGGGTCAATCAGGGCAAACGCGCCGGCGCCATCACCTCCGACGACCTGATGGTCGGCGCCGGCGCCATGCTGTCGGTGTTCATCCGCGAGCCGGAATTTCAGGGCCAGACCAAGGATCGGCTTGCCACCGCCGAGGCGCAGCGGATCGTCGAGCAGGCCATCAAGGACCCGTTCGATCACTGGCTGGCCGGCAATCCGCTGGCCGCCAACAAGCTCCTTGATTTCGTCGCCGAACGCGCCGAGGAGCGGCTGCGCCGCCGGGCGGAAAAGGACATCGCGCGCAAGACGGCAGTGCGCAAGCTCCGCCTCCCCGGCAAGCTCGCCGATTGCACCAACTCCGCCGCCGAAGGCTCGGAGCTTTTTGTGGTCGAGGGCGACTCGGCAGGCGGCTCGGCGAAACAAGCCCGTGACCGCGCGGCGCAGGCGGTGCTGCCGCTGCGCGGCAAGATCCTCAACGTCGCGTCGGCCGGCAAGGACAAGCTGGCGCAGAACCAGCAACTCGCTGATCTCGTGCAAGCGCTCGGCTGCGGCGCCGGCGCGCATTATCGCGAGGAAAATCTGCGTTACGGCCGCATCATCATCATGACCGACGCCGACGTTGACGGCGCCCATATCGCTTCACTGCTGATCACCTTCTTCTACCGGGAAATGCGCGGCCTGATCGACAAGGGCCATCTTTATCTTGCGGTCCCGCCGCTCTACCGGCTCTCGCACGGCGGCAAAACCGTCTACGCGCGCGACGATCAGCACAAGGAAGCGTTGCTCAAGAAGGAATTCCACGCCAACGCCAAGGTCGAAGTCGGCCGTTTCAAGGGGCTCGGCGAGATGATGGCGGCGCAACTCAAAGAAACCACCATGGACCCGAAAACGCGCACGCTGCTGAAGGTCGTCCTGCTGCCCGAGGAACAGAAGAACACCGAGAAATCCGTGGAGCGGCTGATGGGGACCAAGCCCGAGGAGCGCTTTGCCTTCATCCAGGAACGCGCCGAATTTACCAGCGACGACGCGTTGGACGTTTAGCCGTCCCTCGCTTGCCGGCGGGACGAACGACGTTACACCGTCCCAACGCGCGCAGCGGATGATTGCACCATCATCTCCGAACTCGCCAGGTAGGACAGCTTTTACGTGATCGTCGGTTCGGACGCGGCGTCCTGCTCCGCCTGCGTCGGAGAAAGGCTAGGACTCCATCCATTCGGCCAGCGCCTGGTTCACCGCGTCTGGCCGCTCCAGCGTCGAAAGGTGCCCGCAATCGGCAATGACGACGAGGCGCGCACCGCCGATGCCGGAGGCAATCTCTTCGGCAAGTTTCGGTGGTGTGAGGGCATCGTTGGCGCCGACCACAACCAGTGTCGGACAGGAGATGGTGGAGAGAAGCGGCCGCGCGTCGGGTCGCGTGATGATCGCCTGCGTCTCGCGCAAGAACGCGGCCGGTCCGGTTTCCTCGGCCATGGTGCGGACAATGCTTTTCAGCGCCGCGTCGTCGAGGCGGTCGCGGTGGACCAAGACCGGAAACAGGCGGTCGGGGATTTCGGCAAAGCGGCCGGTCTTGACGAGTTCGATCAGCGGCAGGCGGTTTGCGGTTTGCGCCGGGAGTTCGGCGCCCACGCGTGAATCGAGGACCGCAAGCTTCGCCACCCGCTCCGGCGCCTGTCGCATGATTTCGAGCGCGACATACCCGCCGAGCGACAGGCCGGCGAGCGCGAAGCGCGGTGGCGCCGCGGCGAGAATGCGGCGCGCAATCGCCGCCATAGAGTCATCGCGAGAGTGGTCCGCCACGGTGACCGGACCGAACCGCCAAAGCGCCGGAATTTGCTCGGCATAAAGCCGGGCCGTGCAGAGCAGTCCGGGAACCAGGACGATCGGCAGATCGTTTGATGAAGTCGTTGTCATGCTCCCCTTTTAGATCGTTTGTGCGCGGCCAGCGCCCGAAAATGCTGGAACTCCCTTAACTTACCGAGCAACGGCAGGTTGACTTTGCCCGGTTCGAACCTATGTTCCGGCCACGTAAACTGCGGTGGATTCGATGTTTCATAGGCATCGCCACCGTTCCATCCATAAGGTCGCGCGCCCGGCGCCCGCCCTGATCTGAGGGTTCATGTCGTTTTCGCATCTCGGTTTATCCGAAAAAGTTCTCTCCGCCGTTGCGGCGGCCGGTTACAAGACCCCCACCCCCATTCAAGATCAAGCCATCCCGCACGTGCTTGCCCGGCGCGATGTGCTTGGTATCGCGCAGACCGGCACCGGCAAAACCGCCGCGTTCGTGCTGCCGATGTTGACCATGCTGGAGCAAGGCCGTGCCCGCGCGCGGATGCCGCGCACGCTCATTCTCGAGCCGACGCGCGAGCTCGCGGCGCAGGTGGAGGAAAGCTTCACCAAATACGGTGCCAAACATAAGCTCAACGTCGCGCTGATCATCGGTGGCGTATCGTTCGACGATCAGGATGCCAAGCTCACCCGCGGTGTCGACGTATTGATTGCCACGCCCGGGCGGCTGCTCGACCACAACGAGCGCGGCCGGCTGTTGCTGAGCGGCGTTGAATTGCTGGTGATCGACGAAGCCGATCGTATGCTCGACATGGGCTTCATTCCCGACATCGAGCGCATCTGCAAGCTCGTCCCGTTCACGCGCCAAACCCTGTTCTTCACCGCCACCATGCCGTCGGAAATCCGGCACATCACCGAACAATTCCTCAGTAATCCGGTGCGCGTCGAGGTTGCTCGCCCGGCGACCACCGTCGCCACCACGACGCAGCTTCTCGCCAAATCCGGGCGCGAGTCGCACGACAAACGCGATACCTTGCGCCGGCTAATCCGTTCGGCCGAGGGTTTGACGAACGCCATCATCTTCTGCAACCGCAAGCGCGACGTCGCCACGCTGCATCGTTCGCTTCTGCGCCACGGCTTCTCGGTGCAGGCGCTGCACGGCGATATGGACCAGTCGGCGCGCACGGCTGCACTCGAGCAATTCCGCAAGGGCGAAGTCACGCTGCTGGTTGCGTCCGACGTCGCGGCCCGCGGTCTCGACATTCCCGCCGTGAGCCACATCTACAATTTCGATGTCCCCTATCATCCCGACGACTACGTGCACCGGATCGGCCGCACCGGCCGTGCCGGCCGCGCCGGCACTGCCATCACGCTCGTAACGGGAGGCGACGACGCGAAAGCGATCGCCGCGATCGAGAAGCTGATCGGCCAGCCGATTCCCTGGATGGATGGGCCGGCGCCCGAAGCCGTCACCGAGTCGCGCCCGAGCGCACCGGCGCAGCGGGAGCGGCCGCATCGCGGCCGCAAACCACACCGTCCCACTGCCGCGAACACCTCAGTTGCCCACATTGCGCAACGGCCGCCGCAACCGGCCAAGCCGCGCAACGACGACGGCGATACCTCGCATCTTCCGGCCTTCCTGCTCCGACCGGTGACGCTGAAGGCCTGACGTCCTCCGGTTCTCTCACGGCCCATTGTGGACTTCCCCACCACGCGAGGGCCCACAGCCAATCGTTTACCGGTCCTTCACCGCTTTCTCTTACGCTTTTAGCAATTCTCGGTGGCCGGTCGCGCCGCCGAATTTTTATGACTTTTTCGGACGTACGAATTGGGGGGACGAAACGATGGCCGCGCCCAGCGACCAGCACGAACACACCATTGCCTTTGCCGAAATTGCCCTTCAACAAATCCGCGCGCTGCGGCAACCGGCTTTGCCGCGAAATTTCGAAATTTGGTATCAGTACGCGACCGGCTACAGCCCCCAACTGAATCGCGCCATCAATGAAATGCTGGCGGAAAAGAATTCACTCAGCGACGCGGATATCGATCGGATTTACACGACCTACCTGTCGCCCAATCGAGTCAACGAGCGAGTCGGACTGGTCGGCTCGCGCATGATGTCCGAGATCAGGCAGGTGCTCGACATGATCGACACCGCTGCCGGCTCAGCGACCAATTACTCCGCCAGTCTTGCCGACGCCAGCGAGGAGTTGCAGGGCGCCAGCGACGGCGCTTCGCTGCGGGGCGTGATCGAACGTCTGGTGGTGGGCGCGAAGGAGATGGAAACCAACAACAAGAAACTCGAGGCGCGGCTGTCGGCTTCGCGGCAGGAAATCGAGCAGCTGCAGCAGAACCTCGAAGCGGTACGCAACGAAAGTCTGACCGACCCGTTGACGACGCTGGCCAACCGCAAATTCTTCGATGCCGAACTGGGCAAAGCCATTGCCCAGGGCAAGCACGGCGGCGAACCGCTGTCGCTACTGATGTGCGACGTCGATTACTTCAAGTCGTTCAACGATAAATTCGGGCACGTTACCGGCGACCAGGTGCTCCGCCTGGTTGCCATTTCGATCAAGCAGAACGTCAAGGGCCAGGACATCGCGGCGCGCTACGGCGGCGAGGAGTTTGCAATCGCGCTGCCGAAAACGGCGTTGCATGCGGCAAACAGCGTCGCCGACCATATCCGCAATACGGTCATGACCAAAGAATTGATGAAACGCTCGACTGGCGAGAAGCTCGGCCGCATCACAATTTCCATCGGCGTGGCGCTGTTGCGGAGCGACGACACCGCACAGTCGTTGATGGAGCGCGCCGACGGCTGCCTTTATGCCGCCAAGCGCAGCGGCCGCAATCGCGTAGTCGGCGAAACCGATCTTGAGGCCGGCATGGCGCTTACCGTCACCGCGAAGGTAGCGTAAAGGCCCTCGCCATGGCAGGGCTCGATTCGGCTTGCGCCGGCAATGACAGTCAGCCGAGTTGCACGACGATCTACCGCGCTACCCGCTGGATGGTGGCCATCACCGTCTGCTTTGGATGCCCCTTGCAGTAATTGCTGACGCGCTTGGCGTTGGCTTTGTACCGGGTGATGTCCAGCGTCTCCAGATTTCGTTGCGCATTCCAGTAGCCGCTCATCCAGGCGCCGATCGCTTCCGATTTGTCGAACGAGTAGTTGATGAATTCCCGGCAAGTGATCTGGCCCATTTCCACCTTGACGACGGCCCGGTTCGGGTCGCCCTGGAAACCCGGCGACGCAGCGGCGCGCGCCAGACCGGTCATGACCGATTCACGGGGATTTGTGCCGCACCAGGCCCTGAGGTTCGCCACGTTGCGGCGCTGGGCGTCGAGGTCGATCCAAGTATAACCGGTCTTTTGATTGAAGAAGCCGCCGACCCAGGCGCCGAAGACGTTGGCCTGTTCCTGGTTCATGGCGAGATAGTCGGCGCAAGTCACGCGCGACATATTGATGACGACCTGCGCGTGGCCCGTCGCCGGCATCATGGTAGCCAGCAAGCCGAGAACCCACACGAATTTCCGGATTGAAAGATTAGCCACGTTCGCCTCCCTCGCAGCGCCGGCTTTTCGCGCGGCCCCGCCCCAAGCAGCCTCGACCGAACTTCTTAGTCTATTGGTTTCGCTCCAGCCGTGCAAAGCGGCGGATGCCGGTTATGCGGAAAGATGCCGCCACGGTTACTTTGCGGGCTCCGGCGTGCGCGCAGCCGTGGACGATTTCAATGCGCCCGCATAACCGAGCGAAACGTCGGCAAGCGCCACAGTCTCAAAATATTGGATGCGGGGCGCATTTCCGTAACGGTCGATAATGCCTTGGCGCCATGAGCCGCCGTAAAAGCGCTCCGCCGACGCGCGATCCTTCCACATATAAACGCCGCCGGCCGTGCGGCCGTCGTTTGAACAAATGAACTGTTTACGCAGGAAACCGTCGACCGGCAGAAAATCCGGTGCGATTTTGCTAAAATGCTCGCGGCATTCCTCCAGCCCGATCGACGGCGGCAGATCGTAAAGAACGATGGCCGTGATCATCCCGAGCTCCAAAATCCACGACGCTATTGCGCCGCGAGACTGGTGGCCGGCTCGATTTGAACCGACTCGCCGCAGCCGCAAGCGGCCGTCTGGTTCGGATTGTTGAACACGAATTGCGCCGAGAGCTTGTCGACCTTGTAGTCCATCTCGGTGCCGAGCAGGAACAGAACCGCCTTTGGATCGATCAGAATGCGCACGCCGCGTTCCTCGATCACCTCATCAAGCGGATTGACGGTCTCGGCGTACTCCATGAAGTAACTCATGCCGGCGCAGCCGCCATTCTTGACGCCGACGCGCACCGCCGTAATTGGACGGTCGGTTTTCGCCATCACCGCCTTGATGCGGTCGGCCGCGGCGTCGGTGAGCCGCATCACTTGGGGTCTCGGCCGGGGAGCGGCCATGGCATCGTCTCCTCGAAGGGTTTCAGTCAATTACACAAGAATCCTAAAAATCTTCATCACTGACGGCGTCGTCACCTCATGTAGTCCGCGGCAATGGCGGGCGCAATGGATTCGTCCGCTTCACCACATATCGAGCACGGTTCGGGCTTCGTCGGACATGCGGCTCGGATCCCACGGCGGTTCCCAGACGATGTTGACTTTGGCCTCGCGCACGCCGGGCACGCTGGCGACGGCGTTCTCCACCTGACCCGGCAACTCGGCTGCCGACGGGCAGCTCGGCGACGTCAGCGTCATGTTGATCGTGACAGCGCGGTCGTCGTCGATGCCGATTTTGTAAATCAGCCCGAGTTCATAGAGATCGGCCGGTATTTCCGGGTCGTAGATGGTTTTGAGCGCGGTGACGATTTCATCGGCCAGGCGCGCCATCTCGCCGCTCGGTGGCTGTTCCGCCGCATTGTCGGCGGGCGCAGCCTTCGATGGCGTCACCGCTTCCGCTGCTACGGGCGTGCCTTGGGGTTCTGGTTTCGGATCGTCGGTCATGCGAAAAAATCCTGCGCTTTGAGCAAAGCTTGCGCCAACACATCGATCTCCTCTCGGGTATTATACATCGCAAATGAGGCACGGCAGCTTGCCGTCAGCCCAAATCGATTGAGCAGCGGCATCACGCAATGGGTGCCGGCGCGCACGGCAACCCCCGAGCGGTCGATAATAGTCGCGACATCGTGCGGATGCGCGCCCTTGATTTCGAATGCGACGATCGGTCCCTTGTCCTTTGTGGTACCGAAAATTCGCAGCGAATTGATCCCGCGCAGGCGATCGTGGGCGTAGTTAAGCAGCCCGGTTTCATGGGCGCGGATGTTCGACTTGCCAACCGAACTGACATAATCGAGCGCGGCACCGAGCCCGATCGCCTGCACGATCGACGGCGTTCCGGCCTCGAATTTGTACGGCGGATCGCTGTAGGTGATGCGGTCCTCAAATACCTCGCGGATCATCTCGCCGCCGCCGTTGAACGGCGGCATTGCGGCAAGATGGTCGTATTTGCCGTACAGCACGCCGATGCCGGTCGGCCCGTATACCTTATGGCCGGTGAAGGCATAGAAGTCGCAGTCGAGATCGCGCACGTCGATGTCGGCGTGCACAGCCGCTTGCGCGCCGTCGATCAGCACCGGTACGCCGCGCGCATGCGCGATCCGCACCACCTCTTTCACCGGCACCAGCGTGCCCAGCATGTTCGACATGTGAGTGATCGCCACCATTTTGGTGCGCGGCGTGAACAGCTTCTCGAATTCGCCGATGAGAAAATAGCCTTCGTCGTCGATCGGCGCCCATTTGATGACCGCACCCTGCCGCTCCCGCAGGAAATGCCATGGCACGATGTTGGAATGGTGCTCCATGATCGACAGGATAATTTCGTCGCCTGCTTTGATGCGCTCCCGTCCGAACGTATAGGCGACCAGATTGATCGCCTCGGTGGCGTTGCGGGTAAATATGATTTCTTCCTTGCGGCCGGCGTTCAGGAAGGCGGCAACCTTCTCACGCGCGCCTTCATAGGCTTCCGTTGCCTCGTTGGCGAGGTAATGCAGGCCGCGATGCACGTTGGCGTATTGGGTGGTATAGGCTTCGTTGAGTCGATCGAGTACGGCCTGCGGCTTTTGCGCGGAAGCCGCGTTATCGAGATAGACCAGCGGCTTGCCGTAAACCTTGATGCCGAGAATCGGAAAATCCGCACGGATTTTATTGACGTCGTAGGCGGCGTTGCTGACTGCGGGATGCATGATCAACCTCGCGTCTTCAGCCAATTTGCGACGCGGTGCATGAGCGCTTCGCGGAGGGCTGCGTGTTCGAGGCCGTCGAGGGCTTCGCCGAGGAAGGCCTGGATGAGGAGCGCCTCGGCTTCGGCATTGGGGATGCCGCGGGCCATCAGGTAGAATTTCAGCGCCTCGTCGATGGCGCCGGCGGTGGCGCCGTGGCCGCATTGCACGTCGTCGGCGAAGATTTCGAGTTCCGGCTTGTTATCGGCCTCGGCGCGGTCGGACAGAAGCAGCGCCCGCGTCATCATCCGCGCGTCGGTCTGCTGGGCGTGCGGCTTGACGATGATGCGGCCCTGGAACACGCCATGGGCCTCGTCGTCGAGCACCGACTTGAAGACTTCGCGGCTCTGGCAGCCGCGCCCGCTATGGCGCACGACCAGCGTGGTGTCGGCGTGCTGCCGGGCCTTGAGCAGGGTGGCGCCGCGGATGCCGGCGACGGTCTCATCGCCGTCAAAGTCGAGGAAGATCTGGTTGCGCACCACGGCGCCGCCGATGACGAAGGAAAACGTGTTGAACCGCGCCTTGCCGCCGATCGCCGCCGCCAGCGTGGAGACATGCAGCGCTTCGGCGCCTTCGCCGATAATCCTGACGTGGTCGACATGGGCGCCCTCGCCGACCGCCAGTTCCAGCGCGGCATTGACCTGGTAGCCGCAGCCGGGGGGACCCTCATGGCTCTCGATCAGCATGGCGCGGGCGCGCTCGCCAACCGCCACCAGCGAGCGGACAAAGCTTGCCGCCGGCTTGCCGGAGGCCATGAAGACCAGATGCAGCGGCCGCTCGATGGTGGCGCCGGGCGCGATCCGGATCGCGGCGCCGTCGCCCATCAGCGCGGTGTTGAGCGCGACCGCGACGTCGGTCGCTGGCGCGCGTTTGCCAAGTTCGCCGGAGAGCGCAGCATCGCCGTCGGCGAGCGCTTGCGCCAGCGAGCCGACGGTGAGGCCATTCTCGAGCGCGGCGGTATCCGACAATTCCGGGACGAAGGCGCCGTCGACGAAGACCAGCCGGCGGGTCTCGACGTCGCCCAGCATCGCGCCGGCGGTTTTCGCCTGTGCCTTGGCGGCGGCGTCCGGCGGCGGTGCAAGCGGCCTGGCTTCCCGCATCAGCGCCCGCAGGTCGGTGTATTTCCAGTCCTCGACCCGACGATGCGGCAGGCCGTCCCGGACAAACACCTCGAAGGCGGCCTGGCGCTGCGCAGCGACGGCCTTGCCGCCCGGCAGCCGCGAGCGCGCCGCCGCATAGGTTTCGGCAAGGCCTGCTTCCGCCGCCGTCTTGATCGCCTTCACTTCGGTCATGGCATGCATCGGACCAACAAACTCTTTCAGGCTACCGCCGCCTCTTCCTGGTATTCGGCGTAGCCGCGCGCCTCCAGTTCGAGCGCCAGCTCCTTGCCGCCGGTCTTGACGATGCGGCCCTTCGACAAGACGTGCACCACGTCCGGCACGATGTAATTGAGCAGCCGCTGATAGTGGGTGATGACAATGAACGAGCGCGTGCGCTCGCGCAGCCGGTTGACCCCGTCGGCGACGATCTTGAGCGCGTCGATGTCGAGCCCGGAATCGGTCTCGTCGAGCACGGCAAGCTTCGGTTCAAGCAGCGCCATCTGCAAAATCTCGTTGCGCTTCTTCTCGCCGCCCGAGAAGCCGACATTGACCGGCCGGCGCAGCATCTCCTGGTCGATGCCGAGCGTCTTGGCCAGGCCGCGCACCGCCTTGAGGAAGTCCGGCGTCGACAGCTCCGCCTGGCCGCGCTTCTTTCTTTGTGCATTCAGCGCCGTGCGCAGGAACGTCATGGTGGCGACGCCGGGTATCTCCAGCGGATACTGGAACGCCAGGAACAGGCCGGCGGCGGCGCGTTCGTCGGGCGCGAGGTCGAAGATGTTGCGCCCATCGAACAGCACCTCGCCCGCCGTCGGCGCATAGCCGTCCTTGCCGGCCAGCACGTAGGCCAGCGTCGATTTGCCCGAGCCGTTCGGCCCCATGATCGCGTGCACCTCGCCCGCATTCACCGCCAGCGTCAGCCCGCGCAGGATGTCCTTGCCCTCGATCCCGGCATGCAGATTGTTGATTTCCAATAACGGCATCGCCCAATTCCGCTTTCCTGGTTCGCATCCCTGGTTCGCATCCTTGGCGGCTCGGCCGGCGGCCTCGCGCCTCGGAGTGACGTATAAATTCGCAAGCCGTCATCGCGCGCGCCCCGAGCCGGCCGCGTTTACGCGCGTACCGTGGCGGCCCTCGGCGGCAGACGGCCCCGCTATCCGACCGAGCCCTCCAGCGAGACCGAGATCAGCTTCTGCGCCTCGACCGCAAACTCCATCGGCAATTGCTGCAGCACGTCCTTGACGAAGCCGTTGACCACCAGCGCAGTCGCCTCCTCGGCGGACAGCCCGCGCTGGCGGCAATAAAACAGCATCTCCTCGGAGATCTTCGAGGTGGTCGCCTCGTGCTCGAAGCGCGCCGCAGCATTCTTCGCCTCGATATAGGGCACGGTGTGCGCCCCGCACCGGTCGCCGATCAGAAGCGAATCGCAGTTGGTGAAGTTGCGCGCGCCCGTGGCACGCCGATGCGCGGTAACCAGCCCCCGATAGGTGTTGTTCGAATGGCCCGCCGCAATGCCCTTGGAGATGATCCGGCTCGTCGTGTTCCTGCCCAGATGCAGCATCTTGGTGCCGGAATCGACCTGCTGGTAGCCGTTGGAAATCGCAATCGAATAAAACTCCCCGCGCGCGTTGTCGCCGCGCAGGATGCAGCTCGGATACTTCCAGGTGATCGCCGAGCCGGTCTCCACCTGGGTCCACGAGATCTTCGCGTTCTTGCCGCGGCAGTCGCCGCGCTTGGTGACGAAATTGTAAATGCCGCCCTTGCCGGAGGAGTCCCCCGGATACCAGTTCTGGATGGTCGAGTATTTGATCTCGGCGTCGTCGAGCGCAATGAGCTCGACCACCGCCGCATGCAGCTGGTTCTCGTCGCGCATCGGCGCCGTGCAGCCCTCCAGATAGCTCACATACGCGCCCCGGTCGGCGATGATCAGCGTGCGCTCGAACTGCCCGGTATTCTTCTCGTTGATGCGGAAATAGGTCGACAACTCCATCGGGCAGCGCACCCCCGGCGGCACGTAGACAAACGAGCCGTCGGAAAATACCGCCGAATTGAGCGTGGCAAAGTAATTGTCGGATACCGGCACCACCGAGCCGAGATACTTCTTCACCAGCTCGGGGTGGCTGTGGACCGCCTCCGAAATCGGCATGAACAGCACGCCCGCCTTGGCTAGTTCCGCCTTGAACGTCGTCGCCACCGAAACCGAGTCGAATACCGCGTCGACCGCAACCTTGCCGTAACCGCCGCCGCCGCCGCCGCCCCCGCCGTGCGCCCCTTCGCCCGCGTCGCCGTCCCCATCCCCGTCCGCCGGCTTCTTGATCCCCAGCAGCGCCTCGCGCTCGCGCAGCGGAATGCCAAGCTTCTCGTAGGTCTTGAGAATCTCCGGGTCGATCTCGTCAAGCGACGCCGGCGCCTTCTTCGGCGCCGCATAATAATAAATGTCCTGATAGTCGATCGGGCCGTACTCGACCTTCGCCCACTTCGGCTCCCGCATGGTCAGCCAGCGCCGATACGCATCAAGCCGCCACGCCAGCATCCACGCCGGCTCGTTCTTCTTGGCCGAAATAAACCGGACGGTGTCCTCCGACAGACCCTTCGGGGCCTTCTCGGATTCAACCGCCGTCGCAAAACCGTACTTGTATTGATCGACGTCGATCCGCCGGACCTGATCGACCGTCTCTGGTACTGCCGGCATTCGTCCCTCCGCTCACGGTTGCAAGGACCGCGGGTTGGATTGAAGTCGGTATGGTCAAGCTGCCCGTCTTGCCTGCTCATCCCCACAAAAGCCGTTGAACCATTCCAACAGCCGTAAAAACCACCATCGAAGCAGCACCTTACGCCAGCACCTTACGCCGCTACCCCGCTCCGATCGCTCAAACCCTTACATAATCCACCACCAAGCTTTCTCCAAGCTGCCAAAAACCCGCCAACCTCCGCCCCACACGTCAAATACCCCAAACTCACCCGTACCCC
>JAGXAC010000083.1 GCA_019075925.1 Hyphomicrobiales bacterium | reverse complement strand
GAACATGTCCGACAAAGTCTGGATTTTCGACACCACCCTGCGCGACGGCGAGCAATCCCCCGGCTATTCGATGAACCTGCCGGAAAAACTGCAAATGGCCGCGATGCTCGACGGCATGGGCGTGGATATCATCGAGGCGGGCTTTCCGGCGGCGAGCGCGGGCGATTTTGAATCGGTGCAAAAGGTGGCGCAGCAAGCGAAAAACGCCATCGTCGCGGGGCTTTGCCGCGCGGTGCGGAAGGACATTGACGCGGTGATCGAGGCGACCAAACCGGCGAAGAGAAAGCGCATCCACACCTTCATTTCCACCAGCCCCTTGCACATGAAGCACAAATTGCAGATGGAGCCGGAAAAGGTGCTGGAGATGATCGCGGACAGCGTCTCTTACGCCCGCAAGCACTGCGACGACGTGGAATGGAGCGCCGAGGACGCGACGCGCACGGAGCACGATTTCCTCTGCAAGGCGGTGGAAACGGCGATCAGGGCGGGGGCGACGACGGTCAACATCCCCGACACGGTCGGCTACACCATCCCCGAAGAATATTTCGCGCTGATAAAGATGCTGAAAGAGCGCGTGCCGAACATCGGCAAGGCGGTCATCTCGACCCACTGCCACAACGACCTCGGCCTCGCGGTGGCGAACTCCATCGCGGGCGTGGCGGCGGGCGCGCGGCAGATCGAATGCACCATCAACGGCATCGGCGAGCGCGCGGGCAACGCCGCGCTCGAGGAGGTCGTGATGGCGATGAAGGTGCGCAACGACGTGCTGCCGTATTGGACCGGTATCGACAGCACCATGCTGACGCGCGCCTCCAAGCTCGTCGCGGCGGCGACCTCGTTCCCGGTGCAATACAACAAGGCGATCGTCGGGCGGAACGCGTTCGCGCACGAGAGCGGCATCCACCAGGACGGCATGCTCAAGCACACGCAGACTTACGAGATCATGCTGCCCGAGGACGTCGGCGTGAAGCAGACGTCGCTGGTGATGGGCAAGCATTCCGGGCGTCACGCGTTTGTTCATAAGCTCGAAGAGCTCGGCTACCGTCTCGGCGACAATCAGCTGGAAGAGGCGTTCGTGCGCTTCAAGGCGCTCGCCGACCGCAAGAAGCACGTCTACGACGAAGACATCGAGGCGCTGGTCGACGAGGAGATCGCCACCGCCCAGGACCGCATCAAGCTGGTGTCACTTTCGGTGGTTGCCGGCACGCGCGGGCCGCAACGCGCCACCATGAAGCTCGACATCGACGGCAAGTCTTCGGTCGAAGAGTGCGAGGGTAACGGCCCGGTCGATGCCATTTTCAACTGCGTCAAGGCGATGGTGCCGCACGAGGCGGTGCTCGAGCTTTATCAGGTCCATGCCGTCACCGAGGGCACCGATGCGCAGGCCGAGGTGTCGGTGCGATTGTCCGAGCACGGCCGGGCGGTGACCGCCAAGGGCGCCGATCCCGACACGCTGGTGGCGTCGGCGAAGGCCTATATCGCGGCGCTCAACAAGCTGACGGCGCGGCGGTTGCGCGGTGCAACCGACGCAATCGCCGTCGGCGAGCGCCGCGTGCATTCGACCGACGCCGGCTGAACCGGCGGCTAGTCGTTCGCGATGGGAGAAGGCCGGGCCTTTCCGTTCGAACGGCGTCCGGCCTTCTCAATCTACGTGCTCCAAGGTGGCCCCGCCGGGTCCTGCCGGGGGACGGCCCATACAAGGCCGTTGCGCATGAAATGCCCATCCACTACCGTCAACTTATGTTGCCTGTCCCGCTACCGCTGTTTTCCGCCTGCGCGAGCTTCGATTTGGCGTGGGCGCTGCCACGCGAAACCATGGTCGCCGGCGGGCAGGCAACCAGAACAAATCACTGACCGGAGAGTCGTCATGTCGAACCAGGCGTCCGCTGTATTCAATGAGCGTCTTACGGGCCATCTCGAGCCCACAAAAAATGGCTCGGTCTATGTCAAGCCGCAGGACATGGAATGGCGCCCGTCGCAGTTTGAAGGCGTCGACATCAAAGTGCTGTACGAAAACAAAGAGGCCGGCGAATTGACCTGCCTGCTTCGCTGGCAGCCCGGAACGACGCTGCCGTTTCACAAACATCCCGAAGTCGAACAAAGCTGGGTTCTCGAAGGTTCGTTTTCCGACCACGACGGCATTTGCCGCGCCGGTGAATATGTCTATCGGCACCCGGGCTCGATGCACGAAACGCACAGCGCCGAAGGCTGCATCATCCTTGCCATTTATCGCAAACCGAACGTCTTCCGGAACAGCGCCGGCTATGACGTCGGCAACAAGAAACAGGTCAAAACCGACCACAAGCCATCCACGTTCGCCGTCGCGAAGTAGTCCGATCCGCACCCGGCGATCGGAAGTTGGGGCTCCGACCATGCGCCTGGGTGAAAATGCCGCGCATGGTGCCGCCGTGATGACGGCTTGAGTGACGCCCGGGATTCTGTTTCGCTGGGCCGTGCGTGCGTGCCGCTTGGTTCGTCCACCCTCTCCAGACAGGTCTTGAAGAATATGAATTCGCATTCCGCCGTGCAGCCCGACACAGGAACCTCAATGCGCACGGTGGTGGCGGCAAGCGCCATCGGCACAACCATCGAATGGTACGACTTTCTGATTTACGGTACCGCCGCGTCGCTCGTTCTCAACAAGCTCTATTTCCCGACCCACGATCCGCTGGTGGGGAAGCTCCTGGCGATCGGCACCATCGGCGTTGGTTTTTTCGCCCGACCGATCGGCGCCATCATCCTCAGCCACTTCGGCGACCGGCTCGGCCGCAAGTCGATGCTGATCCTGACGCTGGTGAGCATGGGCCTTGCCACCACGGTCATCGGCCTGCTGCCGACCTATGCCAGCATCGGCGTGGCGGCGCCGATCCTGCTGGTGGCGTGCCGGCTGGTGCAGGGCATCGCGGTCGGCGGCGAGTGGGGCGGCGCCGTGCTGATGGCAGTCGAACATGCGCCACCGCATCAGCGTGGTCTCTTTGGCAGCGTGGTCCAGGTCGGCTTTCCACTGGGGCTGGCGCTGGGCACGGCGTCGTTTTTCTCGCTGGGACATCTCACCGACGCGCAATTTGCGGCCTGGGGCTGGCGGCTGCCGTTCCTCGCCAGCGCGGTGCTGGTGATCATTGGCCTCTTCATCCGGTTGCGGGTCGAGGAGACTCCGGATTTCAAGCGGGTGGTGACGGAAGCTAAAATTGCGCGCTTTCCGGTGCTCGAAACCATCCGGCGGCATCCCAAGGATCTGCTCATCGGGCTTGGCGCGCGGATCACCGAGATATCGTGGATCTACGTGATCACCATCTTCGGCTTGAGCTACGCCGTCACCAACCTCGGACTCTCGCGCAACCTGGTGCTGGGAGCTATCGCCCTTGGTGCGGCCGGCGAACTGATCACGATACCGCTGTTCGGTCATCTTTCCGATCGATTGGGCCGCCGCACCATCTATCTCCTCGGCTGTGTCGCCGCGATCTGCCTGGCGTTTCCGATCTTTTGGGCGATCGGCACGCGGGATTCGACGATCGTAGTGCTGGCGTTCGTGGTCGGCATGTCGGTCGGACACGGCATCATGTATGGCGTCCAGGCGAGCTTCCTCAGCGAAATGTTCCCCTCCCACCTGCGCTATAGCGGCGCGTCGCTCGGCTATCAGATCGCGGCGCCCATCGGCGGCGGCCTGGTTCCGCTTGCCGCCGCCGCTTTGGTGGGGACAAGCCACGGCACGACCTGGCCGGTTTCGATCCTGATGATCGTGATCGCGGCGATTACGTTCCTCGCGGTCTTGGCCGCCAAGGAAACCGCGCCGATGGCGAAAAAAAGCCGCTGATCCGGCACGCCGCTGGCCGCGGCGAAGGCCCATTGGTGCTGCCTGTTCGCAGCAACGGCCGGACTATGCGGTTGAACTGTCGCCCGGCTTCGGCTGATAGATGACGACCAGTGCTTCGGTATCGCCGCCTAAACTGCGGCCGCGATGCGGGATTTGCGAGTCGAGGTAAAGGCTGTCGCCCTCATCGAGGATCCATTTTTCCACGACGCCGTTGCGTCTGGTTTCGAATTCGGCCCTGCCGCGAAGGATGAAGATGAATTCTTCGCCTTCATGTTCGAAGAATGTATCGACATCGATTTCAGCCGGAAACGTAAATACAAACGGCTCCATGCCCTTGTTGCGCTTCTTGTGCGCCAGGCTCGAATAGTCATAGCCGAACGCGGTGCCGCCGCGGACCGCCGCCTGCCGCTCGCGCTTTTGCACGATAGAGACTGCATCGACGGTGAAGTCGTCGTCCGCCCGCAGCAAATGACCGATGTCACAGGCAAAGGCCTGCGCTATTTTCGCGAGCGTCCCGATCGGCGGCACGCTCAGGCGATTTTCGATCTTCGACAGATAACTTTTGCTGAACCCGGTCCGGGCGGCAAGCTCGTCGAGCGTCATTCCGCGCGCTTTGCGCATTCGCAGGATCGTCCGGCCGATGACGTCCACGATGTCGGAAGCCGAGGCCGGCTTCAAAGCTGCGGGAGAATGGGGCTTCTTTTTCGGCATCGTCCGGTCGCGTTGGCCGCTCGGCAGCGTGTTGCCGCAATCACCCGCGCGCGCCAGCGTCCACGATCGACGGAAACTCGCGGCGGTTGGCTTCCCGGGCGCGCGTATACTCGATGATCCGCGCCGTTTCCTGGGCAACGCGGACTCCGAGTTCGCGCTCGATAAGATGTAGCGTGGTATCGATGCACAGGCTGACCCCGCCGCCGGTCGTCACGCCGTCGCATTCCACCAGACTGGCGGCGTTCGCCTCGATTTGCGGATAACGTTGTCGCATGATCTCGAGTGGCGATCGATCAGGCGCGATGACCTCGCGTTTGGTGGTAGCTTTCTTGCCGTCCAGTATTCCGCTCGCGGCGAGAATCATCGCGCCGGTGCACACGGAGGCGAGCCGGGTGTCGGCCGGTCTCGACCGGATGAACTCCAGTGTCTCGGCGTTATTGGCCTGGGCTTCCCAGCCGGGCCCGCCGCACACAATGAGGACGGCGCAATCGGGCGCATCGTCGATACCGTGGTCCGCGATCACCTTTAGTCCGTTCGACATTTCGACGACGCCGGCCTTCGGCGCGATGGTGCATATCGAAATTGCGGGCTCGACCCGGCGAGCCATCGACAGGACGCCGTAAATCGCAAGCTCGATCGGCTCCACGCCGTCGTAGACAAAGACGCCAAACCTCACAGCCGTTCACTCCGTCGCGGTCCGATCCGGTTTGTACCGGACTTCAGGCCGAATGTGGAGACGGCGCGAAGCCGTTCGATCATTCAGGCTTGGCGACGGTGAAGGTGCGTTCGGCCAGCATGCGGTCGTGATACATGACCTGCAGCTTCCATTCGCCCGGCACGATTTCCCACGCATTGCCAAAGCCGTAACCGACCAGGCAGAGCGCGCCGATCTTCATGTTGGGAAAGGCGACCGTCGCGCTGTGCATCCGCTCGCCGGTATTCGGGTTGCGGATGCCGTCCGGCGGAAAGGTGATCTCCAGGCGCGCCGTCACCGGGGCTTCGGCCGGCGTTCCGTCGATGCGGAATTCGATGCCGAACTGCGTTCCGACTTTGCCCACGACGTCGGTCGAGTCCGTCACGAACTGCCAATTGGACACGGTGCCGACCGTGCGCGTCGGCGAATGCTGGCCGGCCTCGGCGGTCTTGCTGCTCGACGGTCCGGTAAAGGTTCCGGCGTGGGTGACGGTGACCCCGGTGACGGTTGCGCTTGGTTCGACGACCGTGGGCGCCGGCGTTTGCGCGAACGCCGTTACGGCAAACAGAGCGAGAGAAACAGACCAAGCGTGCATCGGCCAGTTCCGGCGAAGGCTTCCGTGAATCACCCCGCGATTTTCCCCGCTTGGAATCGCCGACGCAATGCCCTAAATACGGCTCGCGCGACGCCGGGAGCGTTTGAGCCCATCGCCGCCGCAGGGGTGGATTGCCTGACCTCGTCGGGTTGGGGCGCATAGCTCAGTTGGTAGAGCAGCTGACTCTTAATCAGCGGGTCCCAGGTTCGAGCCCTGGTGCGCCCACCAAATTTTTCAAGCACTTAAGCTGAGAACAAAAGCGAACGTCCGACACCGTCCGACATGTCGGATGAAAGCGTGTCGCACGGTTCAGGAATGGCCATTGTTGATGGCGCGTTCGATCGACGCCAAGGGTCGCCTTTCATTCCGGCGGATTGAACGACATACACTCTCGGGTCGTTGGGTGACCGGAAGCGTCGGCCTTGAAGGGGCCGGAGAACGCGTGACCGTGCCGCCGTTCCGAGGCCGCAGGCTGTGCTTGCGATTGGGACGGCAGTCTGTGAGTAATCTCGGAGCGGTTGGCGGCGGTTTCGCTGCGGCGCGGCTGCGCATTCATCGGGATTGGCTTGCATGACCGACGGCAATTGGGACTATCGTACCGCCAAACAACTGACGGATGCGCTGCAAGCGCGGAAGATTTCCGCGCGCGAGCTTGTGGAGTCCACGATCGCGCGGATCATCGCGCTCGACCGGCGCCTTAACGCCGTCGTGGTGCGCGATTTCGACCGCGCCTGCGAGGCAGCGCATGCCGCCGACGCCGCGCTGGCCGGCGGCGACCGCCGTCCGCTGCTTGGCGTTCCCTTGTTGGTCAAAGAATCGTTCAATTTGGCCGGAACGCCGACGACGTGGGGAATTCCGGCGTTCAAGGACTGGATCGCGAGGGAAGACGCCGTCGCCGTCGCCAGGCTCAAGGCGGCTGGCGCCATCGTTCTCGGCAAGACCAATGTTCCGATCAATCTCGGCGATTGGCAAAGCTACAACGAGATTTATGGATTGACGAACAACCCATGGGATGCCGGCCGTACGCCTGGCGGCTCCTCCGGTGGATCATCGGCGGCGCTGGCCGCCGGCTTCGGGCCTCTGTCGATCGGGTCGGACATCGGTGGGTCGCTGCGGGTGCCTGCGCATTACTGCGGCGTGTACGCTCACAAGCCGACGTTTGGGCTGGTGCCCCTTCGCGGCCATACGCCGCCCGGCCTGCCGGCATTGCCCTTTGATCGGGACCTTTCGGTCGTTGGTCCGATGTCGCGGAGCGCGTCCGATCTTGCCTTGGCCCTCGACGTCATCGCCGGCCCCGACGAATGGCGCGACGGTGTTGGATATCGGCTGGCGTTGCCGGCGCCGCGGCACACCGAATTCAGAGACTTCCGCGCGCTGGTGATCGATACGCATCCGTTGCTGCCGACCGCGGCCACCGTTCGCCATGCACTTGATCGTCTGGCGCAACGACTCGTCAAAGCCGGGATCAAGATCGGGCGCGAAAGTCCGCTTTTGCCGGATCTGGCGGACTCCGCGCGGCTCTATATGCGTTTGTTGATGCCGGTCTTTGCAGCGCGATGGCCCCTCCAGGACTACAACGAAGCGCGCAATGCCGCCGCGGCACTCGCACCCGATGACTTCAGCCTGATCGCCGAGCGCGCCCGCGGCTTGGTCTTGGATCATCGCGATTGGATGGCGGCTGACATCCTCCGCTCCAAGCTGCGAGAGCAATGGCGCGCACTGTTCCGCGAATGGGACGTTGTGCTGTGTCCGCCGATGCCAACCCCTGCGTTTCCGCACGATCATTCGGCTCCGTATTCCGCACGGCAGATCGAGATCGACGGCAAAGCTTATCCCTATTCGGATCAACTGGTCTGGCCGGAGATCGCCACGACGCCGGGCCTTCCCGCGACCGCAGCGCCGATCGACCGTTCGGACAGCGGACTGCCGATCGGAGTGCAGATTGTCGGCCCCTGTTTGGAGGACCGAACGACGATCGCTTTTGCGGCGCTCATGGAGCGCGAGTTCGGCGGTTTCGTGACGCCGCCGGCCTTGCAAATTTAGGAAGCTGATCGGCGCTGGAAGCAACGTCAGAGCCAGCGCGATCTGACGCACCTGCGTCGAAAAGGACCGACAGCGACTTGATGGAGGGCCGATTGCGCAAATCCGCGGTGACCGCGCTGGCGATTTTCTCCGCCGCAGCGGTTTCTCTCGCTTGTGTCGGAGCAGGGTTCGCTGAATCCGGTTCAGTCGGCGGCAGGGTTGGCAAAAACGAAAACGCCTGCGCGGCAAATCCCGCGATATTGTCGCCTTGGCCGGCGTCTGAAAGGTGCGCGTCGCGCTGACGCGTCGGGTCGACGGGACATAAGACGATGCGTTATGACGCCGACGTCATCATCGTAGGTGCCGGCCTCGCGGGCCTGGTCGCCGCCGCGGAATTGATCGAGGCCGGCAGGACAATCATCATCGTCGATCAGGAGCCGGAGCAATCGCTCGGCGGTCAGGCGTTCTGGTCGCTCGGCGGTCTATTTCTCGTCAACTCGCCGGAGCAGCGGCGCTTGGGCATCCGCGACTCCCACGAACTGGCGTGGCAGGACTGGATCGGCACCGCGGCGTTCGACCGCGCCGAGGATTTCTGGCCGCGCAAATGGGCGGAGGCTTATGTCGCCTTCGCCGCCGGCGAAAAGCGCGCGTGGCTGCGGGCGCGCGGTTTGCGCTTCTTTCCCGTGGTCGGCTGGGCCGAGCGCGGCGGCGATGCCGCAAGCGGCCACGGCAATTCTGTGCCGCGCTTTCATCTGAGCTGGGGAACCGGACCCGGCGTGATCGAGCCATTCGTTGCGCGGGTGCGCGAGGGCGAACGCTCGGGCCTCGTGAGTTTCAGGTTCCGCCACCGCGTCAGCGCGCTGACCAAATCGGGCCGCACGGTCGACGGCGTGCGGGGCGACATTTTGGCGCCGAGCGCCGTCCCGCGTGGACAAAAAAGCTCGCGCGACATCGCCGGTTCGTTCGATCTCAAGGCGCCGGCGGTCATCGTCGCCTCCGGCGGCATCGGCGCCAATCGCGAACTCATCCGCGCCAACTGGCCGCAACGGCTCGGCCTGCCGCCGAAACGGATGATCACCGGCGTCCCCGATCATGTCGACGGCCGCATGCTGGCGATCGCGGAAGCCGCCGGTGGCACGATCATCAATCGCGACCGCATGTGGCACTACGTCGAGGGGATCAAGAACTTCGCGCCGATCTGGACCGATCACGCCATCCGGATTTTGCCAGGACCGTCGCCGCTGTGGCTCGACGCGCGCGGCCGGCGTCTGCCGGCGCCGCTCTATCCCGGCTTCGATACCTTGCGCACGCTTCAATACATCATGGCGACCGGCTACGATTATTCCTGGTTCATCCTGACCCATAAAATCATCGCCAAGGAATTTGCGCTTTCAGGGTCCGAACAAAATCCCGATTTCACCTCGAAGAGCTGGCTTGCGGTGATCCGTCGTGCGCGGGCCGGAATACCCGGCCCGGTCAAGGCGTTCATGGACAACGGCGAGGATTTCATCGTCGAGCCCGATCTGCCGCGGCTGGTGGCGCGGATGAATGCGCTTGTCGGCGAGGCTTTGCTCGCGCCCGAAGACATCGAGCGCGAAATCGTGGCGCGTGATCGTGAACTCGACAATCCGTTTAGCAAGGACGCGCAAATTGCCGCCATCCATAATGCGCGCCGTTATATCGGCGATAAGCTCATCCGCGTCGCGCGGCCGCACAAGCTGCTCGATCCGGCTGCCGGCCCGCTGATCGCCGTGCGGCTCAACATTCTGACGCGCAAGACGCTCGGCGGCTTGCAAACCGATCTCGACAGCCGTGTCATCGGCGCCGATGGTCGGCCGGTGCCGGGGCTTTATGCAGCCGGCGAGGTGGCGGGTTTCGGCGGCGGCGGCGTGCACGGCTACGCTGCGCTCGAAGGGACATTTCTTGGCGGCTGCATTTTTTCCGGCCGTGCCGCTGGACGTGCCGCGGCGAACGCGGTTGGCTAGGCGCTCATCTACCCAACGACGGCACCAAGGAAACCATCCGATGGCTCTCTACGAAATGCGAACCTATACGCTCAAGGTCGGCGCCATGGCGGAGGCCGTAAAGCTTTACCAGGGGTTTGGCTTTCCGGCGCTGCAGAAGGGCGGGCAAGACAAAAAGCTGATCGGCTATTTCCAGGCCGATACCGGCACCATCAATCAGCTCGTGCATCTCTGGAAGTTCGACGACGACGCCGACCGTCGCGCGCATTGGGTCGCGGTCTATGCGAATGGCGATTTCGTCGATGGTTTCGCCGTGAAGTTTCGTCCGCTGGTGATGACCCAGGAGGTCAAGCTTCTTCACGCAGCGCCGTGGGGACCGCATCCCTGATCGTGCATGAGTCCGGCCGGCGAGGGTCCCGGAAATTTTGCGGAACGTTACGGCCGAATAAGCGATAGCGCCTGTTTTGCCGCTTCGGCGATGCCGATTTCGCCGGTGGCGGCCTTGTGCGCCAACTCATCCAGCATAGCGTCGGCGAGGTCGCGCATACGGTCGTGCGCGAGGCGACTTGCGGCTTGCGCGATCAGCCGGCGCATGCGCCGCTCGCGGCTTTTCCGCTTGTCGGCGGCGCGGTTCGCGAGCAGACCGTCGATAGCGGTGCCCAACGCATCGATGCCGGTTTCGTTGGTGGCCACGGTTTCGAGAATGGCGACGTTCTGACGGTTGCGCCGCAGCTTGAGCATGTCGCGCAATTGCTTGGTGGCACGCTGGGCCAGCGGCAGGTCGGCTTTGTTGACGACGAGGATATCGGCAATCTCCAGGACGCCGGCCTTCATCGCTTGCACGTCGTCGCCCATGTTGGGAGCATTCACCACCACGCAGATGTCGGCGATCTCCGCCACTTCCACCTCGGACTGGCCGGTACCCACCGTCTCGACGATGATGACATCGTGGCCGGCGGCGTCCATCACATCGACGACGCGATGGATGCTCTCGGACAGGCCGCCGAGATGGCCGCGCGAGGCCACCGAACGGATAAAGACGTTCGGATCGAGTGCGTGGCGGCGCATGCGGACGCGGTCGCCGAGGATGGCGCCCCCACCGAGCGGGCTTGAGGGATCGACTGCGGCGACCGCAACCCTTCGGCCGCCTCCACGCAGCACCGCGATATAGGCATCGATCAAGGTGGATTTGCCGGCGCCCGGCGCGCCGGTAAAGCCGATCACGGCGGCGTGTCCGGTCCTGGCGCAGACGCGCCGATGGATGAGGTCGGCGGCGTTGCCGCCGGTCTCCATCAGGCTGATGCATCGCGCCAGCGTCGCCGCATCGCCGGCAGCCAGTCGGTCGAGAATATCGTGGGACGATGCCGGCGCCGGCTCAGACAACGACAAGGGGATGCCCAAAGCCGAGCTCTTCGCGCAACAGGCTAACGATCTCGCCATGGGTGATGCCGACCTCGGCCGCTTCGACGATGCGCCCGTAGATGTTCTCGCCCTCGCTGTTGGCCGCGCGCTTGAGCGTATCCAGCGCGCGATTGACGTCGGTCTGGCTGCGCGCCGCCTTGTAGGCGGCAAAGCTCGCGACGTGCTGCTGCATGCGCTCAAGCTCGGGCCGCTCGGTCGGCCGCGCCGCGTAGGCCACATTGTCGGCCTGATAGCAGTTGACGCCGATGACCTTTTCCTCGCCGCTCTCGACCTTCTCCTGGAAGGCCAGCGCCGATTGGCCGACCATCGCCTGGATCAGGCCGGCCTCGGCCGCCTTGTACATGCCGCCGGCTTCATCGACCTTGCCGATCAGCGCCATCATCTCCTCTTCCATCTGATCGGTCAGCGTCTCGACGTAGTAAGAGCCGCCGAGCGGATCGATGACGTCGCACAGATGCGCTTCTTCGCGCAGGATGTTTTGGGTGGCGACCGCGATGCGGGCGGTCTCCTCGGTCGGCGTGGTGATCGCCTCGTCGTAGGCGTCGGTGTGGAGCGATTGCAGCCCGCTCATGATGCCCGCCATCGCCTGCACGGCGACGCGCGCGATGTTGTTCAGCGGCTGCTGGACGGTGAGATCGACGCCCGACGTCTGGCCGTGGAATTTGAAGCGCCACGAACCCGGATCCTTGGCGCCCAGCCGTTCGCGCGCGAGCCGCGCCCAGATGCGGCGGCCGGCGCGGAATTTCGCGACCTCCTCGAAGAAACTGATGGAAATGTCGAAGAAGAACGTAAAGCGCCGCAACACGTGATCGATGTCCATGCCGCGGTCGATGCAATCCTGGGCGTATTGCAAGGCGGTCGAAATGGTGAACGCCATGGTTTCGACCGGCGTCGCGCCGGCCTGCTGCATGTGCTGGCCGACGACCGACACCGGGTTCCAGCCCGGCACGTAAGCGCGGCAGAACTCGATGTGATCGAGCAGCACCCGCCGCGCGCCCGGCAGCGACAGGCGGTAAAACATGTGGTTGGCAATGAAATGCGAGATGTAATCGCTCTGGTTCGACGTGCCGGTGATCGACGTCCAGGGAATGCCGCGCCGCTTGGCGACGGCGAGCACGAACGCCAGCAGCGTGAACGGGGAGGGGTCGTTCATCGCGGTCGAGATGTTGCCGAGCGGCACGCCGTCGAGCGCCTGGTCCATATGATCGGCGGTATTGACGACGGTGCCGCAGGTGCCCAAGAGCGGCAGATCGACTTCGTCGCAATCGTTGCCGCGAAAGACCGAGTTGCACGGAATGAGGCTGATCGCGGTCGCGCCGGCATCGAGGATGGTGCGCACCCGCTTGTTGTAGTCCGCCGGCGTGCCGAGGCCGATCAACTGCCGCTGCGTCCACGTGCGGCCGCGATGCATGGTCGGATAGATGCCGCGGGTGTAGGGATATTGCCCGGGGAAACCGAGATTTTCGAGGAAAGCGTCACCATTCCAGTCGCGCGGCGTATACAGCGGTTTGATCTCGACGCCGGAGCGGTTCCTGATGGTGCGGTCGGCGCCGATCTGCCGGCCATATTCGGCGCGCCAGCCGCCGTGTGCCTGCTCGAATCCCGGCAGCGATAGTTGAACGGCCTGTTTGGTCATTGGGCGATCTCCCTGAATTCGGCATTTTTGACGTCACGGACTTTGGCGGCGAGCGCGGCGACGTGGGCGATGATGTCGTCGCGCGGCGAACCGGGACCGAAGATGGCGCTGACGCCCGCCTGCAGCAGCGCGGGGCATTCATCGTCCGGGACGATGCCGCCGACAATAATGCCGACGTGACCGAGGCCGGCCTCGCGCAGCGCGTCGGCGAGCTTCGGCACGATCAGATGATCGGTGGCGAGCGACGAGATGCCGACGACATCGACGTCCTCTTCCAGGACGAGCTTGACCACCGCGGGTATCGATTGCCACGGCGGCGTGTAGATGACCTCCATGCCGGCGTCGCGCAGATAGGCGGCGACGATGCGGCTGCCGCGATCGTGGCCGTCGAGCCCGATCTTGGTGACCAGTACGCGCGCCGGGGGATTCAGTCCGCATGCCGTCATTTTGCGCCCCGCGCAGGTTTGGCGCCGGCAAGCGCCCGCAACGGCGCGAGCAATTCCCGCGCGATTGCCGGAACGGATTTGCCGCCGTCCTTGTACCAGACCGGCGTCCAGTTCATGGCGCCGAGGAGAGCAAGCCGCGCCACCGCCGCATCGCGCTCGCGCGGCAATGCTATCGCGGCGAAATAGCGGGCGAATCGCGCCTCGTACCGGTCGCGCAATTGCTTGAGCTCGGCGGCGATCTCCGGCGCGTCGTGCGGCAGAATGCGGATGACAACGCGGGCGTAGGCGCCGGCATCGAGCACGGCGGCAAGATGTGCGGCGATGGCTTTCTCCAGGCGCGCCCACGGCTCGCGTGCGGTCGCCGCAGCCGCTTCCACCCGGTCGAGGATGCGCTGCACGCCTTCTTCGTAGACCGCGAGCAGCAGCGCCTGCTTACTGGCAACGTGGAAGTAAATCGCGCCGGGCGTCATGGCGGTGGCGGCGGCGAGGTCGCGCATGCTGGTGGCGTGGTAGCCGCGTTCGGCGAACTGCGCGGCGGCGGCATCGAGCAATGCCGGCCAGCGGTTGGGTTGGCGTTTTGCGCTGCTTGCCGTCATCGGCGACTCTCACGCACGGGACCAATCGACTGTTTAGCGCAAAAAACAGCGATTTGAAAGCTTAATATCCACATCCTTGGCTAACAGCAAAACGGTCGTTTTGTTCAACCGCAGCCGCCGCACCGAATGCCCACCGCGAGCCACACCAGCATGGCGCCGAGCACGGCGGCGCCGGCGGCGACGCCGGCGAGCGCGCCGCGGCCATCGACGAAGCGTCCCGGCAACGCCTGCAGCACCAGCGGCGCCGCAAGCGCCGCCGCCCCGGCGCCAATAATCGCGGCCGGCCAGGAGATGATCCGGAGCGCGGCAACAATGCCGAGAATGGCGGCGGCCGCCGCCACCAGTGTCGA
>JAGXAC010000266.1 GCA_019075925.1 Hyphomicrobiales bacterium | reverse complement strand
CGTCGAACGCACCGAACGTCTGCTCTGGCACCCCGCACGTTATGAAGGATTCGAAAGTAGCGACAACGTAATCTACGTCGGCGCCGCGCCTAACCACACAGTGGTGCCGTTGGTCAGGCATATGCTCGAGCATGTTGCGAGTGAAGTATTCTGCGTCGGCTCCAACTATGTTTGGACTTGGGAAACCAATCGGGTGCTCCGCGAAATCGTCTCCAGCGCTGGCGGGCGGATAATTGCAGAGCGCCTCCTCGAACTTGGCGAGACGGCAGTCGATCACATTGTCAAGGAGATTATCGCTCGCAAGCCGCCTGCGGTCTTCAACACGCTAGTTGGGGAATCAAGCTACGTCTTCATGCGCGCGCTGCATGAAGCTTCCGTTCGTGCCCGCCTCTCCATCCCGTTACTGAGCTGTAGCCTGTGCGAGCCCGAGTTGAAGATGATCGGCTCGCCTGCTTCCGTCGGCTGCATCGCCTCCTCGGCGTATTTCGAGAGCATCGAAGCCACCGAAAATCGCGCCTTCGTGGCGCGCTGGAAGGCGCGCCACGGAACCAACAGTCTTGTTTCCGTGGATGGTCAATCGACGTACGTCTGCGTCATGCTGCTGGCGCGCGCCATTCGTCTGGCCGGAACCGCCGATGTCGTGGCTGTCAGACGTGCCGCCGCCGGTCATCGCTACGATTCGCCACAAGGACCGGTCTGGGTCGATCCCGATAACAACCATTGTTTTCTGACGCCACGGCTCGCCCGGTCCGGGCGAGGCTGCCAGTTCAAGATCTTCTGGGAGGCAGGTGCACCCGAACGACCGGACCCATATCTCTCCAACCTAGATTTGGCCGCAATCGGCGCGAAGCTGGGCAAGACGGCAGATACAATCGGTAAGCGTCCAAGCCACCTCCGGGTCGTGAAATGACGAAACCATCACCATTTTCCGTACGTGGCCGACATGCTCTCCTGATCATGAGAGACGAGCGTGAGATCTCGATTGTGCGACGGCAGCTCGGCCGGCTGGGTATGACGGTGACAGAAGCCGATCCGAAGCAGCCGATCGCAGCAAAGCCCACGGCCGATGTCATCGTTCTTGATACTGACGGCATCTCGATCAAATCCGACGTTCCGCCGGGCCTGAGGGCCGATGTACCGGCCATCGCTCTGATCGGCACCGAGACGCCAAGCCGACTGAAATGGCTTTTGGAACTAAGACCCGCGTCTTTTCTCATCAAGCCCCTGCGGTCGGCGGGACTTTATACGGCGCTGGTCGTCGCGTTCGATTGCGCGCAGCGACGCAGCGAGGAAGCAGCCCATATCGAAAAGCTGGAAGCGCGCATTCGCTCGCGGCGCCTGGTGTTCGCTGCCGTCCTACGGCTGATGCGAGGTCACGCTTTATCGGAGGAAGAAGCATTCAACTTGATCCGCCAGACGGCAATGCGGCATCGCACGACCGTCGAGCAATTGAGTGCAGATATCATCGCGCTCGGGGGCATGCCGAACCGGGGTACCGGGACGGCTTGAGACCATATCGCTAGCTTAGCTAGCTGATGTCACTGATCCGCTGCACACCAGCCTGCTTCATCGCAATCCAGGCCGATGCGAGGGAGCCGGCGAGATCGATCCCACGGCAACCGGATTCGATGACAACAGCCTCAAAGCCCAGCCGGCGTGCGTCGACCGCTGAATAGTGGACGCAATAATCCGTCGCCAGTCCGACCAAAAAAAGCCTTTGCAGACCACGGTCACGCAAATAGCCCGAGAGCCCCGTCGGGGTCCGTCGATCGTTCTCAAAGAAGGCGGAATAGGAATCCATCTCGTCGCGGAACCCCTTTCGGATCACGAGTTCCGCACACTCGGTCGATAGTTGCGGATGGAAGGCCGCCCCATGTGTGCCCTGGACACAATGATCGGGCCACAGCGTCTGCTCGCCATAGGACATTGTGGCAGTTTCGAATGGAGCAGATCCGGGATGAGCGGTAGCAAACGAGCTGTGGCCAACTGGATGCCAGTCTTGCGTCAGGACCACATGATTGAAACGCTTCGAAAGCCGATTGATAACCGGCACGACAGCATCGCCATCAGCGACCGCCAGCGCGCCGCCCGGGCAGAAATCGTTCTGCACGTCGATCACAAGTAACAGGTCATCGTTGGGTCGGAGCTGCATCATTCATCTTTGCCAGAATTGCCTGTCCACTTTAGTGCAAATCGGGGCCGGCGTCAGTCGCGACAGGGGTTTCGGTACGCCAGTCACTTCGTCAGCAGTCGTCGGATCCTCAGTAGAATCCGACGGGCGTGCCGCTGGAAGTCCTAGGCGGTCTTCGCCTCACGAAGCTTGAGTTCGTTGATCATGCGATCTCGCATCACGAATTTCTGGTACTTGCCGGTGACGGTCATTGGCATTTCCTCGACGAAGCGAATGTAGTGAGGCACCTTGTAATGGGCGATGTGATCGCGACAGAACTCGCGCACTTCCTCGGCCGTGCAGGTCTGGCCGGGCTTGAGCACGACCCACGCGCACACTTGCTCGCCGTATTTGGCGTCGGGCACGCCGAACACTTGGACAGCCTGCACCTTGGGAAAGCGGAAGAGGAATTCCTCAACCTCGCGCGGGTACACGTTCTCGCCTCCGCGGATCAGCATGTCTTTGGCGCGGCCGACGATGTTGCAGTAGCCCTCGTCATCGATGGTCGCGAGGTCGCCGGTGTGCATCCAGCCGTCCTTCACTACTTCGGCCGTGCGAGCGGGATCCTCCCAGTAGCCCTGCATCACCGAATAGCCGCGCACACACAGTTCGCCGGTGACGCCCAACGGCACGGTGTTGCCTT